>JBHHXR010000001.1:0-43032 GCA_046757205.1 Paracoccaceae bacterium
GCGGGCGCCGGCGGCCGTTCGAGATATTGATCAACTCCAAGAACATGGAGCACTACGCCTGGACCGTGGCGCTGACGCGGATGATCTCGGCGGTGTTCCGGCGCGGTGGCGACGTGTCCTTCGTGGTCGAGGAACTCAAGGCCGTGTTCGACCCGCGCGGCGGCGCCTGGGTGGACGGCAAGTATATTCCCTCGATCCTCGCCGCCATCGGCGGGGTGATCGAGCGCCACATGATCGAGATCGGCTTTCTGGCCGGCGAGGGGCTGGGCCTGAAGACCGATCCGCAGGCGCAGGTGGTGTCGGTCGGCGACCGGCCGAGGGCGCCGGCCTGCCCGCGCTGCGGGCAGTTCGCCATGCAGATGATCGAGGGCTGCATGACGTGCATGGAATGCGGGCATTCGAAGTGCGGGTGATCGTCGAGCGGGCCCTGCGGGAGACGAAGCACGGGCCATAACGAAGCCCGCCGCGTATTCCCGGATTCAGCCGCCCGCACAGCCGTCCCGGGGCGGATGTCCCGGGCAAGCGCCCGCCCACGCGGCAGGGCGCACGCCCTGCGGTCGGTGCGGCACCGGACGCGGTTGGACGCGACGCGTCTGGACGTGGGGATACCGGGCCGCGTGCCGAAGGGCGGGATTTCACGTCGGATTTGCGGCCGTCATTTCCCGTTGCGCGGCAGATCGGCTTCGCCTCGGCCGCTGTTTCTTCGTTGCCCAACTGCAAACAGCCGCGCAAAAATCTGTTTTTGCTTGACTTTTGTGTCGCACCCCGTCGACTTCGTTCATAGAGTGCAGCGGACAAACCCGAAGCAATCGGGACCGAAGGACGAGCAGAGTTCATCTGATCCGGGCGGGCTGGCCCCGCGAAACGGCGATTCCGGCGGCGGTTGTGCCGTGATTTCGGTTCCCCGGGCTCCGGCCGCGGGGCCGGGCAGGTGAGGCGCAAGAACTGGGGCAGGCGCGAATGCGGGCAGAACTGGGGTTGGCGGCGGCGGCGCGAAGATGCCTTCCGGTCATGCTGTCCGCGACACTTGCCGCCTGCGTCGTCGGTGAGGACTACCAGCCGCCGCAGATCGATCTGCCGGAGAAGTTCGCCAGCGGCGCCGGCGCGCCGGTGCCGGACCGGGCGCTGGCGCCGTGGTGGGAGAATTTCGGCGACAAGCGCCTGAACGCGCTGGTCAAACGCGGCCTGAGCGAAAACCTCGACGTGCGGCAGGCGATGGAGCGCGTCATCGCCGCGCAGGCGGTTGCCGATGCCGCCGGCGCGCCGGCCGATCTCGACGCGGCGCTGGGCGCGGCGGTATCCGGCGGATCGGGTTCGGCCAGGGTGAGAAGCGCCACCGCCGGGCTGTCGGCATCGTGGCTGCTTGATTTCGTCGGCCGGTACCGGCGCAGCCGGGAATCGGCGAGCGCCCGTCTCGATGCCGCCTATGCCGATGTCGATGTAGCGCGCCTGGTGTACCTGTCCAATATCGTGTCGGCCTATATCGACGCGCGGTTTTTCCAGGAGCGGATCGCGCTGAAGAAAAAGGAACTGGAATCGCGGCGCTACACGCTGCAGTCGACCCGGACCCTGCTGTCGGCCGGAAGCGCGACGCGGCTCGACGTTCTGCAGGTCGAGGGGCTGGTAAACTCGACGTTGTCGGATCTGCCGCCGCTGGAAACCGGCTTCTTCCGTTCGGCGCACCGTATCGCGACACTGCTGGGGCTGCCGGCGGCAACCTTGCGCGCCGAATTGTCGAAGGGCGCTCCGCAGCCGATTCCGCGGGCGCGCATCGCCAGCGGCGTGCCGGCCGATCTCCTCCGCATCCGCCCGGATATCCGCAGCGACGAGCGGCGCCTGGCGGCGGCGGTTGCCGAGGTCGGCATTGCGCAGGCGCAGATGTACCCCAGCGTTTCGCTGCTCGGTTCGGTCACCGCGACGGCGGTATCGCCGGGCGCTTCCGGAAGCACCTGGAGCTTCGGGCCCTCGATAGACATCCCGATACTCGACAACGGCAGGCGCCGGGCCAATGTCGCGGTCGCCGAGGCGACCGCGCGTGAGCGGTACCTGGCGTGGAGATCGACGGTGCTCGCCGCCGTCGAGGAGGTCGAGAACGCGCTGGCGGCGATCGGCCGCGACCGGCGCACGATTGCCGCCGCGAGAAATTCGGTCGAAGCCTACGAAAAGGCGCTGGAACTGGCGCTCACCAGTTTTGTCATCGGCGAGGCCACGTTCCTCGAAATCCTCGACGCCGAGCGGTCGCTGGCGACGGCACGGACGACGCTGGCCCGGAGCCGCCGACAGCTGGCGCTGGACTACGTGGCTCTGAATATCGCGTCCGGCGGCGGCTACAATGCCGCGACCGACGTGAAGCCGGCCAGGGCCGCCGTCGCGGCGGCGGCGCGCGAGGCGCCGGCGGATCGCGGCGATCCGGTAGCCGTGCGCGTTGTCAAGCCGGGCGAGACGGTCTACCGCATTGCCCTGCAAAGCGGCGTCAGCGTGGATGCGCTGGCGAAATTCAACGGGATTTCACCGCCCTACACGATCCGCGTCGGCCAGAGGCTGATGATACCGCCCCGTTAATCCGGTGTCTCCGAAATCCGCCGCATGATTCGGGTTCCAGCGGCGTTCACCCGGTTCGCCGCCCGGCGGCGCGGGCGGGTGAAACGGTAGATCGCGAGGAGCGAGACCGGCACCACGTAGATCAGGAAATCCCGCAGGTGGAACTCGACCAGCAGCCAGTGCGCAAGCGCCAGCGCGGTGGCGGCATATCCCCAGCGCTGCAGTTTCTTCCAGGTCGGCCCGAGGCGGCGGACCGAGTAGTCGTTCGAGGTTGCCGCCATGGCGGCAAGGATCACCACGCTCAGCCACCCGGGAAGCACCGCGCGGTCCGTGAAACTGGCGCCGATCGCCGCGAGGTCGGAGCCCGCCACGAAATACACCGTGTGCCATGCCGCAAAGGAAAATCCCGCAACGCCGATATACCGCCGGCGTGAAGCCAGCCAACGCGTCCAGCGGGCGCGTGGGAACATCATGCACAGCGGTGTTATGGACAGCGCGACGACCAGCAGCCGCGCGCTGTAGATGCCTGTCTTGAACAGCAGCACGCCGTTCGGCACGTGGACCAGCAGATCCAGACGCAGAACGTTGATTGCCGGCACCGCAAGTAATGCCCAGAAAATGTAACGATTGTTCACGGTCGACAACATCGGCAACGTTCCGGATATCCACGGTTATGTTCGGTATCCGGCGGTTCGTAAAGCTGGCGCCGCCGCCTGCATACCTATCGCCGGCCGCCGTGACGTTCGCGCCACGCGCGCCGGTTCCCGAAGACCGACGGCTTGAGGCAGGGTGCGGTTTGCGGCAGTCTCGCGGCCGTCATCAGTGCGGGCGGTATCGCCGGGCTGCATCCGAAACTGGAAGTTCACCACCATGGCCGCTCTGAGAATCGCGATGCTGACGACATTTTATCCGCCCCACAGTTTCGGCGGCGACGCGGTCGGCGTTCAGCGCCTTGCCCGCGCGCTGGTCCGGCGCGGGCACGAGGTGACGGTGATCCACGACGCCGACAGCTACCGGACGCTCGGAGGACAGCCGTCGGAGGCGCTGTCCTCGGCCGACGATCCGACGATCGTCCCGTTGAAAAGCCGCTGGCCGCTGATGTCCAATCTCCTGACCCAGCAGCTCGGCATGCCGGTGGTCCACGGCGGCCGGATTTCGCGGATAATCGAGAGCGGGAAGTTCGATATCATCTGGCACAACAACGCGTCGCTGGTCGGCGGGCCCGGCCTGCTGTCGCTGGGCCGGGGGCTGAAGGTCTACGAGGCCCACGAACACTGGCTGGTCTGTCCCATGCATGTGCTGTGGCGCTACAACCGGGAGCTCTGCGACCGGCGCGACTGCCTGCGCTGCACCCTCAGCTTCCGGCGCCCGCCGCAGCTTTGGCGTTACACCGGGATGCTGGCGCGCCACGCGCGGGAAGTCGATTTGTTCATCGCCAAGAGCGAATTCAGCCGCGGCAAGCACAGGGAATTCGGGTTCGAACCGGACATGGAGGTGATCCCCTACTTCCTGCCCGACCTGCCCGCTTCCCGGGAAGTCGCGGCGCACGACCGCCCGTATTTCCTGTTCGTCGGCCGGCTGGAAAAGATCAAGGGGCTCCAGGATGCCTTTCCGGCCTTCGAGCAGGATACCGGGGCCGATCTCCTGATCCTCGGCGACGGCGAATATGCCGGCGAACTCAGGCGCCTTGCCGGTGGCAATCCGCGGATCCGGTTTCTCGGGCGCAAACCGGTGGACGAGCTGAACGCCTACTACCGCGGCGCCATCGGGTTGTTGGTCCCCTCCGTGTGCTACGAGACCTTCGGCATCATCCTGATCGAGAGTTTCAGGCTCGGCACGCCGGTGCTGGCCCGGCGGCTGGGGCCGTTTCCCGAGATCGTCGAGCGATCCGGCGGCGGCGTGCTGTTCGACGACGCCACCGAGCTGGAAGAGGGCATGCGCCGGATGCGCGGGGACGGGAAACTGCGCTCGCGGATGGCAAAATCCGCGCGCCGGGGGTTTGACGCCTTCTGGCGCGAGGACAGGGTTCTGGCGGCCTACGGCGCGGCGCTTGCCCGCGCGGCACGGAAATCGGGAAACACCGGGCTGGCCGGCCGGCTCGAGGCCGGCGTGTTCGAAGACGGCGGCAAGGAGGTTTGATGGGCCGGTCGGCAGGCCACGACAAACCCGATATCGTGATCGGTTCCGGGCCATCGGGCGTGGCCGTGGCTTCCGCGCTGCTGGCGCGCGGCCGACGCGTGACGATGCTCGATGCCGGCAGGCGCCTCGGCGAAGCGGCGAGCGAACGGCGCGACGAACTCGGGGCTCTTGAGCCGGCGGCCCACGCGCCGGAAATGATCGCCGCTTACAAGCGACCACAGCTCGGCGCGCCGGACGGCACCATCATGCGCTTCGGGTCGCGTTTCGCCATGGAAGAACCGGACGCCACCTTCGCCGATCCGCCGCCGTGGATCGGCGTCAGGTCGTCGCGGGCGCGGGGCGGCCTGAGCAATGTCTGGGGCTCCGCCGTGCTGCCCTACCGCCAGCAGGATATCGCCGACTGGCCACCGGAGGCGCGTGACCTGGCGCCGCATTACGAGGCCGTGGCGGAGTTCATGCCGGTGGCGGGGCGGCGCGACGCCGTCCAGGAGCTGCTGCCGGATTTCGACATGTCGGGGCGGCGCCCGCTGACGGAGAGCCCGCAAGCCGGAAAGATACTCGCGAGGCTGGAGAAAAGCCGGCCTCGGCTGAACGCTCTCGGCGTTCACGCGGGAGCGGCGCGCCAGGCGGTCGGCGAAGGCTGCAGGCTGTGCGGACTGTGCCTGTACGGGTGCCCGTACCGGTTGATCTTCTGCGCTTCCGGGACGGTCGGATCCTTGAAGGCAAATCCCGCGTTCGACTACGTGCCGGGACACCGGGTGGTTTCGGTCCGCGAAGACGGCGAGAGCGCCGCCGCGGCGTGTCTGCTTGACGGCGGCGGCGGCAGGGAAGTGGTCGGCCGGCGCGTCTTCCTGGCCGCCGGCGTTCTTGAGACGACGCGGATCATGCTGGCGTCGTTCGGCAAGGCGGAGGAGGAACTCCTGCTGTCTGACAGCCATTACGCGCTGATGCCGATGCTCGGCGCCGGTTTGTCCCGTCCCCGGCCCGACCGGACGCGGCTGCACACGCTGACGCAGATTTTCGTGGAGATCCTCTCGCCGGAGATATCGCCCTATGTGATCCACTCGCAGCTTTACACCTACAACGATTTCTATGCGCGGGAGATGCGAGGCCGGTATGGGCGGCGGGTTCCCTTTTCGCGGCCGCTCTTCGAGTTTCTTGGCCGCCGCCTCGTGGTCGCGCAGACCTTTCTGCATTCCGCGCACTCGGGGCGGATCGGGCTTCGGCTGGCGACGGGCGACGGCGACAACCGGCTGGCTGCCCGGTTTGTCGAAAATCCCGATACCGTCGGGATCATGCGCCGGGCGCAGCGCCGTCTTGGCGCGGCGATGCGTTCGGCTGGACTGTTCGCGCTCCTGCCGGCGGTGTCGCACGGCCAGCCGGGATCGAGTTTCCATTGCGGGAGCACCATGCCGATGCGGCGATCGCCGTCGGGATGGCAAAGCGACCCGGTCGGCCGGCCGGCCGGCCGTGGGCGGGTTCACGTCGTGGACGCGTCCGTGCTGCCGACGATTCCGGCGACCACGATCACCTTCGGCGTCATGGCGAACGCGCACCGAATCGGAATGGCGGCACCGGTCTGAAGGTGGCGATTCGCCATGCTTCGGGCGCCGATGCCGGGTCGGTTGAAGGCCGCGTTCTCCGATCAATCCGCCGTTTTGCCTTCAGGATTCCCCGTGGGAGAGGGATTCCGGTCACATTCTGCGCACATGTCAAAAAGAATTTCGCCGTATTTGAGTGAAATATGGTATCAAGCCGGTTGTCGGGGAATCGTGCACTGGATCCGAGTGTATGCGTTTGTGTTGGTTTATCGGGGGATGTGATAGTGGATCCGTTTACTTCAATCACCGCTGGGGGCGGTGAGACTGCCAGAACTGTTGCGATCATCGGGGGCGGGCCTGCTGGCCTGACCGGTGCGTATGAGTTGCAGAAACGCTGCGACGATCACGTGCCCATCGTTTTCGAAGGCGGCGATCTGGTCGGCGGGATCGCCCGAACCGAAAGCCACAAGGGCTTCCGGTTCGATATCGGCGGCCACCGGTTCTTCACCAAGATACCGGAAGTCGAGCAGGTGTGGCATGAGATCATCGGCGACGATTTCATCACCGTTCCGCGGCTCAGCCGCATCTATTACCGCGGAAAGTTCTTCAACTATCCGCTGAAGCTGTTCAACGCGTTGTCGAATCTCGGCGCCTACGAATCCTTCCGGATCGCCGCCAGCTTCGGCAAATGGCTGCTGTTTCCTCACAAGAAGGAAGAGACCTTCGACCAGTGGGTGATGAACCGGTTCGGCGGACGGCTCTACATGCATTTCTTCCGCTCCTATACGGAAAAGGTCTGGGGAGTTCCGTGTAACGAGATCAGCGCAGACTGGGCGGCGCAACGGATCAAGAACCTGTCGCTGGTGAAAGCGGTGTGGAACGCGATCAGCGGCGCCAACGACACCTCGAGCCTGATCGAGGAGTTCCAGTATCCGCGCCTCGGGCCGGGCATGATGTGGGAAGCCATGCGCGACCGTATCCGCGAGGATGGCGGCGAAGTACGCATGCAGAGCCGCGTGGGGCGGATTTTCCGCAACGGCAAGCGCGTCACCGGCATCGAAGTGACGGAGCGCAACCCGGAAACCGGCAAGGAACGGTCATATGTTCAGCACGCCGACGAGTTCATCAACTCGATGGCGCTGAGCCAATTGATCGAGAGTTTCGAACCGGCGCCGCCGGATGAGGTCGTCGAGGCTGCCCGCAAGCTCAAGTATCGCGATTTCATGATAGTGACCCTGCTGCTGAACCACGCCGATCCGTTCCCGGACAACTGGATCTACGTGCACAGCAACGGCGTGAAGGTCGGGCGCATCCAGAATTTCCGGGCGTGGTCCAAGGACATGGTGCCGGAGGAAAACCGCGCCTCGATCGGCATGGAGTATTTCTGCAACGAAGATGAGCCGCTGTGGTCGATGTCTGACGAGGACCTGATCGAGTTGGCGGGGTCCGAGCTGGAGAAAATCGGTCTCGCCAAGGCGGAACATGTGATCGACGGTGCGATAATCAGGCAGCCCAAGGCGTACCCGGTATATGATTCCGAGTACATGGAGGTCTTGAAAGTCATCAAGGACTGGGTCGTTCAGCTCGAAAACTTCCAGACGGTCGGGCGCAACGGTCTGCACCGCTACAACAACCAGGACCACTCCATGCTGTCCGCGATGCTGGCGGCGCAGAACATCCTTGGTGCCAAGCACGATGTCTGGGAAGTCAACGTGGATCGCGCCTACCATGAGGAATTTCAGACCAAGCCCTACCGTCCGGCCGGCCGCAGGAGGTTAGCGCCGGACGTGCTGAAGCCGCAGCGTGTCAGCCGGTAGGAATGGGCACCGCTTCTGTGCCGTTACATTTTTGGTCGAGATTCTGGACGCTTGTTCTTCTGTTTGGCCTCTTTGTCGTCAGTCTCGGACTGGCGGCAGCCGCGACCGGCTGGCAGGAAGCCATCGCGGCATTCGGCCGGATCGGGCGTCTGGAGTTGCTGGCGCTGCTTGGTCTGTCGGTCGTTAACTACGTCATTCGGGCGGTACGTTGGAGCATCCTGACCCGGACCGTCGGCGTGGGCGGCGGGATCGCTCAGGAATTCAGGCATTACTTCGGAGGGTTGGCGTTTATGGCGACGCCCGGCCGGCTCGGTGAGTTCGTGCGCCTCCGGTGGCTGTCGCGCGAGGCCGGTGTCCCGGTTCACCGCGTGCTTCCTGCGGCCATCGCCGAGCGCGCCTTCGACCTGGCCTCCGTCGGCTTGCTTCTTGTCCTGTCCCTGGCTCTGTCCGCGTTCGGACCGGGATACATCTGGCTGCTGGCGGTCGTCGCCTTGTCGCTTGCCTGGATAGCGTCCAACTCGAGATTGCTGCAGGCCATTGTGACCTTCGCCTGGCGCGCGGTCGGACGGCTGCCGAGGGTATTTGCCCGCGCGCGGCTGATGGCGAAGGGGATCGGTATCTTCACCCGCCCGGGCGCCGGCGTTCCGATACTGCTTATCGGCGGATTGGGCTGGTTCTGCGAGGGTTGGGCTTTCGCTCTTCTTCTCGACTGGATGGGGGCGCCGCTTCCATTGTGGGCGGCGGTGGCGATATTTCTGACGTCGATGACGTCGGGCGCGCTTGCCGGGATGCCCGGTGGCCTCGGAGGCGCCGAGGCGGCGATGGTCGCACTGCTGCTGTTCGCCGATGTTCCCGCCGAGATTGCCTTGCCGGCAACCGCGCTTATCAGGGCGGTCACCATGTGGTTCGCCATTCTGGTCGGTCTCATCGTCTTTCCTTTCGCGGAGGCAAAGTCGAAAAGCCATGCAATATTGCCGGCCCGCGACAATCGGGTCAGAAAACAGAGTTAAGAGTGTTCATGAGTAACGACGGCAAGAAATGCGATCCGTCTGAGTGCAAGAGCGGTGACAACGGGCCTGTGTCCGACATTGCCCGGCGCGGGCCACGGCATCGCCGTTTCGGGATGGATGAAGGGTTCTGGCGATGACTGCAGGTTTCATGGGCCGGTTTGAAGACAAGCACTTTCGATGGATCGGATATCTTTCGATAGGCCTGGTTCTGCTCTTTTGCGGGGCGGCGTTCTTTCTGCTGAACCGGGGAATGTACTGGGATTTCGCCAACTACTACGATGCCGGCCAGAAGGTATTGGCGGGGCAATTCAACGATCTGTACGATCCGTTCGCGAAGATCGACGGCCAGCCGCCGCTCAGCAACATGAGCTTTCTCAGTGCGCCATTGACCAGCGTCCTGTACGCGCCGCTGGCACTACTTGAGCCGGCTTCGGCGCTTGTCGCCTTCAAGGTTCAGAGCGCGGTCTGCTATCTTGTCGGGCTTTCGATCCTGTACTTTCACTTGCGCAGGTTCGTGTCCGGTGCCCCATCTTCGATGGCAAGGTTCTTCGCATGTTTCTGGACCGCCGCGCTGGTCTTCCAGCCGTTCTGGACGGTGTACGTTGTCGGCGGTCAGGTGACGCCTTTTGTGTTCATGCTGTTTGTCGTTGCACTAGTTCAGATCACCAGGGACAAGATGATTGCGGCCGGCGCGATCTGGATACTGTGCGTCGCCATCAAGCCGGCGTTCGCACCGGGGCTGGTGTTTCTGTTCGTTGTGCTCGACAACCGGTTTCGAGCGTCGGTCCTGGCATTCGGTTCCGCGGCGGTTCTTGTTTCGCTGGGGGTTTTCGGCGTCGAGCCTCACCTTGTGCTGGTGGCGCGCGTGCTCGAAGAATCCCGAAATCTGAACCCGGCCTACTTCAACAGCAACATGTTCGCCTGGTTGGAGCCGCTCTGGCTGTCGGGCGAAGAACTCAACAATCTGGATTTTGCGCCGCCGGGCCTGAAATTGGTGTCCACGACACTGCGACTGGCGGTGATCGCCGGTCTGGTCCTGGTCTATTACCGGATTCGGAAGTCAGCCCCGTCGCCGCGGGCCGGACGCCACGTATCGGTGGTCTTCGCCCTGGTGACACCGCTGGTTCTTACACCGATTGCGTGGGCGCATTACCTGTCGGTGCTTTTCATCCCGCTGATGTATGTGCTGGCCGACGAGAATAGTTTCTCCCGTTCGGCCCGGGTGCTGGTCGCTATTATCGTGGCCGTTTCGCTCTTTCAGAACCTGTTGTTGTGGCAGATATACATTCATTTCTTCGAGGTTGTTACCAAAGGCGAATATCTTGCGGCCGGCCTTGTTCGGAGCCTGCCCATGCTTCTTACTGTCGCGCTTCTGTTCGTCTGGGCGCCGGCGTTTCAAAGAAGTTACGGCAGTTCCGCCTGGCGAACGAGAGACGGGGAAAGCGGCGATCCATGAACCACACCCAAGCGGAAAACGCCAACGCTGCCGCGAGAACGTAGAGGAAAAAGTAGCAAGGTGGCATGATGCAGGAACGATCAGGCAATATTGAAGAGTTCAAGGCCGTCAAACTATTGCCGAAATTTGGGCAGAGTGGAATGTCAGGTAGATGACTGGATCGATGCTGAAGTGGAAGTTGTGATGCCGGTCTGTACAGGAACACCGCAATGATCGATCCGACGGCCAAGAGGGTTCTCGTTACCGGCGGCGCCGGGTTTCTCGGCAGCCATCTGTGCGACCGTCTGGTGGCAGAGGGCCACGAGGTTCTGTGCCTTGACAACTATTTCACCGGCAGGCGCGCGAATGTCGCCCATCTGATGACCGAGGCGAATTTCGAACTCATCCGCCACGATGTGACCTTTCCGCTCTATGTGGAAGTCGACGAAATCTACAATCTGGCCTGTCCGGCGTCGCCGGTGCACTACCAGTACGATCCGGTCCAGACCACCAAGACGTCCGTTCACGGCGCGATAAACATGCTCGGGCTGGCCAAGCGAACGGGCGCGAAAATCCTCCAGGCCTCGACGTCGGAGGTCTACGGCGATCCTGAAATTCATCCGCAGACCGAGGATTACTGGGGCAACGTGAATCCGGTCGGCCCGCGATCCTGCTACGACGAGGGGAAACGTTGCGCGGAGACGCTGTTTTTCGATTATTACCGTCAGCACGCGCTGCCGATAAAAGTGGCGAGGATCTTCAACACCTATGGCCCGAGGATGCACCCCGACGACGGCAGGGTCGTTTCCAATTTCGTAATGCAGGCGCTGCGCGGCGAGCCGATCACGATTTTCGGCGACGGGTCGCAGACGCGCAGTTTCTGTTACGTGGACGATCTGATCGACGGGTTGGTCCGGCTGATGGAGGCGCCGGGGGAAGTAACCGGGCCGATAAACATCGGAAATCCCACGGAACTGACGATCCTCGGGTTGGCGCGGAAGGTCATAGAGATGACCGGATCGGCTTCGCAGATCATCAACGAGGCCCTGCCGCAGGATGATCCGGTGCGCCGGAAACCCGACATAGCGCGGGCGCGCGAATTGTTGGGTTGGGAACCGAAGGTGACGCTCGACGAGGGACTGGAGCCGACAATATCGTATTTTTCGCGGATCGCCGGGAAGTCGGGACCGGTCGGTGTCGCTTCGGACGCGGTCGACGTAACGAAGTTGGGGCCATGACATCGGTGTTTGCAAGCCCCCGCGAGAACGGCGTTTGGGGGCAGTTGTGGTATGGAGAATCCGTCTGGTCGGCGGGTCTGTGGTACCTGTTTTCCGTGGCGTGCCTGCTGTGGGTGTTCCTGGCCAACGGTGTGCCGCTTTATTACTTCGATACCGGCGGATACCTGCTTCAGGGCGAGCGGTTCCTGGACATCGTCGGCCTGATGCCCGATGACGGCGCCGCCGCCACGCAGAGTTCCGCCGCAGGCGGTGCCGGCACCGGGGCGCAGAAAGACAATACCGTCCAGGGCGGCCGTTCGCTCATTTACGGAATAACCCTTGCCCTGTTCCACACCTTCATGGGGTTCGCTTCGGTGGTTTTTGCCCAGGCGGCGCTGCTGGTTGTCGCGGTCTGGCTTTCGGTTCGCGTCCTTCTGAGGGTGCACCCGGGCCACCTTTCGGTGGCGGCGACCACCGGATTGTGCATCTTGGCGGCCAGCCTCGGTTCCGCAGCTTTCTATACTGCGTTCCTGATGCCGGACATTTTCGCGCCGATACAGTTGCTGATGCTGGCGGCTCTGATGACGCTTCTGCCCGGCATGCGCTGGTGGGAAACTGCCCTGGCTTTCATCCTGGCGTCGACATCTGTCGTGATGCATCCGTCGCACCTGCTGATCGCGCTGGTATTGGTGCCCGTGGCGCCGCTTGCGGCCTTTCTATCGGGTTCCCGGCGGGTGGTTCTGTCGAGCGCGCTGGTTGCCGCCGTCGCGCTGATCGGCGTGACCGAACGGTTTGCCTTCGTCGTGGCAACGGAAACGGTGACCGACTCCGAAGTGGTTTACCGGCCTTTCATCACGGCGCGTCTCATCGTGGACGGGCCGGGCCTGGAATATCTCGACGACGTGTGCCCGCAGGCCGGGCTGGCGACCTGCGAGTTGCGAAAGCTACTGGTCCGGCCACGTCAGATCACCGCCTCGCACATAATTTTCGCCCAGTCCGAGGAACTCGGGTCGTTGAGGCTGCTCCCCGAGGAAACGCAAGAACGGATAACGGAAGAACAGGTAATTCTGTTGCGTGGGGTCCTGATGACCCACCCGATTTCGTTTGTCCGCTCGGTGGTCGGCAACACGATGACGCAGCTTTTCTTCGTCAACGCCTATGTGACGCTTCCCGATGGCGGCGTGACGGATAGGCTGAGGAGACTGATACCGGAGGAATCGAAGGAACTCACCGACGCGAGACTGACCTCCAGGATCGGCTGGCTGCCGTGGTTCGCGCTCTTCCAACTGGTCATCTACGGTCTTTCGCTTGTCACCATCATTGCCGGCGTCTTCCTGAGATCGGTCGGCGCCGGCTGGCCCATCCGCACTTTCGCGGCGACCGTGTTTGTCGGCATCCTGGCCAATTCGCTGGTTTGCGGCGCCGTCTCGCAACCTTCTGACCGCTACGGTGCGCGGATAGTCTTCCTGCTTCCTGTGCTCGCCATTCTGTTTTTTTCAACCAAACGCGCGTCTGACGCGCGGAGCAGTCGGGCCGGACCCACCGGCGAAGGTCTGACATGAACGGCGGAACCAACGAGCACGGCCTCACGATCAGCGTGATCATGCCGGCATTCAATGCCTCGGGCCTGCTGACGCAGGTGCTTCCGCCATTGGTCGAGATGCTGCGGGCGGGCGAGGTCTGCGAGGTGCTCCTGGTCGACGACTGTTCGACCGATGACACCGTCGAGAGGGCGCGGGAACTTGGCGCCTCGGTGCTCGAAATGCCGAGGAACGGCGGGCCGGGCGCGGCGCGGAACCTCGCCGCGCAGAAAGCCGCCGGGGATATTCTGTGGTTTGTCGATTCCGATGTCGTCGCCTGGGCCGGTGGCGCCAAGAAGATACGCGAGGCTTTCGAGGACCCGACGGTGGACGCCGTTTTCGGCTCCTATGATGAAACTCCCTCGGGAACACCGTGGATCAGCCGGTACAAGAACCTCGTGCACCGTTACTATCACCAGCGCGGCAACCGCGAAGCATCGACTTTCTGGGCCGGATGCGGCGCCGTGAGGAAATCCGCCTTCCTGTCAGCGGGCGGCTTTGACGTGGTCAGGTACACGATGCCCTCGATCGAGGATATCGAACTGGGTTACCGGCTGCGGGATCGCGGGGGCCGGATTCTGCTCCTGCCCGACCTTCTGGCGAAGCACCTCAAGGTGTGGACCTTCGGTAACGTCATTCACACCGACATCTTTCGCCGGGCGATACCGTGGTCGCGGCTGATGATCGCCAACCGGTCGGTTACCGACGATCTCAATACCAGCCGTGACGAGCGGGTGAGGGCCGTGATGGCCGCCGCATTGCTGATCTGCCTTCTGATCGTGCCGTTCGTGCCGGGTATCTGGCCGCTGGTTGTCGCGGCGCTGGTTGCCGTGTTCGTACTGAACCGGTCGTTCTTCCTGTTCATGCTGCAAAACGGTGGCCGCAGATTCGCGATGACCGCCGTTCTGTTCCACCAGCTCTACTATTTCTACAGCTCCGCCGCGTTCGTGTTTTGTCTGGCCGAGGCCGCGATTATGGGCAGAAAGACACAGTCGGATCCGGGTTGATGGGTAGAGCTTTCGGAGAATGTCATGGCGTGGTAAACACGGAAGCGTTGACGGCGTTTGGAAAATTCGTTTGTGAACAAGATATTAGGTGAGACAATGGATGCATCGGTCGAACTTGTGGGCACTGACCCGGCGCAACGGTCGGAACTCATGGCCAGGCTGGAGGGTCTTAGCCTGAGTGTGGTGGTGCCGGCGTACAACGAGGAAGGTTCGGTACGCGGGACGGTCGAGGAAATCCGGCAGGCGCTGGACGCGACCCCGGTCGAATACGAAATCATCGTCGTCGACGACGGATCCTCCGACAACACCAGGGCCGAAGCGGCCGCGTCGGGCGCGACGGTCAAGGCCAATCAGGTGAACATCGGATACGGCGCCTCCCTGAAACTCGGCATCCGGTCGAGCAGGTACGAATACGTCGCCATTCTCGACGCCGACGGCACCTACCCGGCCCGCTACCTTCCGGGGATGCTGGACATGGCGCGGGACGCCGACATGATCGTCGGCGACCGGGGCGCGTCGATGAAGAACGTTCCGCTGATCCGCAAGCCGGCCAAGTACGTCTTGAACAGTCTCGCGAGTTTTCTGGCGCAGCGAAAGCTGAATGACCTGAACTCGGGTCTTCGGGTTTTCCGGCGCAGCGAACTGGTGCCGTTCCTGCCGCTGCTGCCCAACACCTTCAGTTTCACCACGACGATCACGCTTTGCATGTCGTGCAACAACAAGCGGATGTTCTATACGCCCATCGAATACCGCAAGCGTGTCGGCAACTCGAAGATACGGCCGGTCGATTTCATCAATTTCATCGTCCTTGTGCTGCGCGTCATCACCCTTTTCAATCCGCTGCGCGTGTTCGTTCCGCTGGGCGGGATATTCTTCCTCATGGGCCTGCTGAAGCTTACCTATGACATCACCCAGTGGAACCTTTCGGAAACCGCGGTATTCGCGTTTCTCGCCTCGATCATGATCTGGTCGCTTGGGCTGATTGCCGACATGATTTCCCGGCTTCACCTGCGTCCCTGAGGGCGCGGCGCACGATGGCCGGGATCGCCGCCAACCAAAAACCGGTGCGCCTTCGTGTGACGCGGACGTGGCTGTTCCGGGTCGCCGGTTCGGTGCTGATCCTCGGGTTCACGTTGTGGTGGCTGCCGACCGGCGAGGTGCTGGCCGGCTTCCGGGCGCTCGACGCGCGGGTTTTCGCGGCCGCTTTCGGGCTGTTCCTGATCGGTCATCTCGTATCGGCGGCCAAATGGTGGCTGCTGATCGATCGAGGCGTCAGTTTCCGCAGGGCGCTGCGGGCGCATTTCGCCGGGCTCGCCGCAAATCTTTTCCTTCCCGGCGTCTCGGGCGGCGACGCCGTGCGTGCCGGCGTGTTGTTGCGCACCGTCCGCCGGAGCGACCGTCTGATCGCGGGATCGCTGGTCGACCGGCTGATTGACATCGTCGCGCTCGCCATTGTTTCCGGCGGCGGCCTGCTGGCGTTGCGCGGCGGCGGCGGCGGGACAGGTTTCGTTCTGCTGGTGCAAGTCGCCGCGCTGCTCGCGGCGATACTGTTTTGTGTGTTCATCGTTTTTCCCCGTGCCGTTCCGGCCATCGCGCGCAGGTTGCCGCGCCTTCCCCTGATCGGCCTGGCGCTGAAACTCGCCGAGGCGTTCGGCTGGCTCGCCGGCAACCCGCTGCGGTTGCTGGCGGCGTTGTCCATGTCGGTCGCGGTACAGGCCGGCTTCGTGCCGTTGGCGTTGTGGATCGCCGGGACCATCGGCGCGCTGGCGCCGGCCGCCGCCTGGTTTTTCGCCTGGCCGCTGGCGAAGATCCTTGCGGTCTTGCCGATAAGCGCCGGCGGTCTGGGCGTGCGGGAGGCCAGCCTGGCCACCATTCTGGCGCAGTTCGGCGCCGTGCCGGCCAGCATCGTGGCCGCCAGCCTCATCTGGCAGGCCGTGCTGTTCTGTGCGGGACTGCTCGGCGCGGTTTCATGGCTGGTATTCCAGGAGCCTTCGAATGCCTTGGAAAACGGAAAGACGCCAGTGGCTGAAACAGAGGGTGGAAATTCATGACCGGGAACGGCGGGCAAGAAGCGGGCACTCGCGTTGCGGTGCTGGGTGCCGGTCCGGCCGGGGTTGCGGCGGCCTACAGGCTGTCGGAACGCGAGGATGTGGCCGTCAAGGTGTTCGAGCGCGCGCCCGGCCCGGGCGGAAATTCCAGCAGTTTCAAGGTCGAGGGCGTGTGGTGCGATTTCGGCAGCCACAGGTTCCATCCCGTGGCGGAACCGGAGGTGCTGTCCGCCGTGAAGGAGATCCTCGGCGACGACCTGCTTCTGCGGCCGCGCCACGGCCGCATCCTTCTGCAACGGCGCTGGATCCATTTCCCGCTGAAGCCGCTGGACGCGATGCGCAGGTTGCCGAAGGGCTTCGCCTTCTCGCTGATATTCGATTCATTGTTGAAAAGATTCCGGAAAAAGCAAGGTGGGCCGAAAACCTTCGCCTCGGTCCTGCAGGACGGTCTGGGGCCGACCATCGCGAGGAATTTCTATTTTCCCTACGTGAGAAAGCTGTGGGGCCTGGCGCCGGAGGAACTGGCCGTCACGCTGGCGGAACGGCGGGTGTCGGGCAGTTCGGTGTCGAAGATCCTGCTCAAGATGCTGCGTCAGCTTCCGGGCCTGCGGTCGCCGACGGCGGGAAGGTTCTTCTATCCGCGCAGGGGTTTCGGGCAGATCACCTCGGGCATGGCCGAGGCCGCCCGGGCGCGCGGCGCGGATTTCGCCTTCGGCGCCGCGGTCAAACGCGTTGAGCGCGACGGAGACCGGGTGACCGCCGTGGTGGTCGAGCGCGAGGGGGGCGAACAGCGCCACGCGGCGGAGCATGTCTGGTCGACGATCCCGATCTCGCTGCTGGTGAGCCTGATCGATCCGCCGCCGCCGCCGGAGGTGCTTGCGGCGGCGAAATCCATCAGAAGCCGGGGGATGATCCTCATCTACCTGGTGCTGGAGACCGACCGGTTCACCGAGTACGACGCGCATTATTTTCCCGAACTGGCGGTGCCGATATCGCGGATGTCGGAGCCGAAAAACTACAACGCCACAAGCGATCCCGAGGGCGTCACGGTGCTGTGCGCGGAACTGCCGGCGGACCCGGGCGACGAGTACTGGGATCTCTCCGATGAAGAGCTCGGGCGCAGATACTGCGACTGGCTGGGCGCCATGGGCCTGCCCGTCCAGTGCACAGTGCGGCGCACGGAAACCCGGCGGCTGTCCCATGCCTATCCTGTCTACGATCTGGAGTTCGAGAAGAATTTCAACGTCATGGACGAATGGCTGCGGGGTATCGACGGGCTGCTGACCTTCGGGCGTCAGGGTCTGTTCGCCCATGACAACACGCATCATGCCTTCGCCATGGCATTCGCGGCGGCCGATTGTCTGACCGGCGATGGCGCCTTCGATGCGGTCCGCTGGGCCGCCTGTCGCAAGGATTTCGAGAGCCATGTCGTCGAGGACTGAAACAGGCAACGCATCCGATGTCGACATTCTGATGTATCATTCGATTTCGGATGCCGCCGGGCCGACCTCGATTCGCGAACCGGTGTTCCGTGCGCAGATGGCGGCGCTCGCCGATGCCGACGCCAGCCTGTTGTCGCTCGACGACTTTCTGGCCTGGCATGGCGGCCGGATCGAGGTGAAGGCGCCGGCGGTGGTTCTGACCTTCGACGACGGTTTTGCCGATTTTTCAAGCCGCGCCTGGCCGGTGATCCGCGATTTCGGCTGGCCCGTGGCGGTCTTCCTGCCAACGAGCCACGTCGGCTCGGTGGAGGGCTGGAAGGGTATCGCGCAGCCGCCCCGCCGGTTGATGTCCTGGGACGAGATTTCCCGACTTGCGGGCGAGGGCGTCGGTTTCGAGGCGCATTCGGCAAGCCACCCCGACCTCAGACAGCTTGATGACGCCCGCCTCGAGCAGGAAATCGTCGGTTGCATGGAAGTCATCGAACATCGGACCGGAAGAAGACCACGGCATTTCGCGCCGCCCTACGGGCTTGCCACGGCGGCGACGCGCGCGGCCATCGCGCGGCACTGCGCCTCGTCGTGCGGAACGCGGCTTGACCGGGCGGGACGCGCGAGCGACATCTATGACCTGCCCCGGCTGGAAATGCTCTATTTCACCGATATCGGCAGGTGGCGGGCACATCTGGCCGGGCGCGGCGGGGCATATCTCGGGTTCAGGAAAGGGATGCGGTCCGTGCGCAACGTGGTCTCGAAACCGTGGAACCGAATGTGATGGCAGTGGAAAGACGCGCCCGCGCGGAAGGATCGCACAGCGATGTCGATTAACCGGCGTTTCAGCTTCGGTGTCGCGTGGATGTTCATGGGCGGCTGGGCCGAGCAGGGCGTGAATTTCATTGTCGTCGTGCTGCTGGCGCGTCTTCTGGGCGCCGAGGTCTTCGGGCTGGCGGCGATGTCGGCGGCCCTTGTCATCCTTGCCGAAGGTCTGGTGCGCGAGACGCTGACAGAGCCGCTGATCGCGCGCAAGGACGTGGAACCGGGGCATCTCGACGCGGTTTTCTGGATACTTTCGGTGTTCTCCGTGGCCATCGCCCTGATCATCGTCGGCAGCGCCCACTGGATCGCGCTGTTCTACGGCGACGAGCGGGTAACGGGACTGACCCAGGCATTCACCATCGGCATCCTTCTGACCGGGGTGGCCGGCGTACCGATCGCCATTCTGCGGCGGGAAATGGATTTTCGCACGCTTGCCCTGCGGGCGATCGCAGGGGCGGTGGCGGGCGGCGTTGTCGGTATCGGCATGGCGCTGGCAGGTTTCGGCGTATGGAGCCTGGTCGGCCAGCGCATCGGGCTTCTGTCGGTCGATACGGCGCTGGTCTGGGCGGTGGCGCGCTGGCGGCCCGGTTTTACGGCGGGGCGGCGGCATTTCCGCGAGGTTTCCGGTTTTGGCGCCAAGGTGCTGGGTCTGACCACCGCCGATCTCGTTTCGGCGCAGACGCCGAATGTCGTTATCGGCGCGGTTCTCGGCCCCGCCGCGCTCGGAATTTTCACGATTTCCTGGCGCTTGGTCGAAGTTGCCGCGGTCCTGCTGTATACGCCGGTCCGGATGGTGGCGCAGCCGGCTTTCGCGGCGCTGCGGCACGGCGGGGGCAGTGCGGCGGCGCTGTTGTCCGATATCGCCGAGGTTTCCAGCGTGCTGGCGATATCGGCGTTCGCCGGCATGGCGATACTGGCGCATCCGCTGGTGCTGCTGCTGCTGGGGCCGGACTGGGGGGAAGCGGCGCCGGTCCTGCAGGTTCTGTGCCTCGTCGGCGCCTATCTCTGCATCGAGCGGGTTCAGTACGCGTTCTGTCTGGCGGCGGGAAAGGCCGGCGGGCTGGCGTGGCTGTCGCTGGCGCAGGCGTTGTTGGGGATCTTCGCGATGATCGTGGCCGCACCGTTCGGTCTGGTGGCCGTCGCCATCGCCTTCACGGTCCGCTACTACGCGCTGTGGCCGATCCGCTTTGCCATCGTCAAGCGCCTGGGCGGCATGGGGATAACGCGTTGCGCCGAGATAGTGGCGCCGGTGATCGCGGGCGCCGCGGTAATGGCCGGGGGAGTGGCGCTCTGGCTGCGCCATGCGGCGGCAAGCATGCCGCCGGTCGTCCTGCTGGCGTCGGGCATCGTGATAGGGGCGGGAATTTTCCTTCTTTTCGCGGCTCTTGCCTTCCGCCGACGGATCGATACCCTGCGGCGGCTGCTTGCCGAGGACGAGGGAAGCTGACGCCGGCGCAGCCGGTCAGACCTTCACCAGCCTGCCTTGCGCCACGCGCAGTCCGAGCTTGGCGAACACGTTTCGCGTATCGAATATGAGCTTCGCCCCGGCGGCGAGAAGCGCGTAGTCGACGGTGCTGTGGTCCGTCGCCACGACAACCGCGTCGTAACCCGATACGGCTTCGGCATCGAGCCGGACCGACGCCCGGCCGGCCAGACCGGGATGATCGCGGGTGTGCGGGAAGACCGGAAAATAAGGATCGTGGTAGTCGCAGGCGGCTCCCGCTTCCTCGATCAGACCCAGCATTTCGAGTGCCGGGCTCTCGCGGCTGTCCTCGACATCGCGCTTGTAGGCGATCCCGACCATCAGAATGCGCTTGCCGCGAAGGCTGCCACCGGGCATTGCGGCGCCGAGGCGTTCCACGATCCGGCCCGGCATTCCAGCGGCGAATTCGCGCGCCGTGTCGATCAGCGGTGTTCCGGCGCCCAACTGGCGGGCCCGCCACGACAGGAAAGCGGGGGAGACCGGGATACAGTCTCCGCCGACGCCGGGGCCGGGATAGAACGGCATGTAGCCGAACGGTTTCGTGGCCGCCGCGTCGATCACCTCCCAGATATCGACACCCATCTCGGAAAAAGCGAATTTCATCTCGTTTACCAACGCGATGTTGACGTTTCTGAAGGTGTTTTCGGCAAGTTTCACGGCCTCGGCCGTCGCTGTGGAACTGACCGGGACGGCCCGCTCCACGATTTGCGAATACAGAAGCTGGATAAGCTCGAGCGAGTGCGGATCGTCCGCGCCAACGATTTTCGGTATGGTCCGCGTGGTGTAGGTCTCGTTTCCCGGATCCTCGCGCTCCGGCGAAAACCCGAGGAAGAAATGCGTCCCCGACCGCATTCCGCCGGACTCCAGAACCGGGCGCAGCACGCTGGCCGTGGCCCCCGGCCACACCGTCGACTCCAGCACGACAAGCTGTCCCGAACGCAGATTCCCGGCGATCGCCTCGGCGGCTCTCACGACATGTCCGAGTTCCGGTTCGCGGCTGACGCTCAATGGTGTCGGCACGCAGATCACGATGACGTCCATCTCCGACAGACGCGACAACTCGGCGGTTGCGGAAAAACGGCCCGACGCCACCGCATCGGCGATTCTGGTCTCGGCGAAATAGGAGATGACGCGTTCGCCAGCGTTGATCCTGTCCACCCGGTCGGCGTTGATGTCGAAACCTACGGCGCGGAAGCCGGCGTCGTGCACCGTGAGCGCAAGCGGCAGGCCGACATATCCCAGACCGACGACCCCAATCCTCGCGCTCTTGCTTTCGAGCCGGGACTTGGTCTCGGAGAACAATGAAAATGTATGCGTCATAATACCTTCAACTCAACTGTCCGCGGAGGCAGACTTGCCCAATGAATCTGGCGATATTATGCCCTTCCGATGCGATGCAAGTCCAATTTGCGGAATCAGATGCGGTATTTCTCGCGTACATAGTCCGACGTTGCCTTCAGCCCGGCCGCGAAATCGAATTCGGGCCTGTATCCTAGAATTTCGCGCGCGTGCCGGACCGAGACTTTGCCGCGGCACTTGTAAAGCCGAATTTCATCGCCGGCCGGGACGTAGACCGAAGAACCGGCCATGCGTCTGAGCGATGCGACGTGCCGGCGGAGCCAGTCCACGCCGTTTCTTCCGATCCGCCGGCGGAGCGCCGCGCTCAGCCTTGCGGAGGCGGACGGCGTGTTGGCGCCGGGATCACCCGGCGGCGGCTTTCCGGGATCGGGAAGGTCGCGCAATTCCACCGTCCCGCGGCCAAGCAGACCGGCGTAACCGCGATAGAAGTCGGGCCAGCCTACGGGGGCCGGGCCGGAAACGATACAGCGTTCGGCCCCTGAAACACCGGCAACGGCCGCCTTCAGCGCCGCCTGAACCACATCGCCGACGAAAACGGCGTGACACAGACCTTCGGGGTTTCCGGGCAGCACGACGGTACCGGCGAGCAGCCGCTCTATCGGCAGATCGGTCCACAGGAAGCTGTGCGGTCCGTAGACGATAGTCGGTTGCAGACAGATCGTCGTCGTTCCTTCCCCGGCGGACAGGTCGGCGAGGCGGGATTCCATCGCCGCCTTGGCGGCGCGGTAGGTGTTGGCGGGGCCGGCCACCGGCGAGGACTCGCTGACGTTCCGTTCGGGCCAGTCCTCGTAGACGACGACGGAGCTTGCGTGAACGATCCGGGCGATCCCCGCAGACCTCGCGGCCGAGACCAGACCGTCGAAGGCCCGCAGGTTGTCGGCACCGCTGGCGCGCATGTCGTACGCGAAGTTGAACAACACGTCGCAGTCGCCGAGCACGCCGGAGAGGGCGTCGGCATCGCTCAGATCAGCGCTGACGACCCGGACGTCCGGCGCCGCCGCAAACAGCCTTCCCGGATTTCCACGCACCACAGCCGTCGCGCGGGCGCCGGATTTCGCCAATTCCCCGACCAGAGCCCGGCCGATGAAACCGCCGGCGCCGGTTACCGCGACGCGCAGACCCTGCAGTTTCCGAACGGTGGCGTCATCGACCAAGGCGGCCCTCTCCTGCGCTGCGGCGGCCGGTGTGAGGCAACGATACCGCGCGCCGGCAGCAATGTGAAGAATCGGAGCGATAGGCGGTGACAGAAGCCCGGACCGTGTGTTATTCGCAAGCCGATTCAGGCGTCTAGGCGTAAAAAGGTTTATCGGTTCATGAAGGTTCTGATCACTGGCGGCGCCGGGTTCATCGGCTCCCATCTCGGCGAACGTCTTCTCTCCGAAGGGCATACGGTTGTCGCTCTGGACGATCTGTCCACCGGCAGCGTGGAAAACCTCGTGCTGTGCCGCGAATGGCAGACCGCGTTCCGGTTCGTCGAGGGAACCGTGCTGAACAAGGAACTGGTCGACGGCCTGGTGGGCGAGGCGGACCTCGTCTATCACCTCGCGGCGGCGGTCGGCGTGCGGCTGATCATGGACGAGCCGAGCCGGTCGATCCTGACCAACGTGGTGGGAACCGAAAACGTCCTGAATGCCTGTGTCGCGCGCAGGCGGCGCGTGTTCGTCGCGTCGACGTCGGAAGTCTACGGCAAGGCCACCAAGTTTCCTTTGAGCGAGGACGACAACCTGACGATCGGCGCCACGGTCAACCTGCGCTGGTCCTATGCCTGCGCCAAGACGCTCGACGAGTTTCTTACGCTGGCCTACGTGCGCGAGGCGGCGCTGCCGGCGACGGTACTGCGCTTCTTCAACACTACCGGGCCGCGGCAGACCGGGCGCTACGGCATGGTCCTGCCGTCCTTTGTCGTGGCGGCGCTGAAGGGCGAGCCGCTGCTGGTTCACGGCACGGGCGAGCAGTCGCGCTGCTTCGGGCATGTGCTCGATGTGGTCGAGGCGCTGATTCTGCTGGCGCAGACGCCCGGCGCCATCGGCGAGGTTTTCAATATCGGCAATGACGGCGAAATCACCATCCGGGCGCTGGCCGAACGGATAAGAACCGCGACCGGCAGCGCCTCGGAAATCCGCACCGTTCCCTATTCCGAGGTTTACCAGGAGGGATTCGAGGACATGCAGCGCCGGGTGCCCGACGTCTCGAAACTGGAACGGATGACCGGCTTCCGCCCGCGCCGGCCGCTGGAACAGATCATCGCCGACGTGATCGCCGAGAAACGGCAGTCGCTCGGGATTTGACCGGCTCCCCGGGCGAGGATGCGCGCCGAACGGCGCAAGAGCTGCCTGCGGAAGTGGCGTCAGCTCGTTGCGAAAGCCGCGTGTACCGGACATAGTCCGGCGTGAAACGGCGGCGCGCCGGCACCATGCGGAATTGACCGCCGGAAGAACGGGGGTGCGAAGTTCATGACGCAGAAAACCGACTGGTCGCCGGACGCTACCGCCGCCCGCCGCGACCGCTTCTACGCCGCTTCGCAGAGGAAGTTCGTGCCGTTTCGCGATCCCATCGTGTTCCGCAAGGGGCGGGGCCAGTATCTCTGGGACGAGGCGGGCCGGAAATACATCGATCTGCTGGCGATGAACGTCTGCATTTCGGTCGGTCATTCGCATCCCGAAGTCGTGGCGGCGGCGACGGCGCAGGCGCGGGAGCTGACGCATTGCACGACGATGTTCCACCATCCGGTTCCGGCGCAGTATGCCGAGGAACTGGCGGGGGTCATGCCGACGGGCGCAAGAGGCGACGTCGAATGGGTGGTGCATTTCACCAATTCCGGCGGCGAGGCGGTCGACCTGGCGCTCGACATGGCGCGGACCGCGACCGGCAGCCTCGACATTCTGGCGCTGCGCAACGCCTATCACGGACCGACGGCGGGCGCGCAGTCGGTGACGGGGATCGCCGCCTGGCGCCACGCCGGGATCCCGGGCAACGTGATTTTCGTGCCGGAGCCTAACCAGTACCGCGGAGCATTCGGCCCCGGCGTTGCGCCGTACCTGGCGGAGATCGATCGGGCGATGGATTCGGCGACACCGGGTTCGGTTGCCGGGATGATCGTCGAACCGTTACAGGGCTATGGCGGCGTCATCGAAATGCCCGACGGCTACCTGCGGGGTGCCGCCGAACGTGTGCGCGCGGCCGGCGGCCTGCTGATCGTGGACGAAGTGCAGACCGGGTTCGGGCGCACCGGCGAGCACATGTGGGGCTTCGAACGCGACGGTGTGATCCCCGATATCGTGGTTCTGGCCAAGGGGATCGGCAACGGATTTCCGCTGGGCGCGGTGGTCGCAAGACGCCATGTCGCGGAGCCGATGGGCGGGAAATTCACCTTTCACACCTACGGAGCGAACCCCACCAGTTGCGCCGCCGGCCGCGCCGTGTTGCAGGTGCTGCGCGAGGAAAGGTTGCAGGAAAACGCGAAGGCGGTGGGCGCCGCGCTGCTGGCGCGGCTGAAGGAGTTGCCGGACCGGTTCGAGGCGATCGGCGACGTGCGCGGCCGCGGGCTGATGCTGGCGGTGGAGTTCGTCAAGGATCGCGGCTCGAAGGAGCCCGACCCCGAAACGACGGCGGCGGTTTTCGAGGCCTGCCGGGATGAGGGGCTGATCATGTCGAAATCCGGCGCCCACCGCTCGGTCCTGCGCATGGTGCCGCCGCTGTGCCTGGGGCTGGATGACGTCGGACCCGTTGCCGAGAGGTTCGAAAGGGCGCTTGCCGCCGTTTCCCGAGGCGCTTGACGCCGCGAAATTCAGGTCGTGTAGCGCAGGGACGTTTCCACGGCGTGGAGAAACGAACGGGCCGACGAGCGCGCCGACAGGAGGAGGAAGGTATCTTCCATCTCGCGCAGGACGATGCAGCCCATGTGCTCCATGACCGTGCGCGCGGCGCTGCCGGGCGGAAACGCGCTTTCGTGGAGGTCGAGCAGGCAGATGCGTTCGAGCGCGCCGAGCGCGCCGGGGCCGGACAGGCGCAGCGCAAACCAGGTATCGCTCTGGTCGGTCAGATACCCGGCACCGCCGGTCTTTTCGGCCACCACGGAGAGCGCGTCGGGTGGCGCGTGCGGAAACACCACGAACAACTGATCGCGCGCCATGGCCAGCAGGCGAGTGGCGCCGTCGGCGGAGAGGGCCGATCGGCCGACCGGCGGAACTTCGCAGCCGTAGGCCGCGGTCAGCGCTTCGGCGACCGCAGCTTCACCGCCGAGCGGGGTGGCAAGGGACACGATGGCCAGATCGGCGACTTCCTCCAGGCGGGTGCCTTCGAAGTCTTCGCTGTAGCCGCCAAGGGCGGGTTGGGCTTTCAGGACGAAGTCAGCCACGCAGACGCTCCCCTTCCGGATCGAGGAAATGCGGCGAGACGATTTCCACCTCGACATCCTTGCCGCGCACAGGATCGACGGCACGGACGGTCTCGCCGATGCGCTCGTGCCCACGCCGGATGAAGCCCAGACCGATAGAGTGGCCGAGCGACGGCGAGTAGGCGACCGACGACATCCAGCCCTCGTCGTTGGCGGTGACCGGTTCGCTGCCCCTGGCGACGAAATGCGCCCCGGCGGTGAGGCTTTCCTCGCGGTTCGCCGGAACGAAACCGACCAGCCGCAGCGCGTCCTCGCGGTTCATCTCCGGGCGCTCGGACAGGATGTTTCCAATACAGTCTTTCTTTTTCGAAACCATCCGGCCGAGCCCGAGATTGAGCGCCGTGGTCTGGCCGTTCAGCTCGTTGCCCGCCGCGTGGCCCTTTTCGATGCGCATGACGCCGAGCGCCTCGGTGCCGTAGGCGACGGCGTCGAATTCCTCGCCCGCCTGCATCAGCACATGCATCATGGAATTGCCGTAGCGCGTGGGAACGGCGACCTCGAAGGCCAGTTCGCCGGAGAAGGAAATGCGGAAGAGCCGCGCCGGCGTGCCGCCGCAGACGGTGACCTCGCCGCAGGCCATGAACGGGAGGGCCTGGTTGGAGATGTCGTGGGCCGGATCGATGATCTTCTGCAGCAGCGCGCGGGAATTGGGCCCGGCGACGGCGAACTGCGCCCAGCCGTCGGTGGTCGAGATGAGGTGGACATCAAGCCCCGGCCACAGGCATTGCCGGGCGAATTCCAGGTTGCGGAAGACCAGCACCGCGTTGGCGGTTGTGGTGGTCATGACGAAGTGGTTCTCCGCCAGCCGCGCGGTGGTGCCATCGTCATAGGCGATGCCGTCCTCGCGCAGCATCAGCCCGTAGCGCACCTTGCCGACAGGCAGCTTCGCGAAACCGTTGGCGTAAACCTTGTTGAGGAACTCAGCCGCGTCGCGGCCCTGGATGTCGATCTTGCCGAGCGTGGAGACGTCGCAGATGCCGACCGAGCCGCGGGTCATCGCCACCTCGCGGTCGACGCTCTGGCGCCAGGGCGTCTCGCCCGGGCGCGGGAACCACTGGGCGCGCAGCCAGGTGCCGGGCTCGACGAAGACGGCGCCGCGTTCCTCGGCCCACCGGTGGGAGGGTGTCAGCCGGGTGGGGCGGAAATCCTTGCCGCGAGAGCGGCCGGCGAAGGCGCCGATCGGCACCGGCGAATAGGGCGGCCGGAATATGGTGGTGCCGGTTTCGGGTATGGTCTTGCCGGTGATCTCCGCCATGAGGGCGAGGCCGAGCACGTTGGCGGTCTTGCCCTGATCGGTGGCCATGCCGAGCGTGGTGTAGCGCTTCAGGTGCTCGACCGAGCGGAAACCCTCCCGGTGCGCCAGTTTCACGTCCTTTGCCGTCACGTCGTTCTGCAGATCGACCCAGGCGCGGCCCCGTGTTGCGCCCACCTGCCAGAACGGCGTGATGGCGGCGGCTTCGTCTTCGGCCTTCGGCGCGGTCCACTTCGCCGCCCTGAAACCAAGATCCTTCGCCGCCGTGCGCGCCGCTTCCCGGCCTTCAGCGAGAGCCCCGGCGAGCGTCATCGCGCCGTTTGCCGAGCCTGCGACGGTCATTCCGGGAGGCAGGGTTTCACCGGGGACGAAGGCGGCGATATCCTCGCGCCACACCGGCCGGCCGCGCAGGTGGCAGGTCAGATGCACGTTCGGGTTCCAGCCCCCGGAGACGGCGAGACAATCGGCGCCGATGCGCTGGCCGTTGGACAGGGCGATGCCGGTCAGGCCGAGGCGGCCCGTGGTTCCAACGACCGCACCGCCCATGACGATGGCGGTGCCCGGAAGGGCGGCCGGTGGCGCGATTTCACGGGTGTCGATGACGGCGGCGATTGCGACGCCCCTGGCGGCCAGGTCGGTGGCGGTCCGCCAGCCGTCGTCGTTGTTGGTGAACACGGCGACGCGCTTGCCCGGCGCCACGCCCCAGCGGTTTGCGTAGGCCCTCACGGCACCGGCAAGCATGACGCCGGGGCGGTCGTTATTGGCAAACGCGATCGGGCGTTCGGTGGCTCCGGCGCACAGGATCGCGCGTTTCGAATAGATGCGCCACAGGACGTGCCGCGGTTTGCCGGCCGCGTCGGCCAGATGATCCGTCCGCCGCTCCAGCGCGCCGTAGATGCCGTGATCGAAGGCGCCGTGCACCGTCGTGCGCGGCATCAGCCGGACTTGCTCCGCCGCCGCCAGTTCCGCCGCCGCCTGCGCCGCCCAGTCCGCCGCCGTGCCGCCGGTTATTCCCAGCGTCTCGGCGTTCAATCTGCCGCCCATGCGGAAATCTTCATCGGCCAGGATCACGCGGGCACCCGACCTCGCGGCCGTCAACGCCGCCGCCAGCCCGGCCGGCCCAGCACCGATGATCAGCACATCGCAATGCAGGCAGCCCTTGTCGTAGCTGTCGGGGTCGGCTGCGCCCGACAGACGGCCGAGCCCGGCGGAATTGCGGATCATCGGCTCATAGAGTTTTTCCCAGAACGCCTTCGGCCACATGAAGGTCTTGTAGTAGAAGCCCGCCGAGAGGAACGGCGACAGAAGGTCGGTCGCCGCCATGAAATCGAAGGCCAGAGGCCCGCGGTGGTTCTGGCTGTTGGCCTCCAGCCCGTCGAACAACTCGGTGATGGTGGCGCGGGTGTTGGGTTCGCGGTGCGCGCCCGTTCGCAGTTCGACCAGCGCATTCGGTTCTTCCGATCCGGCGGTGAAGATGCCGCGCGGGCGGTGGTACTTGAACGATCGGCCGACGAGCCTTTGTCCGTTGGCCAGCAGGGCGGACGCCAGCGTGTCGCCGGGATGGCCCTGCATCGCGGTGCCGTTGAAGGTGAAATTCAGGGTCGCGGCGCGGTCGATCCGGCCGCCGGCAATGCGGTTGGTCTGGCTCATCGGTCGCGCCCCCGGCGAAGCGCCACGTCCCGCGCCAGTTCCACCCGGGTGATCTCGTGGGTCAGCGTGTTGCGGGTGACCACCAGCCACGACCGGTCGCCCTGCTCGTGATACCACAATTCGCGGTGCGGGCCTGCCGGGTTGTCGCGCAAATAGAGGTATTCGTAGTACTTCTCCGCCGCGTTTTCGTCCTGCCAGTCGGGGCGGTCGATGAGCGAGGCGTCGCCCAGACAGACGAATTCGGCGGCATCGCGCGGCCCGAGGAGGGGGTGGTCGATGATCATGACCGGCCGTCCTTTCCCGCACGGCCCCGGACCCGATCCGGCGCCCCTTGCCGAAACCCGAGGGGTCCCGGCGCGGCGGCCGGGACGGTATCAAAATGGGCCGTCGCACGCTTCATTACGCCACCTCAGTGCAGGTTCGGCTGGGCGCCGACGCCCTTTTCGTCGATCATCGCGCCGCGCCGGTAGCGGTCGAGGCGAAACTCGGTGGCGGTCGGGTGCGGCTCGTCCTTGGCCAGCAGATGCGCGTAGCAGTAACCCGAGGCCGGCGTCGCCTTGAAGCCGCCGTAGCACCAGCCGCCGTTGAAATAGAGCCCGTCGACATGGGTCCTGTCGATAAACGGCGAGCCGTCCATCGACATGTCCACCACCCCGCCCCACATGCGCAGCAGCCGGGCGCGGCCGATCATCGGCATGATCGCCATGCCGCCCTCGCAGACGTCCTCGACCACCGGCAGATTTCCGCGCTGCGCATAGGTGTTGTAGCCGTCGATGTCGCCGCCGAACACCAGCCCGCCCTTGTCGGACTGGGAGACGTAGAAATGCCCGGCGCCGAACGTGATGACGCCGGGGATGACCGGCTTCAGCCCCTCGGTGACGAAAGCCTGCAGCACGTGGCTTTCGATCGGCAGTCGCATGCCGGCCTTCGCCATCACCCGTCCCGACGAGCCGGCGACGCACACCGCCACCTTCTTCGCGGCGATATTTCCGCGCGAGGTTTCCACCCCCTTGCAGACGCCGTTTTCGATCCGGAACCCGGTGACTTCGCAGTTCTGGATGATGTCCACGCCGCGGCTGTCCGCCCCTCTGGCGTAGCCCCAGGCGACGGCGTCGTGGCGCACGGTGCCGCCGCGCTTCTGCAACAGTCCGCCCCTGATCGGGAAGCGGGCGTTGTCGAAATCGAGAAACGGGCACATCCGCCGGAGCGCGTCCCGGTCGAGCAGTTCCGCGCCGGCCCCGGCGAACCGCATGGCGTTGCCGCGCCGGGCGAAGGCGTCGCGCTGCGGGTCGGAATGGTACAGGTTGAGGATGCCGCGCTGGCTGACCATGGCGTTGTAGTTGAAATCCTGCTCCAGCCCCTCCCACAGCTTCATGGAGAATTCGTAGAACGGCTCGTTGCCCGGCAGCATGTAGTTGGAGCGGATGATCGCGGTGTTGCGCCCGACATTGCCCGAGCCGAGCCAGCCCTTTTCCAGCACCGCCACGTTGGTGACGCCGAACTCCTTCGCCAGGTAATAGGCAGTGGCCAGGCCGTGCCCGCCCGCGCCGACGATGACGATATCGTAGGCCGGTTTCGGCTCGGGTTCGCGCCAGACCACCTGCCAGCCCTTGTTGCCGGTCAGCCCCTCGCGGAGAATTTTCCAGGCGGAGTAGTGCATTTCCGGAACCCCTCGGAAGACGGCAAATGATCGTCACCAAATCCATGATTGCACTTTCACCAAACAGACGCATACATTTCCCCGGTGGACAGGGTGTGGAAAATGTCCGGCCCGTTCCGGGTCGGGATTCTGTTGATCGACGGGTTTGCCCTGATGTCCTACGCATCGGTGGCGGAACCGCTGCGGGCGGCCAATCTGCTTGCCGGACAGGAACTCTACGACGTGCGCAACATCGCGGCGCGGGGCGCGCGCGCGGTCAGTTCGGGGGGCGCCGTCGTCGAGGCAACGGCGGAAATCGGCGGCGACGGAGAGTACGACCTCGTGCTGGTCCTGGCCGGCGGCGACCCGTCGTCATTCACCGGCGAGAGGGTGTTCAACTGGCTGCGGCGGCTGGCGCGCATGGGGGTTGCGCTCGGCGGCGTGTCCGGCGGGCCGGTGGTGCTTGCGAAGGCCGGCCTGCTGCGCGGGCGGCGCATGACGGTTCACTGGGAACACGCCGCGGCGCTGCTCGAAACCGTCCCCGGTCTGCGGCTTGAAAGGAGCCTCTATGTCATTGACGGAAAACGGATAACCTGTGCCGGCGGGGTGGCCCCGATGGACCTGATGCACGCGATCATCGAGACGCATCACGGGCCGGCGTTCGCGCGGCAGGTCAGTGACTGGTTCCTCCATACCGACATCCGGCCGGCGGCCGGGCAACAGCGCGCCGGGCTGGTCGAGCGGGTGGGCTCCAACGACCGCGCTATTCTCGATACGGTGGAGGCGATGGAAAGCCACGTCGCCGATCCGCTGACGCTGGCGCAACTGGCGCGCGCGGCGGCGGTCAGCCCGCGCCAGCTCAACCGGGCGTTTCGCGAGAAACTCGGGCGGACGACGATGAAATACTACCGCGACATCCGTCTGGAAGCGGCGCGGCGGCTGATCCGGAACTCGGCGCTGCCGATGACCGAGATCGCGCTGGCGACCGGTTTTGCCAGTTCTTCGCATCTGTCGAAATCCTACCGCCAACGGTATGGGCAACCGCCGTCGGCGCTGCGAAGCGGGTGACGCGTGCGGGCCGGCCGCCGCCCCGTCGGCGGCTTCTGCCGGTCAGATGACCCGGCCCGCGTGCGCCGCCGCCAGCCGGGCGGCGATCACGTCATAATCCGACGGCGCGAATTTCCTGAAACCGGTTATGCCCAAGGGGCCCGCAATCGCCGGATCGAGGTTGTTGACGACCTCTTCGACGGCACCCTGCAACCCGGCGAAACCGGTTCCCGCGGCGGCGATCAGCGGCAGGCCGGGGACGGGTGCGCTGAGCGCCACCTGGCGCAGCGCCCGTGCTTCGGGCTGATGGGTCAATGCGATGCGCCAGGTCACGTAGTCGATGGCGGCTATGTCGGCCCCGCCGGTGGCAACCAGGCGGATCGAGTTGGCGTGGCTCCCGCTGGGCAGGCTTTGCGAAAAGCACGCCTCGCCGTTGCCGATCGCCGCGGCCTCGTGGGCCATGGAAGCGTAGCCGGACTGCGAACTGAGCGAGTTGTAGGCGAAACGGGCCTGCTGGAAATCGGCCAGCGTTTCGCGCCGGTCATCGGCGCGGGCGACGATGACGCTGCGGTATTCGCCGGGGGCGCAGCCGGGAACACCGTAATCCGGCGTTCCGATCAGGGCGACGCGGTCGCGCAGGACGCTGACATAGGGCAGGCCGCAGGTCTGGCCGAGCGCGAGCGCGGGGGATTTCCAGGCGCGCTCCGGCTCTATCGAGCGGTCCAGTCGATCCGGCGCGGCCCTGCCCGCCAGCCGCAACGCGTCGCGCAGAACGGACCAGAGGGCATCGGTCGCGTGCCGCAGTTGCGGCCAGTCGTACATCGGCAGGATGGCGATGGCATTCAAAGCGCCGCGCGTTCTTCGTCTTTTCCGGTGGCTTCCCGGATACCATGGGCCACGCGGCCGCGCCACAGCGGGTGCGGAACCGGGTCCTTGGCGGCAAGGAAATACTGTTTGAAGACGTCATAATACGAGCGGTAGCGGTAGCCGCCGTTGCGGCGCAGGAACTCCTCGCGGCGGCGGCGGTATTCGGCGGGCAGGCGATACCACGGTGTGTTCGGATGTGCGTGATGTACGGCATGGAAGTTATTGTTCAGAAATAGAAAAGCGAAAATTCCTCGATCCTCGATCACGACGCTTCTGGCGGCCGCACGCTGATGCGCCCGGTGCTCCAGGAAGGTGCGGATCTTGACGATGGAAAGCCCGCCATAGGCGGCGGCGAAATAGGCGCCGGGCGGGATCGTGGCGATGGTGGAAAGCCACCAGATTACCGGCAACAGGCCGGCGAGGTGCAGCAAGTAGTCGCGCAGGATGGCGCGATCGCCGCGGACCACACGGCGTATATCGTCCCTGTACATGATCATCAGCGACAGCGCCGGGCCGATCAGCATGCGGCCTAGGAGCGTGTTGTTGAAACGCAGGACAAGGCGGCTGGCCGGCGACAGGCGCTCCCATTTTTCGGGGTCAAGGTAGTTGCTCTCGGGGTCGTCATGGGGATCGGTCAAGGTCGGGTCGTGGTGATGCGCGAGGTGCAGCGTCCGGAATCGCCCCAGCGGAATGTAGAGGCCGACGGCGGGGAATACGATCAGGTCGCTAAGCGTCTGATTCCCAAAAGGATGTCCGTGGACCACCTCGTGCTGCAGGGACGAATGCAGCGCGATGGCGGCGGCAAGCGCGACCGCCGCCGGTACGGTGCCGGCACCGGCAGGCCAGACCGAAGCCGCGGCCCAGACGGCATAGCACAGGGCGGCAACGAGGAGTGTCGGCCACTCCAGCCGGTGCGGCGCGCGGGCGGTAACGGAATGTGTCTTTTCCGACAGGGACATAGGGACTCTTCATGCTCGCTGATCACGGAAACGTTATCGACCCGGGCGGGTCAGGACAATATAGTGAATCTGTAGTCAATCTTGGAAATTGTAGTGGAAAATTTCGTTTCGTAGTGAATATCCTGCTACCTGCGTGCAACCACTGCAACGGAAACGGCACGGATTCATGGACAAACGGGAAATTGCAAAGGCGTTTCGCGGCCGGTTGCGGCGGTTGCTGGAGCAGGAGGAGAACGGGACGGCGCAGTTTCTGCGCGACACCGGGCTGGACCGTTCGGCGCTGGGGCAGTTTCTCGACGAGACGCGCGACCGGCTTCCGCGGGCCGAGACGCTGCACCGGATCGCGGCGGCGCGCGGGGTGTCGGTGGACTGGCTGCTGAACCTGTCGAACGCGCCGGAGGGCCGCCAGCAGGTGACGCCGAGCGTGCAGATAGAGCGTGCGGTTTATCCCGGCGGCGGCACACCGCTCGATGCCTGGCGTGAAGCGGCGGCGGGCTACAAGCTGCGCTATGTACCGTCGCTTCTGCCCGACATGCTGGGGCTGGCTGACCTGTCGGAGCCGGAGGCCCGCGCGGAGGCGGAGGCGGCGGCGCGCGGCGCGGCGTCGGAGAACGTGCTGGAAGGCGCGCATCTGGGTGACACGGATATCGAGATCGCCATGCCGGTGCAGCGTCTGCAGGACCTGGCGGAGGGCACCGGCTTCTTCCGGCAACTGGGTCCGGATCTGCGGCGGCGCCAGCTTCGGCACATGGCGGCGACCTGCGAGGAAACCTACCCGGCGCTGCGGCTGCATCTCTATGACGGCACCGAGGCCTATGCCGCGCCGTTCACGGTGTTCGGGCGGGTGCGGGCGGCAGTCTATCTGGGCGAGGCCTACATGGTGGTGACCTCGAGCGAGCAGGTGCGGGCGCTGGCGCGGATATTCGACAACCTGGTGCGCCAGGCGGTGGTCGGGCCGGACCTGGTGCACGAATGGCTGTCGGAACGGGCGCGGGAGGTTGCGCCGGGGCGCTGAGGGTACGCTAGTGACTATCTGTTTTGTCCGAGTTTACCTATTAGCATGGCCTCGATGGGAGCAAGTGCGTCCTGAAACTCCTTGTTGAATTCATCATCTTCAGACCAATTGTCGTAGAGTATATCCCTTTTCTTGCGTGCAATCCTTTCGTAGTCCTCTTTCATGCCGTCGCTGGCGTCAGGGTCGATCAGCCGGAGGTGATTTTGGACTACCATGAGTAATTCGGTCTGTAGCTTGTGAATTCGATGAAATAAGTCTCTTACGTCCGGACCCCAGATCGCTTCTGCCTCTAAGAAATCTGAATACAAATTTGCGCGAACGTCTTGAGCTTTTTTCCAACGATTTTCGTAGGCTGTTGTTATTCCATAATATCGGATTTGGTCAGCATTCATCCCTTCGGCTTCATTTTCGGGCGGTTTCGGCATTTCATTGCTGAACATCGCGGGATTCCGCACGCCCTTTATTGCATCCCGATATTTGTAAAGGTTAACGAGCAAACGGCGTGCAAGTTCCCTGTCGGAGTGCCATCGCGTTTGTGATTTCCATGTGCTCAGTCCGATTCCTGCGATGATAGCGCCGGCAGCGGCGCTCAAGGCAATGACTCCATTGGCCAAAGCTGAAACCCAGTCCGCGAAAGTCACCAACAGGTCCTTTCAATGCTGATTATTAGTCAGTGAGTATACATCGCGCGCTTGTGCAAGACCATCGAATGCGACGATACAGCATGGTCGTAACCTACATGGTGGTGACCTCGAGCGAGCAGGTGCGGGCGCTGGCGCGGATATTCGACAACCTGGTGCGCCAGGCGGTGGTCGGGCCGGACCTGGTGCACGAATGGCTGTCGGAACGGGCGCGGGAGGTTGCGCCGGGGCGCTGAGGGTACACCGGCCAAAGGCAACGCCCGGCCGCAGGGGCCGGGCGCGCGGATTTCACGATACCGGCCGCCAGTTGGCGACGCGGTCGCGGCTCAGCCTCACGGAAGTGTCACGCCGCCGTCCGCCGGGGGTGGTCCGCCGCCGGGGCCGCCAGGCGGCAACCCGCCGCCACCGCCACCGCCGCCGCCCGGAGGCGTCGTGCCGCCGTCGGATGGGGGTGTTCCGCCGCCACCGCCGTCCGGAAGGCCGCCGTCTCCGGAGCCGCTCGGCCCCGAACTGCTCGGCCCCGAACTGCTCGGCCCGGAACCGCTCGGCCCCGAACCGCTCGGAGCGCTGGCGCTCGGCCCGGAACTGCTCGGCCCGGAACCGCTGGGGGCGCTGGCGCTCGGCCCGGAACTGCTCGGGCCTGAACTGCTGGGGGCGCTGGACCGGCTGGCGTCGTCGCCGCTGCTGGCACGTGCGATGCTGAGCGTGGTCATCGCCGGGGCGATGTAGATCACGCCGCCGGCCAGGGCGGTGCGGGTCAGCAGCTTGCGGCGGCTGATGGGCGCCGTGTCGGGGGTCTTGTTTTTTCTGGGTTTCATGTCTGAGTCCTCAACTGAAGTATTCAGTAAGCAACCCCCACACGGGGGCCAGACTACGCCACGCTTCCTGACGATTCGCGGACACCGGCTGTCAGCGAAATGTCAGTTGCGTGGTTTCCGCACGCCCGCCCGCCCGGCCCGGTTCGCCGGCTGGGGCGGGGTGCACACGCGTGTGCATACGGGTAACCGCTTGATTTTTTTGAATTATCGAAGCAGACATCGCCAGAAAGTATCGGCCTTGACCCACCTGCGAAACCGTCATGCCACTCGTCAGTCAAGAAGGTTAAGTGAACAGATGATTGCCCGCTGGGCGGCGCTCGGAACTCTTCGGGTCAAGGCGGCTCTCCTGTCGTTTGCAACCTTGAGTCGCAGATCATCCCGTTTGTGGATCCTGAACGTCAACAGCCCCTGGCCGAATACCGGTTTCTCTTCGCCGTTTCCGGGCGGTAGGGTAGGGATGTGCTGGCCCGGATGCCGAGGCCGGTTTCCCTGTGGTGCAGGGTCGGTGATTCACCCACCAACGCGGCGGCAAGAAACATGGTGGGCAGATTGCCCGCCCTACGCTTGCTTTTTCAGCAGTCCGTTGGGACGCCTTCCACGGTGCGCTTACGTTGCCGAACAGTAAACCAAATGGGAAATGTCGGATGACAAAAAGGAGACGGATATTCCATGTCAGCCTTGCGGGGCTTCTGCTCGTCGTGGCTGGCAGTGGAGCGATATCGCAAGAAATCTTCATATCCTCGCCGGCAACCATTTATCGCGATGACGGGGCGCGGCAGCTGAACATAAACCTGCCGGGCAGTTTACAGAACCCGGCGTTTTCTCCCGATGGCAATTCAATCGTTTTCACGCGATTTCGTGCCGGCTACAACTTGGGCATATCGGACATTTTTGCTCTGGACCTGAATACAGAAACAGTGACGAGTCTGGTGTCTGACGGTAGCATTAATGTAAATTCGCCGGGATCGTCCTGGAACGGCAAAACTGGTTCCATTGTTTATTCTTCAGATCAAGGTAGACATGATGAAATTTACACCATTACGAAAACTGATAATACATGGCGAATAATGCAGATTACCGATCGGGTAGAGAGACAATCGTATGAACCAAGTTTTTCGCCAAACGGAAATTGGATAGTATTCGAGTCGCATTATATAGATGTAGAAGGAAACGGTGTTATTACGAAATACCGCGTGGATGGAAGTACAGATTACATTGATCTTACCGCGCTGGCCGAGGACAACAGGCAACCGAATTGGTCGCCGGATGGCCGCAGAATTCTGTACCAAACCTTCAGGAACGGAAACTGGTCGATCTTTACCATGGACACAAACGGTAACAACAAAAGGTCCGTGACCAGTGTCGCAGAAAGCGCAACTGACGCCGTGTTTTCCCATGATGGTCGGTGGATCGTGTACAGTTCGGAAAACGCCGAAGTGGACAATGCCAACATTTACAAGGTTGCGTCCGATGGTGGCGCACCCATCCGGGTCACGCGATTTGGCGGCTACGACGGCGCGCCATCGATCTCGCGTGACGGCACGAAGATTGTATTCGAGTCGTCGACCGGCGATCCCGACGGATCGGCTGGGACAAGGATTTGGATTATCGACAACTGAACGGGTCGCGACACCCAAACCGAGCAGGACACCGGCCAACGGGTTGAATCCAGCATTTGGAACCCTCTGTTTCGCGGGGCAGATTGCCCGCCCACCGCTTGCTGCCGCTGACAAATGGCACGGCCCCGGCACGCGTTCGAAACGAACAGAGGGCGGCGCCCGTCCGTCGGTGGGTGCAAGAGCGCCCTCCCGCGGGGATGGTCGGGCGCTGCCCGGGACGCCGTCCCGGGCGGGTTGGCTGGTTGGGGCGGAGCACTGACCTGACCTGGCCGGCTGCCTTGGCGCGGTCAGTCCTGAACCAACCCCGCCTCCTTCAAATACTCTTCCAGCGCCGGCCGCACCGACTGTTCGCCGGACTTGCGTGCCCGGTTGATCACGGCGCGGGCCTCGCCGAGATCGACGCCGCGCAGAAGCTGCTTGACCGGGCCGATGGAGGCGGGGCGCATGGACAGCGTGCGCACGCCCATGGCGACGAAGGCCAGCGCCTCGACCGGGCGGCCGGCGTCCTCGCCGCAGAACGAGACCGGCTTGCCGTGGCCGTTGCAGCGCGCCACGATCTGCTCGATGAAGCTGAGGAAGCTGACATTGAGCGTGTCGTAGCGGCGGCGCACCATTTCGTTCTCGCGGTCGGCGGCGAAGAAGAACTGCTTCAGGTCGTTGCCGCCGACGGAGATGAAATCGGCAAGCTGGAAGAAGCGGTCCGGCGCGAAGGCGAGGCTGGGGGTTTCCAGCATGGCGCCGATCTCCAGCTTCGAGGGCACGGCGTGGCCGAGGCTCTTTTCCCTTTCGACCTCTTCCAGCAGCCGTTCGCGGGCCAGCCGGAATTCGTCGAACTGGGCGATGAAGGGAAACATGATGCGCAGCGGGCGGCCCTTGGCGCCGCGCAGGAGCGCCTGGATCTGCATGCGCATCACCCCGGCGCGGTCGAGCCCGATGCGGATGGCGCGCCAGCCCAGCGCCGGGTTCGGCTCCTCGATGCGGCGCATGTTGGGCAGCACCTTGTCGGAACCGATGTCGAGCGTGCGGAAGATCACCGGCTTGCCGCGCGCGGCGTCCATCACCCTGCCGTAGAGCTCTGCCTGGGCGGTGCGCTTGGGCATCGCGGCGCGCAGCATGAACTGCAGCTCGGTGCGGTAGAGGCCGACCCCGTCGGCGCCGGATTCGTTCAGCGACGGCAGATCCGCCATCAGCCCGGCGTTCATCATCAGCGCCACCGACACGCCGTCCTTGGTGCGCGCCGGCTTGTCGCGCAGCGCCGAATAGACCTTCTGGGCCTCCGCCAGCATGGCGATCTTTTCACGGAACGCCGCGGCCACCGAATCTTCCGGGCGCAGGTGCACGATACCCTGGTCGCCATCGACCAGGATGGTGTCGCCGTTCATCGCCTCGCGGGTGATCCGCTCGGCCTGGATCACCAGCGGGATGCCGAGCGCGCGGGCGACGATGGCGGCGTGGCTCCCGACCGAGCCCTCTTCGAGCACCACGCCCTTCAGGTGCTTGCCGTAGTCGAGCAATTCGCCGGGGCCGATGTTGCGCGCCACCAGCACGGCATTTTCGGGCAGTTCCTTGCGATTCGGCCCGAACTGCCCGCTCAGCAGCCGCAGAAGCCGGTTGGAAAGGTCGTCGAGGTCGTGCAGCCGCTCGCGGATGTAGGGGTCGGCGACGCGCGCCATGCGCGCGCGTGTTGCCGACTGTTCCTTCTCGACCGCGACCTCTGCCGCCAGACCGCTTTCGACGCCGCTTTCCAGCCGGCTGAGCCAGCCCTTGTCGTGGGCGAACATGCGGTAGGCCTGCAGCACGTCGTGATGATCGCCGGTCGGGGCGAGGTGGTTGGTATCGATCATCTCGTCGATTTCCAGCCGCAGGTTGGCCATCGCCGCATGCAGCCGCGCGCGCTCCTTCGCGGGGTCGTCGGCCACCGGGTTGGCGATCGTGATGTTCGGTTCGTGCAGGTAGGCGATGCCCTCTGCCGCGCCTTCCTGGCCGACCACGCCACGGGCGAGGAACGAGCGGGTGTGCGGTCTGGCGGCGGCCAGCGGGCCGGGGCCGGTGAAGGCGCCGAGCTCGGCCATCTCGGCGATCACCATCGCCACCACCTCGAGCCCGTAGACCTCGTCCTCGTTGTAGTGGCGCGCCACCTTGTTCTGCACCACCAGTACGCCCATCACCTCGCCAAGGCGCTGGATCGGCACGCCGAGAAACGACGAGTACCGCTCTTCGCTGGTCTCCGGCATGTAGCGGAAGCCCGGCATCGACGGTGCGTCGGCGGCGTTTATCGGCTCGGCCTTCTCGGCGATCCGGCCGACGAGGCCTTCACCGACGCGCAGCCGCGTGCGGTGCACGGCTTCGGGGTTGAGGCCCTCGGTAGCAAAAAGTTCCAGCGTGTTCTCGTCGCGGCGCAGATAGATCGAGCAGACCTCGGCGACCATCGACGACGCGATCAGCTTGGTGATACGGTTGAGCCGCTCCTGCCCTTCGCCAGCCTCGGCGAGGGTCTTGCGAAGCCGTCTCAGAAGAACCCGGGACTCCACGCCCTGTTTGTTTGACATCGCGATAACCGGCCGGCGTCAGGCCGCTTTTTCCAGTTCGAATGCATCGTGAAGCGCCTGCACGGCAAGCTCCAGGTACTTGCGGTCTATCAGCACCGAGACCTTTATTTCCGAGGTCGTGATCACCTTGATGTTGACGCCCTCGGCGGCCAGCGCGGCGAACATCTTCTGCGCCACGCCGGTATGCGAGCGCATGCCGATGCCGACCACCGAAACCTTCGCCGAGTCGGTATCGGTGATCAGTTCGCGGAAATTGATGGCACCGGAGATCTTGGCATCTTCCACCGCCTTGCTGGCGCGCTCCACGTCGTCGACCGGGCAGGTGAAGGTCATGTCCGTCCGGCCGTCCTCGGAAATGTTCTGGACGATCATGTCGACGTTTATCCCGGCCTCCGCCAGGGGGCCGAACACGGCGGCGGCGATGCCGGGGCGGTCGGCCACCGAGACGAGCGTCAGTTTCGCCTCGTCGCGGGAATAGGCGACACCGCTGACAACGTTCATTTCCATGATTTCATCCTCATCGCACACCAAGGTTCCGGCCGTGTCTTCGAAACTGGACAGGACCTGAAGCGGCACACTGTAACGCATCGCCAGCTCGACCGATCTCGTCTGCAGTACTTTCGCACCCAACGAGGCGAGTTCCAACATCTCTTCGTACGCGATGCGCTCCAGCTTGCGGGCTTTCGGGCAGATCCGCGGATCGGAGGTGTAGATGCCGTCGACATCGGTGTAAATGTCGCAGCGCTCCGCGCCCAGCGCCGCCGCGAAGGCAACCGCCGTGGTGTCGGACCCGCCGCGGCCCAGCGTGGTGATGCGGTTTTCCGAACTCAGCCCCTGAAACCCGGCGATCACCGCGTGAAGTCCCTGATCGAATTTTTCCTCCAGCGCATCGGTTTCGATTTCAAGGATACGCGCCGCGCCGTGGATGGAAGTGGTGCGCACGGGAACCTGCCAGCCCTGCCAGCTTCGCGCCGGGACGCCGAATTCCTGCAAGGTGAGGGCCATCAGGCCGGCCGTCACGTTTTCGCCGCTGGCGACCACCGCGTCGTATTCGCGGGCGTCGTAGAACGGCGTCGCGTCGCGGACCCAGCCGACGAGTTCGTTGGTCTTGCCCGACATGGCCGACACGATGACGGCGACGTCGTAACCTTTTTCGACCTCGCGGCGGACATTTTCGGCAGCGGCGCGGATGCGTTCCAGGTCCGCAACCGAGGTGCCGCCGAATTTCATAACCAGACGAGGCATGTACCGGGATTTCCAAGACCAGCGGCGGGAGTGCCGCGCCTCTCATACAGAGGCGATCCTTCCGCCGCAAGGGAACCCGCCGCGACGACGTCGGTGACGGCGGCGGAAACCCGGGTTTCAGATCAGTTGCAACGGCGGGACGACCAGGGCAGCGGCGCCACCGGAACGCCTTCCTCGATCAGCGCCTTGGCCTCTTCGATCCTGGCTTCTCCGTAGATCGAGCGTTTCGGCGCCAGTCCCTCGTGAATGGCGCGCGCCTCTTCGGCGAATCTGCGGCCGACGTTTTCGGAATGCGCCTCGATCTTGCGCCGGATCTCCGCCAGGGCCTGTTCGGCCGGCGAGGCCGGGCCGCGCAGGGACGGCGGGCTTTCGTCTTCCGGTTGCCCGCCGGTCAGCACGCGGGGAGCCATGATCGCCTTCTGGATGTCAGTATCGCCGCACACGGCGCAGCACACCGACCCCGCCCCGACAAGCTTTTCGAAGGCTTCGCCGGAGGCGAACCAACTGTCGAAACTGTGCCCTATTGAGCATTTCAGCGAGTAGCGGATCATTGCAGCCTGTTTTGTCTGCCGATACACGTCTTTAGATATAGCTTTGAGGCGTAAACACAATATCACGCTGCAAGTCGGCGAAAACACCTGTCGCAACGTCGCAGCGTACCGGAGCCGGAATGCGGAAGAGACATTGGCTGTATTTGCTGTCGGGGCTCGGCATCGCAGGCGTCGCGGCGGCTTTTCAGGCCCGGATGGGAAGCGCCGGATTCTTCCTTGTCGTGGTGGCGTCTTTCGCGGTTTTCGCGGTTATCCTCGAATTTGCGCTGCGCGACGACAGCCGGGTGCGGCGCAGCGGCGGCGACCGCGCGCCGGACAAACCGCCGCAGGAGCTTTCGCGCACCGTCCTGAACCAGATCCCGGCCCCGGTCATCGTGGTCGGGCGAAACGGGCTTGTCGCCTATGCCAACCCGGCCTCGTTCCGGGCGTTTCCCTGGCTGGAACGCAACAGCCATTTCGCCTCGCTCTTCCGGGCGCCGGCGTTCGTCGGGGCGGTAGGCGAGGTTCTGCAGTCGGGCGGCCTCCGGGAGGTCGCGTTTTCCGCGCACCACGGTACCGAACGGTATTACGAGGCGCAGGTTTCCGCCCTGCCGGACAGCGACGGTTTCCTGCCCGAGGCCCGTGCGCTCATTCTTGTCATGGACCGCAGCGCCGAGCGGCTGACGGAAATGAAACGTCGCGATTTCGTCGCCAATGCCAGTCACGAACTGCGCACGCCGCTTGCGTCGATCGCCGGTTTCGCGGAGACCCTGCGGGGGCCGGCAAGAAACGACCCCGAAGCGAGCGCCGAGTTCGTCGGCATCATCGCCGATCAGGCGGCGCGCATGCAGCGTCTGGTCGACGACCTCCTGGCGCTGAGCCGGATCGAACTGACGGAAAACGAAACGCCGGCCGGGGAGGTCGATCTCGATGCGCTGGCCGGCGAGGCCGTCCGGGCGCTGGAGCCGGAGGCGGCGAAGCGGGGAATTTCGCTGCGCCACGAACCGGCACCGGGCGGGGTTCCCGTCAGCGGCGACCGCGAGCAGCTGTATCAGGTGGTGCTCAACCTGATTGACAACGCCATCAAGTATTCGCGCCGCAACGATACGGTAACCGTCGGCCCGGCCGACGCCGCACCGCCCCGGTCGGGCCGCGTCGGCGTTTGTGTTGCCGACACCGGACCGGGCATCGCTCCGGAGCACGTTCCGCGCCTCACTGAACGGTTCTACCGGGTGAGCGCGCAGGAGAGCCGCGACAGGGGCGGGACCGGGCTCGGGCTGGCGATCGTGAAACACATCCTGAACCGGCACCACGGCGAACTGGAAATCCGCTCGGAGCCGGGAAAGGGAAGCAGGTTCACGGTGTGGCTGCCC
>JBHHXR010000002.1:0-42472 GCA_046757205.1 Paracoccaceae bacterium
CGAAAGCTGCAGATCTTCGGTACAGCTAACGGGCCACAGACTGATGTACCGCTCCTTGCCATATCCTTTGCCAAGTGACAGTTGCCTCAATAGTCGGATAACATCCTCGACCAAAGGCACTGAAAACTACGTATCCCCATTCCAGAATCCGTTTGCCCCTTCAATCCAGCGTCCTTCTGAACCGCAGCAGCGCCAGCAGCGCGTAGAGGGCAACGAAGATCAGCAGCGCCGTCACCTCGCGGGAAATCGCCGGCAGCTCGGCGCCCTTCAGCATCACCGCGCGGATGGCGCGGATGAAGTGGGTGAGCGGGAAGGCCTCGCCCAATATCTGCGCCCAGCCGGGCATGCCGCGGAACGGGAACATGAAGCCCGACAGCAGGAGCGACGGCAGGAAGAAGAAGAAGGTGAGCTGCATCGCCTGCATCTGGTTCTTCGCCAGGGTGGAGATGGCGTAGCCGAGCAGCACCAGCGCCAGCACGAAGATGAAGACCGCGGTCAGCAGATCGCCCAGCGCACCGACGAAAGGCACGTTGAACATGCCGCGCGAGGCGGCCAGCACGACCGCGACCTGCACCGCGCCCACCACCAGATAGGGCAGCACCTTGCCGAGCATGACCTCGATCGGCCGGGTCGGCATGGCCAGCAGGTTTTCCATGGTGCCGCGCTCGGTCTCGCGGGTCAGCCCCATCGCCGTCATCATCACCATGGTCATCTGCAGGATGACGCCGAGCAGGCCGGGCACGATGTTGTACTGCGATATGCCCTCGGGATTGTAGCGCTTGTGGACCACGACATCGAGCCGGCGCAGCGCGGCGGCGCGGGCCTCGGCCTGCTGCCCGGTTTCGCGCAGCAGCGCCTGCGCGGCGACGGTGCCCAGCGTGGAGATGGCGCCGCTGGCCGAGGCCGGGTCGGTGGCGTCGGCCTCGATCAGGATGCGCGGGCTGTCGCCGCGGATCACCCGGCGGCCGAAATCCGACGGGATGGTGACCACGAAGGCGACGTCGCCGGACTGGATCAGCGCCTCGGCCTCGGCGGCGCTGCGTGCGACGTGCTCGAACCGGTAGTAGCCGGTGAGTTCCAGCGCCGAGACGATGGCGCGGCTGTAGGGATCGACGCTGGTGACCACCAGCGCCGCCGGCAGCGCCTTGGGGTCGTTGTTGATGGCGAAGCCGAACAGCACGAGCTGCATCAGCGGCACGCCCAGCATCATGGCAAACGTGATGCGGTCGCGGCGCATCTGGATGAACTCCTTGCGCAGCATGGCGAACAGGCGGCGGAGCGAGAAGAACCGGCTCATTGCACGTTGTCCTGCGTCGAATTCATGAACCGGATGAACACGTCCTCCAGGCTGGTCTGCGAGGCGGTGACGCGCAGCCCCTCGGCGCGCGACAGTTTCGCGAGCGCGCGCATCAGCGCCCGTTCGTCGGATCCGACCACGTGCAGCGAGGCGCCGAAGGGCGCCACCTGCTCGACGCCGGGCTGGGTACGAAGAAACCACGCGGCCGCCTCCAGCCCCTGCCCCGTCACCGCGAAGGTGTGCAGCCCGGCGGCCGACACCACGTCATCCACCGTGCCCTGCGCGACCAGCTTGCCGTAGGAGATGTAGCTGATGCGGTGGCAGCGCTCCGCCTCGTCCATGTAGTGGGTGGAGACCAGCACCGTCACCCCTTCGGCGGCGAAGCCGTGGATTTCGTCCCAGAACTCGCGCCGCGCCTTGGGATCGACGCCGGCGGTCGGCTCGTCCAGAAGCAGAAGTTTCGGGTTGTGCATGATGCAGGCGGCCAGCGCCAGGCGCTGTTTCCAGCCGCCGGAGAGCGCTCCGGCAAGCTGTGTTCTGCGGCTGGTCAGGCCGAGGGTTTCCAGCGTGTCGCGGATGTGCTGGCGCGGGCTGGCAAGGCGGTAGAGACCGGCGACGAAGGCAAGGTTCTCCTCGATCGACAAGTCCTCGTAAAAAGAGAACCGCTGCGTCATGTAGCCGACATTGTCCTTGATGCGCGAGGCGTCCTTCGCCAGGTCGAAACCGAGCACGGTGCCCGCGCCCTCGTCGAGCCTCAACAGCCCGCACATCATGCGGATCGTCGTGGTCTTGCCGGAGCCGTTGGGGCCGAGGAAGCCGACGATCTCGCCCTTCTTCACCTGCATGGAGACGTGATCGACGACCATCCTGCCGCCGAAGCTCTTGGTCAGTCCGGTGACGTCGATGGCGTTCATCCGCCGGCCTCCGAAAGGACGACATCGACGATCTGGCCCGGCTTGAGCCTGCTGTCGTCCCCGGTCGGGCGCGCCTCGACGAGGTAGACGAGCTTCTGGCGGTTGGTCAGCGAGTAGATGACCGGCGGGGTGAATTCCGGGTCCGGCGATATGTAGGAGATGCGCGCCCGCGCGCCGCCGCCGCAGCCGTCGCAGTTGACCACGACGCTTTCACCTATCGCGAGGCGGGCGAGCGCGGTTTCGGGCACGTAGACCTTCAGCTTCACGGCGCCGTCGGGAAGGATCGAAACCACGGGCGCAGCGGGTCCGGCGATTTCGCCCGCGTGGCGGAAGACGTCGGCGACCTCGCCGTCGACCGGTGATGTCAGCTCCCGTTTGGCGAGCGCCCATTCGGCGCGGCGCACGGCGGCCTTGGCGCCGTCGAGGCGTTTGCGCGCGGCCTTGATCACCGAGGCGCGGGCCGGAAGCTTCGCCACGGCGAGCCTGGCCTCCAGTTCCCTCGCGCGGGTCTGGGCCAGTTCGAGTTCGGTCTCGGCGCGGTCGTAGACGCTCTGCGACACGTAGCCGTCGGCGACCAGCTTCTTCTGGCGTTCCGCGACCCGGACGGCTTCCCTGATCTGGGCGCGGGCGGCGGCCAGCGACGCCTCGATGACGGCGATTTCCTCCGGGCGGCTGCCTTCCAGCAGGTTCTCCAGCTCCGCCGCCGTCTGAAGCTGCGCCGATTCCGCCTCGCTGAGGGCGATTTCGGCGTCGGTGGTTTCCTGACGGGCGACAAGCTGGCCCGCGCTGACGCGGTCGCCGCGACGCACGGCGACTTCGGTCAGTTCGGCGGCGGCGACCGGCGACAGGAAGACATACTCGCCTTCAACATAGCCGACCGCGAGTTCCGCCGCTGGCTGGCAGCCCCCCAGCAGCGAAGCCACGATCGGTATGGCGCAGAGGATGCCGCTCATCCCCTCCTCCTCGCATCCGCGTCGAGCCGCGCCGACAGGTTTGCGGTGATGGTAGCGGTGATCTGGCGGATTTCTTCGGGGCCGTAGTCCTGCCAGCCCAGCCGGCGCTGGACTACCGGTCGCCCGAGGTGAAAGTAGATGATCTGCCCGATCATCGAAAACACAGCGAGCAGAACCTCGCTGCTCTCAGGCTCGCGGCCGGACGCCTTGCCCCATATCTGGCAGGCGCGGCGGTGAACTGACTCCACCAGACCGGTGAAAATGATGTCCAGCGCCGGCGACGGCTGCGCCATCTCGCGGAATACGAAGGCCGCGATCAACCCCGCCTCCCTGGTCCCGAGAAGAAAGCCGATCATCCGCCGGGCCAGGCTGAGCAGAATGTTACGCGCGGTTTCCGCGTCCAGGTCTTCGCGCGGCGGCAGCGCGTTCTGCAGGTCCGCGACCTGCCGAAGCGTCTGCACCACGTGCTCGGCACAGGCTTTGCGCAGCCCGTCCTTGCCGTCGAAATGATAAGAGATGGCGGCGATATTGGAGCCGGACGCGGCGGCGATTTCGCGCACCGACGTTGCGTCGAAACCCTTCTCGCCAAAGCCGCGCAGAGCGGCGTGAATGATCGCTGTCCTGGTATCGGTCTTGTCGGGGCCCGGTGCGTCTGTCATGGCCATCCCCAAATTTCAAACAAACGTTTGTTTAAATCCTTTTGGAAGGAAAATCAATGCCCCGTGGCCTGTCTCCCGCAGATGTGATGCGATTCCGCCGGCGATCTTCCGGGTTACGGTGCGATGCGCAGGGTTTTTGTGCGGGCGGACCCGCCGCGCAGGATTTCGATGCGCGATTTTGCGACACCCAGCGCCTTGGACAGCAGCTTGACGGCGGCGGCATTGGCGCGGCCGCCCTCCGGCACGGCGGTGACGTAAACGCGTATCCCGGTCCGCCCGCCGGGTTGTGGCTCCAGCTTGATGCAATTGGCCGAGGCGCGCGGCGTCACCCGTATTTCGAACGGTTGTCCATTTTCGACGTTAGCGGCAAGCAATTCCGAGAGGTCCATTTTCCGTCGGCAAACCCTTCGACACCGGTGGCGCGGTTTGCGCCGCCGCGGGATTTCCCGGTAGCACAGTGCCCGCACGGTTCACAGCGTTTCCGCCCCTTTTCCTTTCTTCGCAGGTGCAATATAATATCTGCCGATGGAGGCACGGTCATGGGCAAGGTCATTGTTTTCGCGCAACAAAAAGGCGGATCGGGAAAGACCACGGTTCTCGCTCATCTCTCCCGCTCGCTGACGGATCACGGAAGAAGCGTGCAGCTCGTCGACCTCGATCCGCAGCGCTCCCTGTCGCAATGGGCGAGCCTAGTCACCGACCCGCCGATGGAATGCGTGGAATCGAAGGCGTGGCGGGCCGGTTCGGACATAGGGGAAGCCGCCGCCGGGCATGATCTGGTGCTGGTGGATTGCCCGGGGCATGCCTCGCCGCTGCTGGAAGCGGCGCTGCGCTGCGCCGATCTGGTGATCGTCCCCTGCCAGCCGACGGGGCTCGATGTCCGGGCCACATCCTCGGTTCTGGAAATGGCGGAAAAAGAGGGCACGGGAGCCCGTGTCCTGCTCAACCGGGTGCCGCCGCGCGGCCGCCGCGCGGAGCGATGCGCCGACGACCTGCGCCGGTCCGGCGCCCGCCTGCTTTCCAGCCGGCTCGGCAACCGCGTCGCCTATTCGTCGGTTTTTCTCGACGATACCCCTGCCCGTCTGAAGCCGGGCACGAAGGCGTTTTGGGAGATCGAGGCGCTGCGGGAGGAAATCGAGGATATCACCAGCTGATCCGGCGAATTTGAAGTTGGCTTCATCGACATCCGTTGCCCCCGCCCGCCCTGGCCCGTCCGGCCCGGCGCCACCGCCGGGCCGCGCGAACCGGGTGCGTGCCGGTGGAACCTGAACTATGTGGCGAACTCCGGATGCGAGGGGCTGGCAACTGCCGCCGCTCTGACGGACAATAGCGCGCTGCGGCACCAAGGGAGGGCGATTTGTCGGGAACCGGCTTTTTCTGGGATGAACGATGTTTCTGGCATTCCGGCGGCAATTACGCGCTGACGGTTCCGGTGGGCGGGCACGTGCAACCGCTGGCTGCCGGAGGTTTGCCGGAAAGCCCGGAAACCAAACGGCGGCTGAAGAACCTGCTCGACGCTACCGGTCTGGCGGATGATCTGGACTGCCGTCATGCCGAACCGGCAACCCGTGACGACCTCTTGCGGGTGCACCCGCAAGGCTATCTCGACAATTTCAAGGCGCTGTCCGACGCCGGCGGTGGCGAGATCGGGCTGCGGACGCCGTTCGGCGCCGCGGCGTACGAGATCGCCGCGCTGTCGGCCGGTCTTGTCGTTGCGGCTCTTGCGTCGGTCTTGCGCGGCGAACATGCCAACGCCTACGCCCTGTCGCGCCCGCCGGGGCACCACTGCCTGCCCGACTGGCCAAACGGGTTCTGCCTTTTCAACAACATCGCCATCGCCATCGAGGCGGCGCGGGCGGCCGCGCTGGCGCAGCGTTTCGCGGTGGTGGACTGGGACGTGCATCACGGCAACGGCACCGAGGCGATCTTCTACGAGCGCGGCGATGTGCTGACGATAAGCCTGCATCAGGAACGCAACTATCCGCTCGACACCGGCGATGCGGGGGACACCGGCGCCGGGGACGGCGAGGGCTGCAACATGAACGTCCCGCTGCCGCCGGGCGCCGGGCACGACGCCTATCTGGCGGCGATGGAGAGGCTGGTGGTGCCGAAACTGCGCGCCTTCGCGCCGGACGCGATCGTCGTGGCCTGCGGTTTCGACGCCTCGGGCGTCGATCCGCTGTCGCGCATGCTGTGCGGGGCGGATACATTCCGGCTGCTGACCCGGCAATTGCTGGACGCGGCGCGGGAACTCTGCGGCGGCCGCGTGGCGATGGCGCACGAGGGCGGGTATTCGGAAGTGCACGTGCCGTTCTGCGGCCACGCCGTGCTGGAGCAGATGTCGGGCAGCGGCGTCAAGGCGCCGGACCCGCTGGCCGCGAGGATCGCCGGGCAACAGCCGGCAGCCGACGTGCGGCGCTTTCACGCCGAACGCATCGGGGCGCTGCGCGAGCTGTTCGCCCTGTAGCCGATTGCGCGTTGCGCCGCGAAAGCGGCCTTGACTTCGTGATGCGCGGGACGTGATAGATACCGCCGGAACGCGGGGCCCGCGACAGGGCCTGCCTGGGGAGAAATCCATGAGAAAAGTCTATTCTTCGGCGAAAGAGGCGCTCGACGGGCTTCTCTTCGACGGCATGTTCATCGCCGCCGGCGGTTTCGGGCTGTGCGGCATTCCCGAAAACCTGATCGCCGCGATCCGCGACGCCGGGGTCAAGAACCTGGAAGTGGCGTCGAACAACGCTGGGGTCGACGATTTCGGGCTGGGGCTGCTCTTGCAGACCAGGCAGGTGAAGAAGATGATTTCTTCCTATGTCGGCGAGAACGCGGAGTTCATGCGCCAGTACCTGTCGGGTGAGCTGGAGCTGGAGTTCAACCCGCAGGGCACGCTGGCGGAGCGGATGCGGGCTGGCGGCGCCGGTATTCCCGGCTTCTACACGAGGACCGGCGTCGGCACGGTGATCGCCGAGGGCAAGGAACACAAGAAATTCGACGGCGAGACCTATATTCTTGAGCGCGGCATCGTCGCCGATCTGTCGATCGTGAAGGCCTGGAAGGGCGATACTTCAGGCAACCTGGTCTTCCGCAAGACCGCGCGCAACTTCAATCCGCCGGCGGCAACCTGCGGCAAGGTTTGCGTGGCGGAGGTCGAGGAACTGGTGCATCCCGGCGAACTGGAAGCCGACGATATCCATCTGCCCGGCATTTACGTGCACCGCATCGTCAAGGGCGAGCACGAAAAACGCATCGAACAACGCACCACGCGGGCGGCCTGAGGGAGGAACCGGACATGGCTTGGGATCGCAACCAGATGGCGGCGCGGGCGGCTCTGGAGTTGGAGGACGGGATGTACGTGAACCTCGGCATCGGCATCCCCACGCTGGTGTCGAACCATATTCCCGTCGGCGTGAGCGTCATCCTGCAGTCGGAAAACGGCATGCTGGGCATCGGCCCGTTCCCGCTGGAAGAGGAAATCGACGCCGATCTGATCAACGCCGGCAAGCAGACGGTGACGGAACTGCCGGGGACGTCCTTCTTCTCGTCGTCGGACAGTTTCGCGATGATCCGCGGCGGCAAGATCGACATGGCGATCCTGGGGGCGATGGAGGTGGCGGAAAACGGCGATCTGGCGAACTGGATGATCCCGGGCAAGCTGGTCAAGGGCATGGGCGGGGCCATGGACCTGGTGGCAGGCGTGCGCCGGGTGGTGGTGGTGATGGACCACACCAACAAGCACGGCAGCAGCAAGATACTGAGGGAATGCACGCTGCCGCTGACCGGCAAGGGCGTGGTCGACCGGATCATTACCGATCTTTGCGTTTTCGACGTGGTCGAGGGCGGGTTGAAGGTCGTTGAAGCGGCCGATGGCGTGACGATGGCGGACATCCGCGAAAGAACCGCGGCGACGCTGGTCTGATCCGCCATGCCGGCGGCGTGTTGCGCCGCCGCTACGCCGGCGGGTTAGGCGCCAACGGCGGCGGCCGAACACATTCTGGCCTTTTTTCACACCTATCGGCGGGGCATGCTGGTGGCAGACACGGACCCTGGTAAGAGCGACGGAACGGTTGGCAACGGCCGCGCGCGCCTTGTCGTTCCGCCCCGCGACGTCATCATCTCCGCCCTGCTGCTGTTGCTTTTTGTCGCCGGCCTGGCCGCTCTGGCCGCCGCCACCGGCTGGCGCGAGACGCTGGCCGAACTGCGCGGGCTGTCGCTTGGCCAGGTCGCCATCCTGCTCGCGCTGGCGCTGGGCAATTACGGGATGCGCGGGCTGCGCTGGCATCTTTACACGCGCACCATGGGCCTCGGAACAGGACTCGTGCAGGATCTGCGCCACTTCGTTGGCGGTTTTGCCATGACGGCGACGCCGGGGCGGCTGGGCGAACTGGTGCGCATGCGCTGGATCCGGCGCGAAACCGGAACCGCTTTCGAGAAAAGCGCGCCGCTGGTGCTGGTCGACCGCGCCGCCGACCTCGCATCCATGGGGCTGTTGCTGGCGGCAGCGCTCGGGCTGTCGTCGATGGGGCTTGCCGGCGGCCTGCCGGTTGCCGCCGTGGCGGTCGGCGTCGCCATCGTCGTGACCCGGCCGCGGCTGTTCCACACGTGCGTTGTCTTGGCATGGAAGCTTGTCGGCCGCGCGCCGCGGTTCTTTGTCCGCGCCCGGCGTTCCGCCACCGCGTTGCAGCCGTTTTCGGCGCCCGCGGTAGCACCCACCGCCCTCTTGCTCGGCACCGTCGGCTGGTTCAGCGAATGTTACGCCTTCTATCTGCTGCTGGGCTGGATGGGCGCCGACATAGGTCTGTGGACAGCCACCGCGATTTTCCTCTTTTCCATGATGACCGGCGGCGCCACCGGCACGCCCGGAGGGGTGGGCGGCGCCGAGGCGGCGATGATCGCGCTTCTGGGATTTCAAGGCGTCGGGGTGGCGGTCAGCCTGCCGGCGACGGCCATCATCCGGTTGACCACGCTGTGGTTTGCCATTCTCCTGGGGATCGCGATATTCCCCGTCGCCGAGAAACTGTCGAAACGGCGAATAAATGCTGTGGAATGACACCGAGTACTGCGGTTGGGGCCGCGCCGTTCGCGCCGAGGGCGCGCTCGCCCGCCCGGAACGCGCGGCGAACCTGACGTCCCTTGTCAAAAAGACGCCCGGCCCGGCGATGGGCATGTTCCGGTCCTATGGCGACGTGGCGCTGAACGACGGCGGCCCCGGCATCGTCATGACCCGTCTCGACCGGTTCCTCGATTTCGACCCGGAATCCGGCATGCTGGAGGCGGAGGCCGGGGTGACGATCGGCGAAATCCTGCGGGTCTTCGCCCCCAGGGGCTGGATACCGGGCGTGATACCGGGCACCGGTTTCGCCACGCTGGGCGGCTGCGTCGCCAACGACGTGCACGGCAAGAACCACCATTGCGACGGCAGTTTCGCACAGACGGTGGAAAGCCTCGTGCTGATCGGCCCGGACGGCCGGAGCCGCCGGGTCTCGGCGAAGCGCGAGGCGACGCTGTTCCGGGCCACCCTGGGCGGCATGGGCTTGACCGGCGTCATCGCCAGCGCACGCATCCGCATGCAGCGGATATCCGGCCAGGCAATGGAAGTGCGCGAACGCCGGATGAGCGCGCTGGAGGATTTTCTCGATGCGCTGGACACCTCCGAGAGCCGTTTCACGGTCGGCTGGATCGACGCTACCGCGAGGGCTGCGGAACTCGGGCGCGGGATCTTCGAGGAAGGCGCGGTGTCGCAGCGTGTTCAGAAAGCGCCCCGCGCCGCGCGCGCCAAATCGGTGCCGTTCGACGCGCCCGGCTTTCTTCTGTCGGCGCCGGTCGTCCGGGCGTTCAACGCACTCTACTACCGCCGGGTACCCGAAGCCGGCCGGACGCGGACAAGAAGCTTCTCCGGTTTCTTTCACCCGCTGGACAGCGTCCTCCACTGGAACCGCCTGTACGGCAGGCGCGGCTTTCATCAGTTCCAATGCGTCCTGCCGCTTGACGGCGCCGAGGATGTTCTGCGCCGGATGCTGGAGCAGATTTCCGAAAGCCGCCTCGCCTCGCCGCTCGCCGTTCTGAAAAAAATGGGGCCGGGCCGCGGCGGGCCGATGTCCTTTCCGATGGAAGGATTCACGCTCGCCGTGGATTTTCCGGCCCGGAAACCGGCCGTTGGCCTGATCAAACGGTTGGAGGACATGACGCTTCACGCGGGCGGGCGGATCTATCTGGCCAAGGACGCCCTGGCCTCAGCCGCATCGATAGAAAGAATGTATCCGGACCTGGCCGCGTTCCGCACCGTTATCCGCGAGGCCGATCCCGACGGCGTATTTGAAACCGACATGGCGCGGCGACTGAACCTGCGGGTGGCGCCATGACCGGGACGTGGCTGATACTCGGCGGCAGTTCGTCCATGGCGCGGGCTTTCGCCCGCGCGGTCGCGGAGCGCGGCGATGCAGTGGTGCTGGCCGGCCGCGACATGGCCGATCTGAAGATCAATGCCAACGACTGCCTGATTCGGGGCGCCGACGACGCCGCCGCGCTGCCTTTCGACGCCCGCGACGCCGCGACCTTCGGCCCGGTCCTCGATCACATGGCGGCCCGGCCGGGAATGCTGAATGTCGCGGTCTTCGTCGGCTCGATGCCGCCGCAGAAGGAGATCGACGCCGATCCCGACCTGGCCGAAGGCGTGGTCCGCGACAGTTTTCTCGGCCCGGTGAAATTCCTGCACCGCTTTGCCGGGCTGATCGAGGAGCGCGGCGGCGGCACGGTCATCGGGGTTGGGTCGGTCGCCGGCGACCGCGGGCGCATCGGCAATTACGTCTACGGCGCCGCCAAGGCGGCGTTTCATACCTATCTCGCCGGTCTTCGCAACCGGCTGACGCGAAGCGGCGGTCACGTCGTGACGGTGAAGCCGGGATTCGTCGATACCGCGATGACCTGGGGCTTGCCCGGTCTGTTCCTGGTGGCCAGCCCGCAGGACGTGGCGCGCGACCTTCTGCGGGCGGCGGACCGCAAGCGGGACGTGATCTACACGCCGTGGTTCTGGCGCTACATAATGATGATCATCCGTTCGGTGCCGGAGCGGATTTTCAAGAAACTGTCGGTGTGACGGCCGGCGGTCAGTTCCGCGCCACCCTGAGATTGACCAGCACGCACCCGTCGGTGGCGAACACCGGCGGCGTAAGGCAATACGCCCGCGCGATGCGCCAGGCCTCGATCACCTTGGGAACGTAGGCGCGCGTCTCCGCGAAGGGCGGCACGCCGCCGTTTCTCCGCACCGCCCCCTCGCCGGCGTTGTATGCGGCCAGCGCCAGGATCGGGTCGCGACCGAACTCCTTCAGCAGCCAGTCGAGATAGGCGACGCCGCCGCGAATGTTTTCCGACGCCTTCAGCGGGTCGTCGACGTCGAAGCGCTTCGCGGTTTCCGGCATCAGTTGCATGAGCCCGGCGGCGCCGGCGCTGCTGCGCGCCTTCGGATCGCCGCCGGATTCGACGCTGATCACCGCCAGCGCCAGCGCCGGGGAAACCGAGGTCCCGAGAGTGGCTTCGAGAACGTCGACGCCGTGGTCGCGCGCGATCGCGAGCATCCGTTCGGGCGACGCCGGTGCATACCCGTCGCGCTCGCCAAAGCGTTCCATATAGGTTACGGCGGCGGGAAAACGCCGGTCGTCGGCGGCTTGCAGTTCCGGCTCGAAAACATCCCAGAACGTGAGCTGGGGGGAATCCGGGACGGCCGGCGCCGCCGGATCGGGCGGCGGGGCGACAGGTGTCAGGACCTGGATGTCGATGAGTTTTTTCTTGCCGGGCGGCGGCGGCTTGATCATGCGGAAGGTGAAATCCGCCGCGCCGGCCGCCGTGGCGGCCGAGCCCAGCGCAGCCACTATGATCACTGCTCGCAGGGATTTTTTCATTTTTTCTGCGTACCTGCCTTGGCGACGGTCACCCTATACATCGCGCGCCGGGTCCGCCAGACGGTGCCGCAAATGGTACGAATTCGTGTCGATCTCACCACAATCTCGGCCATTTTTCAGCCCGACGCCGGCGGCGTGAGAATTTTCAACATTTTAACTTGTTGATAAGACGTCGTATTTTTTCGTTTTTCGCGGTTACGGGTTGTTTTTGTCGCAAGCGTTAGTTTTGTCCAACTTCTGCCAGAATTGTCCGGTGTATTCGAGTCAATCGGTTGATTACCAATCGATCGATTACGAGGGCGCAGTCCTAGGTTGGAGGCTCCGGGCAAGCGGAGCAGGCGATCTGAGAAGCGGCCGAAAAGGAGCCACGCCCTTGTAAGGGGTCGAAACTGTAACCGAATGCTCAATCCTTGGAGGGAAACGAGATGAAATTTTTCAAGCTGAACAAAACCTTCGTTGAAGACGAATCCGGTGCCGTGACGGTTGACTGGGTCGTTCTGACCGCCGCTATCGTCGGTATCGCGATCGCCGTTCTGGCCGTCATCCGCACCGGCATCAACAGCACCGCGACGAAGATCAACAACGTGCTGACCAGCCAGCTGACCAACTACTGATCGGCTGCCGCGCTGCCGGAGCGTTTTCCGGAAAGCGCCTGAATACCGCAAGGGGCAGCGCAGGTTGCGCTGCCCTTTTTGACCATAAACGGTGGGCCCACGGGGGCCGGGGCTGACGGTCGGTGGGAATACTTATTCGCAGCGCATCGGATTACTCGGTCGGGGGCAGAGTAAACGCGAGGTTTGTAATGAGTATTCTCCGTAAGCTGAAAGCGGCGCTCAACGATGATTCCGGCGCCGTGACCGTGGACTGGGTAGCGTTGACCGCATCAGTCGTCATCGTCGGCGGGATCGTTGTTTCCCTGGTCTCAGTCGGTGTCGACCTGAATGCGACCAAGATCGGAAACACGATCGTCAGCAGCGCATCCGATCTGTCAAACTATTGACACGATTGTAGTGCTCACTGCAGTTGTCTTAACGAGCAAATTCGTAACTCCTTGTGACAGAATGCGGCTCCACCAAGGACCGCGCCACACTCCGCCGGCAATAATCGACCGGCGGTGAAAAAGAGGCGGACAGCATGCGCATCGTATTTGCTCTGATCCTTTTCATCGGAATCGGACTGGCTGGATTTGCCGTCTACGTGGCGATGCAAAGGTTCAACTACTATGAATCCGCCCTGGCGGAGACCCGGCGCAACGCAGCGCCCAACATCGAAGTCGCGCAGGTGATCGTCGCCGCGCGGGACCTTCAGTACGGGCAGCCGCTGGTCAAGGATGATATCAGGAAGATTGACTGGCCGGCGAATTCGGTCCCGAAAGGCACTTTCACCAAGGTGAAGGACCTGATCGGGAAGGGTGACGACGCGCCCCGCTACGTTTTGCGCCGCATGCAGAAGGACGAGCCGATCTTGGAGGCGAAGGTCACGGAGTTCGGCCAGGACGCCGGCCTGCGTTCCGTTCTCGGCAGGGGCAAACGGGCCTTCACCATACAGGTTGACGTGCTGACCGGCGTTTCCGGATTCATCCGCCCGGGCGACCGGGTCGACGTCTTCTGGTCGGGGACCGATGGCGAAAAGAGATTCACCAAGCTGCTTCAGGAGGACATGAAGATCATCGCGGTCGACCAGATCGTCGACGAAGACCGCGTCAGCCCGACGATTGCGCGCACCGTGACCGTCGAAGTTTCTCCACAGATAGTTGCAGAATTGGCACAAGCGCAGAGTTCGGGGCGCTTGTCGCTGTCCCTGCGCGGTGTGGAGGACACCGCCGAGGTGGGCGTTGTCGAAGTTGCTCAGGATGCCATAACCGGTTTTGTTAAAACGGAAAAAGTCCGCAAACGGGTGTGCACCATCCGCGAGCGTAGAAACGGCGAAATCGTCGAAACACCGATCCCCTGCAAGTAGCGCAAACGGCGCGGACATTGCGGCACCGCTGCCTTTCGCCGCCCCTGGCCGAAAGTTATCCACGTAAACAAGGGTCGGTAAGGCTTTGATTCTTGTTTTTATTCGCGATTTCCAGCAATCTGCATCTCAGTCGGCGACCAAGCGCCGCCCACATCAATAAGTGGTGGTTTTGAGAGGCAGGATCACATGAAATTGAGAAATCTGATTCGCGCGGGTTTGCTCGGCGCGGTGGTCGCATCACCGCTCGCCATGCAGGCCGACGCGCAAGGCGTATTGAGGGTAATGAGCGGCGCCACATCGGGCGCCATCAGCGTTTCCGTCAACCGCGCAGTCGTCATGGAAAGCGGCCGGACGTTTGCCGAGCTTTCGGTGGCAAATCCCGGCATCGCGGACATTGCCACGCTGTCGGACCGAACGATCTATGTGCTGGGAAAAAGCCCGGGTCGCACGACCCTGACGTTGCTGGGCCCGGATTCCAACCTGATCGCCAATATCGACGTGCGGGTGACACCCGACGTGGCCGAATTCAAGGAGCGTCTCGCCGAGATCCTTCCGAAGGAAAAGATCGAGGTCAGAACCGCCAATGACGGCATCGTCCTGAGCGGCCGCGTCTCCGGCAAACGCAAGCTTGCGCGCGCGCTGGAACTGGCAGAACGCTATGCGCCTCAAAGGGTTACCAACCTGATGATGGTGGGCGGCACGCAGCAGGTCATGCTAAAAGTCCGGTTCGCCGAGATGCAGCGCTCGGTGTCGAAAAGCCTGCAGTCGAGTGTCGGCATCGCCGGCTTGGTCGGCGCCAACCCGCAGGGCCCGGCCACCGGAGATTTCGTCGCCAACAGCACCGGCTCGACCGGCGGATTCACGACGGCGAGCCGGACCACGACGCTGGCCGGCGGCTCGTCGGTCTTCTCCTTCGGCCTCGGCGGCCTGGCGGTGGATCTGCTGATCCAGGCGCTGGAGGGCAAGGGCATGGTCCGCACCCTGGCTGAACCGAACCTCGTTGCCATATCGGGCCAGGATGCCGATTTCCTCGCCGGCGGCGAGTACCCGATCCCGGTTCGCGGCTCGGATGGTGAAATCAGCATCGAGTACAAGCCGTTCGGCGTGCAACTCAAATTCAAGCCGACGGTGATCGACGACAACATCATCAATCTCGAGGTCGGCGCCATCGTCAGCTCGCTCGACACCACGACGTCGGTCACGGCCAGCGGAATATCCGTCAACGCCTTCTCGGTGCGGCGCGCCAACACGACGGTCGAGATGAAGGACGGCCAGAGCTTCGCCATCGCCGGCCTGCTGCAGGATGATTTCTCCGACAAGAACTCTCAGGTTCCGTGGCTCGGAGACGTGCCGGTTCTCGGCGCGCTGTTCCGCAGTTCGGACTTTCTGCGCAAGCAAAGCGAACTGGTGGTGATCGTCACACCGCATCTGGTTGCGGCAACCGACGGCACCGCGCTGGCGCTGCCGACGGACCGCATGCGCATCCCGACGGAAAGCGAACTGTTCCTGAACGGGTTGACCGAGGGACGGCAGGGAAGCGCCGGCGAGGTTGCCAAACAAGCCTTCCAAGGCTCCTACGGCTATGTGATGGAGTGAATACAATGAAAAAGCATCTCCTGAAATCAAGCGTAGCAGCCACGGCCCTGGTTCTCGCCGGGTGCGCGCAGGAAGCGGGCACGCTGACCAACCAGGCGGCGTTCGGCCAGGCCTCGGCGCAGAACCACGTCGTGCAGGCGGCCTATCTGAGCGGCGAACTTCTGCAGGAACTGGGCGCGCGCTTCCGCGCCGAGACGCCGCACATGATCAACTTCGCTTTCGACAGTTCGAAACTGGATGACGAGTCCAAGTCGATCCTGAACAAACAGGCGGACTGGATAAACCGCTTCCCGATGGTCCGCCTGCGGATCTACGGGCACACCGATCTGGTCGGCTCGAACGCCTATAACCAGTCGCTCGGTTTGCGACGCGCCCGCGCCGCGGTCAATTATCTCGTCTCGCGCGGCGTCAGCCGCAGCCGGCTCGACGCGGTGGTGTCCTACGGCGAGACGAGGCCGCTGGTAGAATCCGCAGATCGCGAGCGGCTGAACCGGCGCACGGTTACCGAGGTCGTCGGCTTCGCCCGCGGATATGTCGGCCTGGACATGGACGGCAAGCGCGCCGCGGTCGTCTATGGCGAATATGTCGGTGATACGGGTTCCGATATCACGGTGGAGGCCGCGCAGTAGCGCGCACTTCGCAGCAACACCCAGCCCCCGCGCCCACCGGCCGCGGGGGTTTCCTGTTTTCCGCCCAGAGCGCGTTCGCCGGCCGGCGGCACTTGCACGGGCGCCGGCCGGCGCACTAAAATGACTTATTCCGAAGAGTTCCGGGGCCGGTTCAGCCCGGCCAGTGTAGCGCTAAAGTTCCGTTCATTTTCTGTTGGATATAGTGGGCACCGCGAATGCACCCGCGCCATACTTTTGACAAATTTGGAACGGTAAATTCGGACAATAGCCGAGACTGCGCGTAACGCCTATTTGCGCTTGCCGGATGCTCGGCTGACCTAGGGGAGCGGCGATGGCCCTGCTGAAAACAAAGACAAGCGCGATCGAGGCTTATGCAGTGGCGCGCGATGTCGAAAAATTCGATCTCCTGATCGAAGACATGAACAACGAATTCGACGAAAGTTGGGCGCCGCTGGGGTTCGATGAGGCGATGGACGAACTCAACGGCGGCCAGGTCGAGGCGCTGGAATTCGTCGTTGTCGGCATCGACCGCCACGACGAGGAGGACCTCACACCCGCCGCCCGCTTCATCCGCTTCGCCAAGAAACTCGGGGTCCGGGTCATCCTGGTGGCCAACGATCTTACGCCGATGGGCCTGCACCAGCTCATGCGCCTCGGCGCCGACGACTTCGCGCCCTACCCGCTGCCGGACGGCGCGCTGCACGAGTCAATCACGCGCCTGCGCGACATGCAGGAGGAAGCGCCGCGAACCGAGAAGAAAAAGAAGAGCCGCAACGGGCTCATCCTTCCGGTCTACGGGATTGCCGGCGGTGTCGGCGCCACCACGTTCGCCGTGAACCTGGCCTGGGAAATGGCCATCGCCTCGCGCAAGTCGAACAAGCGCGTCGCCCTTCTGGATTTCAATTTCCAGTTCGGCTCGGTGTCCACCTATCTCGATCTGGCGCGGCGCGAGGCGATCTACGAGCTGATCTCGGATCCGTCGTCGATCGACCACGACACGCTGGCCCAGGCGCTGACGTCGTTCAAGTCGCGGCTTGCGGTTCTTACCGCGCCGTCCGACGCGCTGCCGCTGGACATCATCGCGCCGGAGGAAATCCAGCGGCTGCTGGAAATCGCCCAGGCGTCCTACGATTTCGTCATCGTCGACATGCCGCAGACGCTGGTTCATTGGTCGGACAACGTGCTGCGGATGTGCGAAACCTATTTCGCGGTGATGGAGATCGACATGCGATCGGCCCAGAACACGCTGCGTTTCCTGCGTGCGCTGAAGGCCGAGGAGCTGCCGTTCGAAAAGGTCCAGTTCGCGCTCAACCGCGCGCCCGGGTTTGCCGACATGAGCGGCAAGAGCCGGGTAAAGCGTTTGTCGGAAAGCCTCGGCGTCGAACTGAAAATCCTGCTTCCCGACGGCGGCCGCGCCGTCACCGCGGCCTGCGACCAGGGCCTGCCGCTGGCCGAAGTCGTGGCGAAGAATCCGCTGCGCAAGGAAATCCGCAAGATATCCGCGGCGCTGCTGGAAATGGCCGAGGCCGCCAAGGCCGCCATAGCATAACGAAGGACTGCACATGTTCGGACGCTACCAACGGGCAAAGGAAATCGCGCCCCCGACCATCGACGTGGAAACCGCCAAGAAGACGGCGCAACTGCGCCGCCGCGGTCTCAAGCCCGAGGACGCCCCGGAACTGGCGGAAGCGCGCGCCAAGGAGGCACGCCGCAAGGAGCGTCTTCTCGAAGTCCGGATGGAAATCCACAAGCGGCTCCTGGAGACGCTGAACCTGACCGTTCTGGACAAGGCCAGCAAGGATGACCTGCGCCGCGAAATCCGCGAAATCGCGCGCGAGGGCATGCGCGAACTGAACATCGTGCTGAACGCTGCGGAGTTCGAGCAGCTTGCCCAGGACCTGCTTGATGAAGTCACTGGTCTCGGCCCGCTTGAACCGCTCCTGAAGGATGAGACGGTCAACGATATCCTGGTCAACGGATCGCAGCAGATATTCGTGGAACGCAGCGGCAAACTGGAAATGACGGACGTCAAGTTCAAGGACGAAAAGCACCTGTTGCGGGTCATCGACAAGATCGTCTCGGCGGTCGGCCGCCGCGTCGACGAAAGCTCGCCATATGTCGACGCCCGGCTGGCCGACGGTTCGCGCTTCAACGCCATGGTGCCGCCCTGCGCGGTGGACGGCTCGCTGGTCTCGATCCGCAAGTTCACCAAGGATAAGCTCTCGATCGAGGAACTGCTCGAATTCGAGGCCTTCAACGAGGCCATGGCGGCGTATCTGCAGGCGGCCGTGGCGACCCGGCTGAACATCATCGTGTCAGGTGGTACCGGCTCCGGTAAGACGACGACGCTGAACGCGCTTTCAAGTTTCATCGACGACTCCGAACGTATCGTGACCATCGAGGACACGGCGGAACTTCAGTTGCAGCAGGTCCATGTTGGCCGGATGGAGAGCCGGCCGGCCAACGTCGAGGGACGCGGTGCCGTGACGCAGCGCGACCTTCTGCGCAACGCCCTGCGCATGCGCCCCGACCGCATCATCGTCGGCGAGACGCGCGGCGACGAGGTCATCGACATGCTTCAGGCCATGAATACCGGCCACGACGGATCGATGACGACGATCCACGCCAACTCCGCCCGCGATGCCGTGTCGAGGCTGGAAAACATGATCGCCATGTCCGGGGTCGACATGCCGCTGAAGGCGACGCGGGCGCAGATATCCTCGGCGGTCAACCTCATCGTTCAGGTCAGCCGCCTGCAGGACGGTTCGCGGCGCATGCTGTCGATCACCGAGATTACCGGCATGGAAGGCGAGATCATTTCCATGCAGGAAGTGTTCAAGTTCCGCCGCGACAGCGTCGATGACGACGGCAGGATCGTCGGCGAGTTCGTGCCCACGGGCTTGCGGTCGAAATTCTCCGACCGCTTCAAGCAGTGGGGCTACGAACTGCCGACCAGTATCTACACCGAAACCCGCCCGATGCCCAGTTAGAGGAAATCGCCCATGAGTTTCGAACCGCTCATCTACGCGCTGATCTTCGTCGGCGTCCTGTTCATGGTGGAGGGGATCTACCTCGTCATCTTCGGGAAATCCGTGCGCCTGGAATCGCGCGTCAACCGCCGGCTGACCCTGCTGGAAAAGGGCGAGGATCCCGAGGAAGTCCTGGAGACCCTCCGCAAGGAGCGCGAGCAGCACCAGGAGAACCGCAGCCTGCCGATCCTGGCGCCGCTCAGCGAAAAGGCGGCGCAGGCGAATATCGCCTTCAGCCCCGTGGCGCTTCTGCTTCTGATGGTCTTTCTCGGCGTTTTCAGCTTCGTCGCCCTGACGCTCGGCACCGGCGCCAGCCTGACGATCCGCATCGGCGTCTCCGCCGCCATGGGCTATTTCGGGGTCTTTACCTGGCTCAAGAACAAGGCCAAGAAACGCGTGGCCCTGTTCGAGGAACAGCTTCCCGACGCGGTCGAGCTGATGGTCCGCTCGCTGCGCGTCGGCCACCCTTTCTCCAGCGCGGTCAATATCGTTGCGCAGGAAATGCCCGACCCGCTCGGCACCGAGTTCGGCATCATCGCCGACGAAGCCACCTACGGCGCCGAAATCACTGAATCGCTCGAAAAGATGGCCACGCGCATCGATATCCAGGACCTGAAATTCCTCGCCGTCGCGGTGGCCATCCAGAGCTCGTCGGGCGGCAATCTCGCCGAAATCCTCGACGGTCTTTCCAAGGTCATCAGGGCGCGGTTCAAGCTGTTCCGCAGGGTCAAGGCGATCACCGCCGAGGCGCGCTGGTCCGGCTGGTTCCTGTCGGTTTTTCCCGTTGTCGCGCTGGTGCTGATTCAGGTCATGCAGCCGGAATACTACGCCGAGGTCAAGAAATCGGCCGCTTTCGTTCCGGCGGCGATCGTGGTCGCCGTGTTCCTGTTCGTGAATGTCATATTCATGCGCATCATGGTCGATATCAAGGTCTGAGAATTCCGGGAGAACGAGATGTTCACGCAAGGTTGGGAATTCACCATCGCGGCACTGGGGCCGATGGGTCCGCTGATGGTGCTCGGCGTATTCGGCGCCGTCATGATCCTCCTCTCGCTGCCTGTCGTGTTCAAGAAGGAGGCCGACCCGCTCGACCGCCTGAGAGGCCCCGGCCACAAGGTCGCCCGTCAGGCCACGAAGGAAACCAATGTCCGGTTGCGCTATGACGGCGGTTCCAGCAGTCTCGACCGCTTCGCGCCCTATCTCGAACCGCAGGACCAGAAGGAATTCTCGGCGACGCGGCTGAAGCTGATCCAGGCGGGGTATCGGGCCCGTTCCTCGGTCAGCACCTACAATTTCTTCCGTCTCCTGCTCGGCGTCGGCTTTCTTCTGGCCGGGCTCGCGTCGGTCTTCCTGCGCAGCGGCAACCCGGGGCTGCCCTCGGTCATCGTCTCGGTTCTGATCCCCGGCCTGATCGGGCACTACCTTCCCAACTACTGGGTTCAAAGGCGGTTGCAGCAGCGCCAGGAGGACGTCACCAACGGATTTCCCGACGCGCTCGACCTGATGCTTGTCTGCGTCGAAGCCGGCCAGTCGCTCGATCAGGCGATCATGCGCGTCGCCACCGAGGTCCGGGTCTCCTACCCCACGCTGGCCGAGGAGTTCGAGATCGTTTCCTCGGAGATGCGCGCCGGCAAGGACCGGGTGACGGTGCTGCGCGACATGGCCGAACGCTGCGGGGTGCCCGACATCAGCGCCTTCGTGACCGTACTGATCCAGTCGGCTTCGTTCGGCACGTCGATCTCCGACGCCCTGCGCATCTACGCCTCGGAAATGCGCGACAAGCGGGTCATGCGGGCCGAGGAAAAAGCCAACGTCCTGCCGACGAAGCTGACCATCGGCACCATGATGTTCACGGTTCCGCCGCTCCTGATCATCCTCGTCGGTCCTTCGATCTACGACATCTACGTCAATCTTCTCGGCGGCGGAAACTAGGTGCCGGCGGTGGTGGGGCGCTGGGTACTTCTGGCGGCGCTGCTGCAGGCGCTGGCCGGTTGCGAAACGGGGCTGTCGTCCGGCGCGGTTGCGCCGCTGACACCTCAGGAAAAGCTGCTCAACTCCGCCGAACCGATGGCCGCCGGCCACACCTTCATGGCGGCGGGTGATTACGACTATGCGCTGAAAGCCTATACCCGCGCGGTCGCCGCAAGGGGGCTGGACGCAGAGGTCCTCAGCGCTCTGGGCTCGGCCAACCTGAAGCTCGGGCGGCTTCGCCAGGCGCGCACTCTGCTGGGCATGGCCCTGGACCGCGACGACAAGTTCGTGCCGGCCTGGAACAACCTCGGCGTGGTACTCATCGGCCTTCGCGAATACCGCGAAGCCCGCGAGGCGTTCCGCGTCGCCTTCGCGCTCGATGCCGGCCGGTCGGAGGAAATCCGCCGGAACCTGATTCTGGCGGAGCGCAAACTGTCCGGCAACGGCGGCAAATCCGTGAACGAGAACGAATTCCGGCTGGTCCGCCGGGGAAATGGGCGTTACCTTCTGCTCAGCACCACAGACCAATAAAGGACGGGTGACATGCGGGCAGGATTTCCGAAAGGGGCCGCGGCGTCCCTTGCAGTGGCGATGGCGCTGGGTGCATGCAACGGCATTACCGACGCGGAGAAGAACGCGCCGCTGGGCAAGCTCAATGTCATCGACGCCAGCGACCTCAATGAGCTGATGCTCAATTTTTCCGACCCCGAGCAGGCGGTCGACTACTTCCGGGAAGCCTCCGCCGCCAACCCGGAGCGGGTCGATCTGCGGCGCGGCCACGCGCAGGCGCTGAGCCGCGCCGGGCGCTTCGACGAAGCCGTCGTGATCTACACCAGGCTCGTCGATGCCGGGCAGGCGACCAACGACGACCGGCTGGATTATGCCGACGCTCTGATCCGCACCGGCAATTGGAAGGAAGCGAAAGCCCAGCTCGACGCCATCCCGCCGACCTATGAGACCTATGACCGCTACCGGCTGGAAGCCATGGTCGCCGACAGTTCGAAGGACTGGGAGCGCGCCGACAGCTTCTACGAAATCGCCCGCGGGCTGACCACGCGTCCCGCCCCGATCCTGAACAACTGGGGCATTTCCCACATGGCGCGCGGCGATTTCAAACGGGCCGAAAAGCTGTTTCTGGAGGCCATCACCTACGACGACAAACTGTTCAACCCCAAGAACAATCTGGTCATTGCCAGAGGCCGCCAGGGCAATTACCGGCTGCCGGTTCTGCGCGTGAACGAGGCGGAGCGGGCGCAACTGCTCTACAATCTGGGGCTTGAGGCGGTCCGCAACGGCGATATCGCCGTCGCCAAGGGCCTGTTCGAAGAGGCGATAGACACCCATCCGCAGCATTTCGAGGCCGCCGCCGCGGCGCTCGAGCAGCTCCAGGCCAGCGTGGTCCGCTGATCCCCATGACGATCCCGACAGCGTTCTGGTTCCTGCTGCTCGCCACGCCGTTCTGTCTCTGGGCGTCGTGGAGCGACCTGAAATTCATGCGCATTCCGAACCGCATTTCCATCTGGATGCTGGCCGCATTCATCATTCTCGGCCTCATATTGTTGCCGGTCGACCAGCTCGGAATTCGGCTGCTCGTCGGATTCTGCGTCCTGGTTGGCGGATTCGTGCTGAACCAACTCGGTGTCTTTGGCGGCGGCGACGCCAAATTCGCCGCGGCGATGGCGCCGTTCATTTCGCCCAACCTGCCGCACACCTCGCTGTTCCTGCAAATTCTCGCGGCCACGCTGATCGCCGCGCTGGTCACCCACAGGCTGTTCTACCTGTTCCGCAAGAGACTGCCGGCCGGCCGGGACTGGGTATCGTGGTCCGCCGGGCGGAAATTTCCCATGGGGCTCGGCCTGGCCGGGGCGCTGCTTTTTTATCTCGGAACCGTGACCGCGCTCACCTGAGGCGGCGAAAAAGGATGTAGTGCGGCGTGCGGCGGATTTCCCGCAGGTTCCAGCCATCCTTCTCGACAATAGACAGGACCACCCGCCGCGCCTTCGGCGATACCGGGCACAGCGGCACCAGCAGGTGATCGGCCTGCGCGAAGCCGGGCCGCCCGCCGTAGTACCAAGGCGCGCCGCCGTCGAGCCGCGCCACCGCCGAGAACATCCACAGATTGTTGAGGATGTCGGCGGTCAGGAGGTGCGCGCCGCGCATCTCCGGGATACCGGACAATTCGTTGCCCACGTGGCGCAGGACACCGACAAGCGCGCTGTACGCCTCGCAGTTCTCCAGCGTCTCGCCGGCGACGCGGACCGGTCCCTCCTGCGCCGCCTCGTCTTCCTCGCCGGGCGGCAGTTCCGGGGTGTCGATGGGTGGCAGGTCGATCTGCCCGACCGGCTTGAAACTTCGCTTGGCCTCGATGAAGACATCGGCGAAACGGGGGCCCGGAACGGCCTGAAGATAGCCGCCGCGGTCGAGAAAGACGCCGCGCAGAGAACTGAAGCCGATATTGAGGATCGATGGCGCCGTCAGCGTTCCGGCGATCAACGCGATCGACAGTATGAACGGCCGCGCGTCGCGGCCGCGGAACCGCGCCTGCCCCGGCCCCGGGCACAGGCAGAGCAACGCGAACAGCAGGATCATCAGCCATTGCGGATCGTTTCCCCAGTTCTGATAGGTGATGAAGAAGAACCCCGGCGCCAGCAGCAGCAGCAACAGACCCGGCTTCGGCCGTCCGCCGAGCCGGAGCGCCACGATCGCCGCCATCAGCGCCGCCGTGGCCGGAAGATTGGCCGGGCCGGCCACGATATCGGCGAATTCCAACCCCGGCTTCGGGCGCGTGCCGGAACCCGCGACGAACAGAAGATCGCCCAGATACCGGCCCCAGAACCAGAGATCCCCCACGAGCAGCGTGACAAGGACCGCCGCGACAAGCGCCGCGACCACCGCGGCGCCCAACGCCCTCCAGGCCCGGTTCATCACGAAAAAAACCAGAACCGCCGGAGCCAATGACACGAAATAGGTCATTTTCAGCAGTCCCAGCGACGCCATGCCGAGGCCGATCAGGATGCCGTCGCCGCTGCTGTCCGCCGTCCCTTCCCTGCGGGGCAGCAGAACAGCCAGCACGACCAGCGTCGCGATCGCCCAGCCCCACCGGTTGTAGTACATCGAGACCGAGAGCGTCGCCTGATCGCCGCCGAATACCAGCGCCGTGGTCAGCAGGATCATCCAGAGGCCGAAAACCGGGCGCATCCACGGCGCCATCCTGCTTTGTCCGATGTGCCAGATACCGGGCAAGAGGCACGCGGCAACGAGAAGGTAGGCGGCAAGGACGCTTTGCCCGGGCGGCAGCCCGGCGGCCTGCATCGCGGCAATGGGGCCGAAGGCGAACAGGCCCAGCGGCGTCATGAAGTCGACATGCGGCCATTGCCCGCCGGCGATCCGGTCCGCCGCCTCCAGCGTATGCAGAAGATCGCCCTCGTGGCCATTGACGTAAAGCCCGCCCGGGATCATCAGCAAAATGCCCTGAACGGCCAGGATTCCCGGCAGCAAAACCGCGAAACCCTGTCTTCCGGTGCCGAATTTCATCCTGCCCTCGTTTGCCTCATTCCGGTTTTTTACGGTTCTTATAACCGGATCATGACCAAAAAATGCCTTTTTTCTGCTCTATTCAAAATCTGATACCGGCCGGAATCCGGGCCGGAACGGCTAACCCCCTGGCTGAGGAGCTTTCCCTCGATGAAAGACCACGACCACGACGGTATTGCGCCGCCAGCGCCGCTGCATCTCGAAGAGACCGGTCTCGACACGGTTCTTCAGCGGGACATCCTGATCAAGACCATGTTCCGGCGCAACCTGACCGGTGTGACGGACATTTCCGAAGCACTCTGCGTCGGCGTGCCCATCGCGCAGGAACTCATAGAGATCGGCCGCACCGAAAGCCTGATCGAGACACTGGGCACGCGCGGCGCGCTGCCGACCGCGCAGATGCGCTATCAACTGACCGAAAGCGGACGCGCGCGCGCGCTGGAATCGCTGGCCCAGTCGGAATATTACGGCGCCCTTCCGGTGCCGCTGAAGGATTACTGGAAGCAGACGGCGAAGCAGGCCATCGGCGATGCCGTCATCACCCAGGAGCGGCTCGAGGCTTCGTTGTCGCATCTGGTGCTGCCCGAGGGCATGCTCGACCAGATTGGCCCGGCGGTCAATTCGGGCCGTTCGGTCCTGCTCTACGGGCCACCGGGCAACGGCAAATCGTCTATTTCCAACGGCATCCGCGATGCACTTGGCGACAACATCTACGTTCCGCGATTCCTGGAATACGCGGGGCAGGTGATCTCGGTTTACGATCCCATCGTGCACACGCTGGCCGACGAAGCCCAGGAGGATCCGAATTCGCTGCGCCGCACCGGAAGCGGTTACGACCGCCGCTATGTGCTTTGCCGCCGCCCCTCGGTCATGACCGGTGGCGAACTCACGCTTTCCATGCTGGATCTGAACTACAACCCGGTTGCGCGCACCTACCAGGCACCCCTGCAACTGAAGGCCACCGGCGGCGTCTTCATCGTCGACGACCTTGGCCGGCAGAGCGAGCCGCCGCAGGCGCTGATCAACCGCTGGATCGTGCCGATGGAGCAGAGCTTCGACATCCTGTCGCTGCAATCGGGCCAGAAATTCATGGTGCCGTTCGACACGCTGGTGATTTTCTCGACGAACTTCCAGCCCACGGAAATGTTCGACGGTGCGGCGCTGCGGCGGATCTACTACAAGATCAAGGTCGCCAATCCGATCCGCGACGACTTCATCAAGGTGTTCGTGAAAACCTCGCGCGCCTACAACATCAAGCCCGAGGAGGCCGTGCTCGCGCATCTTCTGAAGAACCGATACCCCGAGGTCGGCAACGTCTACGCGTCGTATCATGCACCGTTCCTGATCGACCAGATGCTGTCGATCATCGACTACGAGGGGCGCGAGCGGAAGATGACCGTGGAACTGGCGGAGCGGGCCTGGGAAAACCTGTTCGTCGACGAAACCTGACCGGAATTCCGCCCGGACCGGGGGTTTTCCGGCTCGGCGCACTGGCGAAGCCCCGAATCGGCGCTATGCTGGCGGGCCATGTCCCTGCCGCCTCAGTTTTCCGCCTGGTTTGCCGGACGCGGGTGGAGCCTGCATCCGCACCAGCGCGCGCTGCTTGAGGACCGGAGCGCGGCATCGACGCTTCTGGTGGCGCCGACCGGCGGGGGCAAGACGCTGGCCGGCTTCCTGCCCAGCCTGGTCGATCTGGCCGCCGATCCGGCGGCCGGCCTGCACACGCTCTATGTTTCGCCACTGAAGGCGCTGGCAGCCGATATCCGGCGCAACCTGATGGGCCCGGTCGAGGAACTCGGCCTGCCGATCCGGGTCGAGGACCGGACCGGCGACACGGCGTACGCGCAGCGGCAGCGGCAGCGCATCGACCCGCCGCAGATCCTGCTCACCACGCCTGAATCGCTTGCGCTGCTGCTGTCTTATGAAGAAGCGCCGAAGACGTTCCGCAACCTGAAGCGCATCATCGTCGACGAAATCCATGCGCTGGCGGAAAACAAGCGCGGCGCGCAGCTCGTGCTCTGCCTGTCCCGCCTGGCCACGCTGGCGCCCGGGGCACGACGCGTCGGGCTGTCCGCCACCATCGAAGACCCGGCGGCCATGGCCGATTATCTGGCCGCCGAACCCGGCGCGCACCGGATCGTCATGGCCGACCCCGGCCCCGATCCCGATATCTCCCTGCTGGAAACCGAGGAGCCGCCGCCGTGGGCCGGCGCCGGCGGCCGGTACGCCGCACCGGCGATCATGGCCGAGATCGAACGGGCAGGCACGACGCTGGTTTTCATCAACACGCGCGCCCAGGCGGAGCTGTTCTTTCAGGCGCTGTGGGCGGCAAACACGAGTGACCTGCCGATCGGCCTGCACCACGGCTCGCTCTCCCGGGAGGCGCGTCTGCGCATCGAGGCGGCCATGGCCGCCGGGGATTTGCGGGCGGTGATCTGCACGTCCTCGCTCGATCTCGGGATCGACTGGGGCGATGTCGATCTGGTTGTGCAGGTCGGCGCGCCGAAGAACATCAAGCGGCTGGTTCAGCGTATCGGGCGCTCCAATCACCGCTACGACGCTCCGTCGCGGGCGCTTCTGGTTCCTGCCAACCGGTTCGAGGTTCTGGAATGCCGCGCCGCGTTGGAGGCGGTGCGGGCGCGCGATCTCGACGGCGATCTGATGATGTCCGGCCCGCTCGATGTCTTGTGCCAGCATATCCTGCTGATGGCCTGTTCGGCGCCTGTCGAGGCCGATCGCCTGTACGGTGAAATCCGCTCCGCCGCGCCGTACCGCGATGTTTCGCGGGCGGATTTCGACGATTGCCTGCAGTTCTGCGCCAGCGGCGGTTACGCCCTGCGCGCCTACGACCGCTGGCAGCGGCTGGCGCGGCGTCCCGACGGGAACTGGCATCTGCGCGACCCGCGCGCGGCGCGGCAAATCCGCATGAACGCGGGCACCATCGTGGATTCCGAGACCATGGCGGTGCGGCTGCGGAACCGGCGCGGCGGGACACCGCTGGGCGAGGTGGAGGAAGGCTTTGCCGCGTCGCTGGTCGCCGGCGACACGTTCCTGATCGGCGGCCAGACGGTGCGCTACGAGGGCATGCGCGAGATGACCGTGGAGGTCACGAAACAGCCGTCGAAATCACCGAAGATCGCCGTTTTTTCGGGGGTCAAGATGGCGACTTCGGTGGAGTTGTCCAACCGGGTGATGGCGATGCTCTCGGACCGCGCGCGGTGGCGGTCGCTGCCGGCGCATACCCGTTCATGGCTTGAGTTGCAGGACGGCATATCGCGGCTTCCCGGCCGCCAGACCCTGCTGGCCGAAACCTTTCGCCGGGCCGACAGGGAATTTCTCTGCCTCTACGCCTTCGCCGGGCGCAACGCCAACCAGACGCTGGGCCTGTTGCTGACGCGGCGCATGGAAGAGGCGGGGCTGGAGCCGCTGGGCTTCGTGGCGACCGACTATGCCGTCCTTGTGTGGGGCCTGGCGCGCGTCACCGACCTTGTACCGCTGGTCTCTCCGGATGGCCTGCGCGACGGGCTGGAGAACTGGCTGGCGGAAAACTCGGTGATGAAGCGCACCTTCCGCGGCGCCGCCGTGATTGCCGGGCTCATCGAGCGCAACCATCCGGGCCGGCGCAAGACCGGCAGGCAGGCGACGTTTTCCTCCGACATCCTCTACGACACGCTGCGCAAGTACGACCCGCAGCACCTGATGCTGCGCATCACGCGGACCGAAGCCATGCGCGGGCTGGTCGATTTCGACCGCATAGAGGAAATGCTGCGCCGCGCCGCCGGGCGGGTGGAGCTTTTCCGCGCTCCGCACGTGACACCACTGGCGGCGCCGCTGCTGCTGGAACTTGGCAAGGTGCCGATCTTCGGCTCCGGAACCGAAAACGCCCTGGCCCAGGAGGCGGAGCGGATGATGCGCGAGGCCGGGCTCGCACAACCAGCGGACGGCTGAGCGAAATGGCTTGCGCCCGGCGTGATGTTCGCGTTTTGTATCGTCATGCGCGGGTATGAGTTCAGCTTTTGCGGCGTCCGCCTGGCGGCACTTCCTTCCGGTGCGTTGTGGTGGCCGGGCGAGCGGCTGCTCTGCGTCTCGGACCTGCATCTCGGCAAGTCGGAGCGCCTGGCGCGGCGCGGCGGAATACTTCTGCCACCCTACGACACACGGGAAACGCTGAAGCGGCTCAAACGCGATGTCGAGGCCTGCGCGCCCGGGATCGTCGTTTGTCTGGGCGACAATTTCGACGATCAGGCGGCCGCGGCGGCTTTGCCGGATGACGAAAAGGGCGCATTGCGGGCCATCATGGAGGGCCGCCGGTGGGTCTGGCTGGCGGGCAATCACGACCCCGGCGCCGCACCGCTGGCCGGACAGCACGCGGCGGAGTTCCCGGTGAACGGCCTGACATTTCGCCACATCGCCCGCAACGAGCGCCAAACCGGCGAGGTGTCGGGGCATTTTCATCCCAAGGTTCGCGTACCGACGCGCGCGCGGGCGCTTTCGCGGCCGTGTTTTCTGCTTGACCGCGAACGCCTGATCCTGCCCGCCTATGGCACCTATACCGGCGGGCTGTGGGCCGATAACGCCGCGCTGCGGCGCCTGGTCGATGCGTCGGGCATCGCCATACTTACCGGCAGGCAGGCGCTGGCGGTGCCGTTGTCGCGCTGCGCATGACCATGGCGCCGGAAAACCCGGATTTCGACGCCGACGTGCGGCGCGCCTTTGGCCGGCAGGGCATGATGCGGACACTGGGTGCGGAGATCGTCGCCCTCGAACCCGGCCGCTGCACCATCGCCGCGCCGGTCCGCGACGCGACCTCGCAGCAGCACGGGTTCGCCCATGCCGGGCTTGGCTGGACGATCGGCGATTCGGCGGCCGGCTTCGCGGCGATGAGCCTGATGGCGCCCAGCGAGGGGGTTCTGACCGTCGAGATGAAGATCAACCTGCTTGCCCCGGCCGCGGGCGACAGGCTGGTCGCCGAGGGGCGGGTTATCCGGCGCGGCCGCCGGCTGCTGGTGGTGCAAAGCGAGGTCTTTGGCGAAGATGGTTCAACACGAAACCATATAGCCACGATGCTTGGCACGATGAGCCGCGCAGGCAGGAAATCCTAGGCGGTAAGGCCATCCGGTTCCGGCAATCCGCTGGCGCGGCAACACGCGGTCACGGTATTTGCCAGCAGGCAGGCGATCGTCATCGGTCCGACGCCGCCCGGGACCGGCGTTATCGCACCGGCGACTTCCAGGGCGCTGGCGAAAAGCACGTCGCCGACGAGGCGGGTCTTGCCCTCGCCCTTCTCCGGCGCCGGGATGCGGTTGATACCGACGTCGATCACCGTGGCGCCCGGCTTGATCCAGTCGCCGGTGATCATCTGCGGCCGCCCGACGGCGGCAACGAGGATATCGGCGCGGCGGCAGACATCCTGGATGTTGCGGGTGCGCGAATGCGCCACCGTCACCGTGCAACTGTCGCGCACCAGCAGGGCGGCCATCGGCTTGCCGACGATATTGGAGCGCCCGACGACGACCGCATCCATGCCCGACAGGCTGCCATGCCGGTCGCGCAGCAGCATCAAACAGCCGAGCGGCGTGCAGGGCACCATGCTCTTCTGGCCGGTCGCCAGAAGGCCGACATTGGAGATGTGGAAGCCGTCGACATCCTTTTCCGGGGCGATGGAATTGATTACCAGCGCCTCGTCCATGTGCTCGGGCAGGGGCAGCTGCACGAGAATGCCGTGAATTGCGGGGTCCGCGTTCAATTGTTCGATTAGTGCAAGTAATTCCGCCTCTGGCGTCTCTCTCGGCAATTTATGTTCGATTGATGCCATGCCGACCTCAACCGTCTGCTTGCCCTTGTTGCGTACATAGACCTGGCTTGCCGGGTCTTCGCCGACCAGAACCACGGCCAGGCCGGGGGTAATGCCGTGATCCTCCTTCAGCCGCGAAACATGCACCGAGACCTCGGCGCGAACCTTGCCCGCAAATCCCTTGCCGTCGATTATGTCAGCGCTCATACGATATCCCCGGAAATTTGTTGACCATCAAACCGTTCAGAAAAGCCCCTCGACCTCGCCCGCGGTATTGAGGCCGATGGATTCGGCCGCCGGTTTGCTTGGCAGGCCCGGCATGGTCATGATCTCGCCGCAGATGGCGACCACGAAACCGGCGCCGGCGGACAGCCGCACTTCGCGGACCGGCACGCTGTGGCCGACCGGCGCGCCGCGCAGGTTGGGGTCGGACGAGAAGCTGTACTGGGTCTTGGCCATGCAGACCGGCAGGTTGCCAAAGCCGGCCTCTTCCCATTGCCGCAACTGGGCCCGGATTTTCTTGTCGGCCAGCACCTCGTCGGCGCGGTAGATGCGCTTGGCGATGGTCTCGATTTTCTCGAAAAGCGCCATGTCATCGCGGTAGAGCGGCGCGAACTGGGCGGCGCCGCTGTCGGCGATCTCGGCGACGCGCTCGGCCAGTTCCAGCGCGCCCTCGGAACCCTTGGCCCAGTGCCTGCACAGGATCGCCTCGGCGCCCTGCGTCTCGGCATAGGCTTTCACCGCCTCGATCTCGGCATCCGTGTCGGACACGAAATGGTTGATCGCCACCACCACCGGCACGCCGAAGGACTTCAGGTTGCCGATGTGGCGGCCCATGTTGACGCAGCCGTCGCGAACCGCCCTGACGTTCTCGGCGCCGAGGTCGGCCTTGGCGACGCCGCCGTTGGTCTTCAGCGCGCGCACGGTGGCCACCAGCACCACGCAGTCCGGCGACAGCCCGGCCTTGCGGCACTTGATGTTCATGAACTTCTCGGCCCCGAGATCGGCACCGAACCCGGCTTCCGTCACCACGTAGTCGGCGAGCTTCAGCGCGGTTTTCGTGGCCACCACCGAATTGCAGCCGTGCGCGATGTTGGCAAACGGCCCGCCGTGCACAAAGGCCGGGTTGTTCTCCAGCGTCTGCACCAGGTTGGGCTGCAATGCCTGGCGCAGAAGCACCGTCATCGCGCCGTCGGCCTTGATGTCGCGGCAGGTGATCGGCGAACGGTCGCGGCGGTAGGCGACGATGATGTCGCCGAGGCGGCGTTGCAGGTCCTTCAGATCGCTGGCCAGGCACAGGATGGCCATGACTTCCGAGGCCACGGTGATGTCGAAGCCGGTCTGCCGCGGGAAACCGTTGGCGACCCCGCCGAGCGAAGTGACGATGTCGCGCAGCGCCCGGTCGTTCATGTCGAGCACGCGCCGCCAGGTCACCCGGCGTTCGTCGATCTCCAGCGAGTTGCCCCAGTAGATGTGGTTGTCGATCATCGCCGACAAGAGGTTGTGGGCCGAGGTGATGGCGTGGAAGTCGCCGGTGAAGTGCAGGTTCATGTCTTCCATCGGCACGACCTGCGCATAGCCGCCGCCGGCGGCGCCGCCCTTCATCCCGAAACACGGGCCGAGCGAGGCTTCGCGCAGGCAGATGGTCGCTTTCTTGCCGATCGCGTTGAGGCCGTCGCCGAGGCCCACGGTCGTGGTGGTCTTGCCTTCGCCCGCCGGCGTCGGGTTGATGGCGGTGACCAGTATCAGCTTGCCGTCGGGCCTGTCGGCCAGGGATTCCATGAAATCGGCGGATACCTTGGCCTTGTCGTGCCCGAAGGGTACGAGACTTTCGACCGGAATGCCGAGCCTGGCGCCGACGTCCTGGATCGGAGCCTTGTTTGCCTCACGGGCTATTTCGATATCCGACTTGAAACCCATGCGACACTTCCTCCGGCTTTGCGTGGCGTTAAGTGCGCACAGACTTCGCCGCTTTACGGTTTTCCCGCTTTCAGCTTTTGGACGTAAAATGTTCCGTGTGCGACATCGGTTTCCGACCAGGCGGCGGCGCGGCGGCGCGAGTTTCTCGCGCCGCCACAATGCCCGGCGTTATCGGAAAGTTTCCGTCTTCGGCGGGCCGCCGGCCGTCAGGTCTGCGGTTTCGGATCGGGGCCGATGACCGTCGGGCCCTTGACCGGTTTCACCTTTGCTCCCGCCTTCGGCACGGTCGTGACGGAGGCGCCGTCATCGGTCGACAGATCGTCGTCGTCGGGGCCGTGGCTGAGCGGTTCGCCGTTGATGACCTTGGTGATATCATCGCCCGTCAGCGTCTCGTATTCCAGCAGCCCCTCGGCAAGCCGCTCGTGTTCCTCTTTCTTCTCTACAAGGATCCGCCGAGCCGTCTCGTAGCCCTCGTCGACCAGACGCCTGACTTCGGCGTCAATCGCCGCGCGGGTTTCGGGGCTGGCGTCGACAGTGGCTCCCTGCGGTCCCAGGTAGGTCATCTGCTCGTTCGAATAGTCGATATTGCCGAGCTTGTCCGACATGCCGAACTGGGTCACCATCGCGCGGGCGATCTTGGTCGCCTGCTGGATGTCCGACATTGCCCCGGAGGTCACGTTTTCCTGCCCGAAGACGAGTTCTTCGGCCACCTTGCCGCCCATCGCCATGGCGATCTTCGACTGGTACTTGGTCTTGGTGACGCTGTACTGGTCGCGCTCGGGCAGCGACAGAACGAGACCCAGCGCGCGGCCGCGCGGGATGATCGTCGCCTTGTGGATCGGGTCGTGCTGCGGCACGTTCAGCCCGACGATGGCATGCCCCGCCTCGTGATAGGCGGTCAGTTTCTTCTCTTCCTCCGTCATCACCATCGAACGGCGCTCGGAGCCCATCATCACCTTGTCCTTGGCGTTTTCGAAATCCTCCATGGTCACGAAACGCTTGCCGGTGCGCGCCGCGGTCAGCGCCGCCTCGTTGACGAGGTTGGCAAGGTCGGCGCCGGAAAAGCCCGGCGTCCCGCGCGCGATGATGCGCAGGTCCACGTCGGGGCCAAGCGGCACCTTGCGGGCATGAACCTCGAGGATCTGCTTGCGCCCGTTGATGTCGGGGTTCGCCACGTGCACCTGGCGGTCGAAACGACCGGGGCGCAGGAGCGCCGGGTCGAGCACGTCGGGCCGGTTGGTCGCCGCCAGCAGGATCACGCCCTCGTTGGCCTCGAAGCCGTCCATCTCGACCAATAGCTGGTTCAGCGTCTGCTCGCGCTCGTCGTTGCCGCCGCCGTAGCCGGCGCCGCGGTGCCGCCCGACGGCGTCGATCTCGTCGATGAAGACGATGCAGGGCGCGTTTTTCTTGGCCTGCTCGAACATGTCGCGCACGCGCGACGCGCCGACGCCGACGAACATTTCGACGAAATCGGAGCCCGAGATGGTGAAGAACGGCACGCCGGCCTCGCCCGCGATGGCGCGCGCCAGAAGCGTCTTGCCGGTGCCCGGCGGCCCGATCAGCAGGGCACCTTTTGGTATCTTGCCGCCCAGCCGGCTGAATTTCTGCGGGTCGCGCAGGAATTCGACGATTTCCTCGAGTTCCTCCTTGGCCTCGTCGATCCCGGCGACGTCGTCAAAGGTCACGCGCCCGGACTTCTCGGTCAGAAGCTTCGCCTTCGACTTGCCGAACCCCATGGCGCCGCCGCGTCCGCCGCCCTGCATCCGGTTCATGAAATAGATCCAGACGCCGATCAGCAGCAGGAACGGCAGCCACAGGCTGAGCGTCGACAGGAAACCCGACTGTTCCTGCGGCGTCACATCGATGCGCACGCTGTTTTCGCGAAGCTCCGGAATGACATCGCTGCCTTTCGGCTGGATCACCACGTAATTGGTGCCGTCACTGCCGCGGACATAGACCTTTTCGCCGTCCAGCCGGACGCGATCGACCTTGCCGCCGTCAACCCGGTCGAGGAAGTCCGAGTAGCTGACGACATTGGTGCTGTTCTGCGTTCCGCCGTTGTTGAAAATGCTGAACAGCGCAATCATCAACAGAAACAGGACGATCCAGAATGCGACGTTCTTTGAATTACCCAAAATACCACTCCTGTTCCGGTCATTGGCGCGCCGGCGGCGTCCCCGACCGCGGCCAGACTAACATAGGCTTTTGCGCGGCGCTTTCAACGCGTCCTTATCGTGTCGAAAAATCCGGCGTTGCCGCCTTTTGGATACATCGCCGGCGTATCGTCGCCGCGCCGCGCCAGCGCCGAAACGAGCTGCCGGCCGCGCCAGATCGCCGGGCTGGCGATCAGAAGCTCGCGGTCGAACCCGGAATCGCGCCATTCCGGCCATTGTTTCAGCCCCTCCTCGCCCAGCGCCCCGATCTCCAGCTCATCGCGGTCCGGCGGCGGTTTCCGCACCAGCCACCTGCCGTCCCAGGGCGTTTCGCCGAGCGGCCGCCGTCCTTCCGCGCGTGCCGGTTCGCGGCGGATCAAGACCTTGCCCCTTGCCCCGCGAACGACGCATCCATGCAGGGTCGCGGCGCGGAACCTGCCCGGGGCCGTGATCGATTCGCAAATCGGTGCCAGCGCCGCGAGCCTGGGGCGGTAGCGGGATCCAGAGACCCAGTTCAGCGCCGCCGCCAGCAATCGCAGGCGGATTTCCAGCGGCGCGGCGGCAAATGGTTTGCGGTCGAGGACGACATCCCCCAACCGCCCCGGTTCGGCGCAATCCCGCGCGAGATCGAGTGTTGCCTGCTCCAGCGCGGCGCGTGCGTGGCCCATTCTCGCGGCGGTTTGCACCAGGTTTTCGGCGTCGATTCCCAGGCCCTCAAGAACCCCGAGGGCCTGCCGGACCTTCACCCGGTCGAACCGCCTGTCGGCGTTGCTGGGGTCCTCGACCCAGGAATGCCGGTTCGAGACGAGAAACGCCCGCAGATCGTCTCGCCGGATCGAAAGCATCGGCCTGACGAAGACCACGCCGTCAAACTCCACCCGCGCCGCCATCGCCGACAGTCCGTCCACGCCCGAGCCGCGGGCGAGGCGCAACACGAAGGTCTCCGCCTGATCGTCGAGCGTGTGGCCGAGCGCCACGGCGGCAAGCCCCGCTTCGCGGGCCCATTCGGCGATCAGCCGGTAACGCGCGGTCCGCGCCGCGTCCTGAAGGTTGCCCTGCCCGTCCCATCCGTGCCAGCGCACGATGGTGTGGCCGATGCCCAGTCCGGCGCTCAACTCCTGCACGCCGCGGGCTTCCTCCGCGCTGCCGTCGCGCAGACCGTGGTCGACCGTGACCGCGGCGAGCGCGCGGCCGCCGCGCCGGCACCAGCGCTGCAGCAACACCGCCAGCGCCACGGAGTCGCCCCCGCCGGAGACCGCGACGCCCAGCGGGCCGTCAGGCAGGCGATCAAGCTCCGGACCCATGCGGTCAAGAAAATGTGCCGCCGTTGACAGCCTTTTTCCGCTCAGAGACACCCCAGCCGCGCCATCTGTTCGGTGGACCTGGCCAGCAGGCCCGAGCCTTCGTCGGGAAAGCGGACCTGGACCTCGCTGAAGGTCAGGCAGGCCTCGTCCTTCTGGCCAAGCTCGGCCAGGCTTTCACCAAGCCTGTAAAGCGCCTGGGGCGCCTTCGGCCCCTGCGGCGCTCCGCTGAAGGAATCGAGGAAACTGCGCGCCGCCTGGTTCCAGGCGCCCGTCGCGGCCAGAGCCTCGCCGCGCCAGTACTGCGCCTCGCTGGCCAGCGGCCCGCCGGGATAGGTCGCCACGAAGGTTTCGAACATGCGCGCCGCGTGCAGGTATTTCTTGTCGTTGTAGGCGGCGAGCGCGGCGTCGAAATCGGATTGCTCGGACACCGCCAGTTCGGGTTGCTTGCCGTCGCCGGGCAGTTCCGGCTCCACTATCGGATCGGTGACGCCGCCGCCCAGCGGCTCGGTATCGTCGAGCGCGCTGATATCGCCGCCTTCCAGTTCGGTCAGGCGGAACTCCAGATCCCCTATCCGGTTGGTGCCGTCCTCGACGATGCGCTGGACGTCGAACTGTATCCGTTCCACCCGGCCAATGGTGTCGCGAAGTTCGGTCTCGATCTCGTCGAGACGTTGCAGGACCGGCCCTGTATCCACCGTGCCGACGCCGCTCGCGCCGGTGGTCGCCATCTCCCGACGCAGCCGTTCGATCTCTCTCTTGAGAATCCTTAGGTCGGCGCGGATATCCGCCAGCGTCTGCGGGCCAACCTCCTCCTGCGCGCCGGCCGTGTTCACGGCCAGGGGGGCGGCCGGCATCAGCGCCAGACCGACCACTACAGCCAACCTGCGAATGAGAATCCTGGCCATCGTATCACTCCATATACGCCCAGTTGCCCCGGGCGCCGGACCCGGGATCGCTTCAGCTCGCGGCCGGCCCGCTCACCACCGTGACGGCCCGGCGGTTCTGCGACCAGCAGCTTTCATCGGAACACACCGCGACCGGGCGTTCCTTGCCGTAGGTGACGACGCGGATGCGGCTGTCCGGAATTCCCTTCGACACCAGATACGCGCGCACCGCATTGGCCCGCCGGGCGCCCAGCGCGAGGTTGTACTCGCGGGTTCCCTGCTCGTCGGCGTGCCCTTCGATAAGCACCGGAAGTTCGGGATTCTCGCTCAGCCAGACGGCCTGCGCATCGAGCGTGGCCATCGCCGCGAGCGACAGGTTGCTCTGGTCGACCTCGAAGAAGACCCGGTCGCCGATGGTCCGCTGGAAGTAGTCCAGCGTCGTCTGGTCGATCGAGCCCGGCCCGCCGGGGCCGAATCCGCCGGTCCCGCCGGGGACGCCGCCAAGCTGGCTGGTACAGGCCGAAAGGCCGATCGCGGCGACGGCCAGCGCGTAATTCCTGATTTGCATTATCGTTCACCTCTGCTCCGGGCCGCCTCTGGCCCTTGTTTCGATTCTAGCACCTTCACCGGCGGCGCGAAACCACGGTTACGGCAACAGTTTCGACCACGCCGGATCGGAGGCGAAACCCGGCGTCGGAACCTTCCGCAGGTTCCGCCCGGTGACATCCACCGAATAGAGCGCCGGCGCGCCGCTGGAGCCCGGCGATTCGCGGAAGAACATCAGCACCCGGCCGTTGGGCGACCATGTCGGCCCCTCGTCGTGGAAAGACGAGGTCAGGAGCCGCTCCTCGCTGCCGTCGAGCCGCATGACGCCGACGTGAAAGCGGCCTCCGACGATCTTGGTAAAGGCGATCAGGTCGCCGCGCGGCGACCATACCGGCGTGCCGTAGTGGCCGGCCCCGAAACTGATGCGGCGCGCCGGCCCGCCGCCGGCCGGCATGACATAGATCTGCTGCGACCCGCCGCGATCGGACTCAAAGACGATCTGGCGGCCGTCGGGCGAAAAGCTGGGCGCGGAGTCGATCGCCGCCGACCTTGTCAGGCGCCGCGTGCGTCCGTTGGACAGGGTCTGGACGTAGAGGTCGGTATTGCCGGTGGCGTCGGTCGCCGAATACGCGACCTGTTTCCCGTCGGGCGAAAACCGCGGCGCGAAGGTCATGCCCGGCAGGTCGCTCAGCGCACTGCGCTGCCCGCTGTCCACGTCGAGCATGTACACCCGGGGGACGCCGGTCTCGTAGCTCGTGTAGAGAACCTGACGCGCGTTCGGCGAGAACCGCGGCGCCAGCACCAGGTTTTCCGATCCGGTGAGCATTTTCACGTTGGCGCCGTCCTGATCCATCATCGCAAGCTGCTTGGTCCGGTTGCCCTTGCGCCCGCGTTCCGACACGAAGACGACCCTGCTGTCGAAATACCCGTCCTCGCCGGTCAGCCGCGAATAGACCGTATCGGCGACCTTGTGGGCGATGCGCCGCCAGTTGCGCAGCGGCGCCACGTACTGCACGCCGTCGCCGATCTGCTGCTGGGCGAACACGTCCCACAGCCGGAACTGTACCACCACGCGGCCGCCGCCGGCATTTGCCACCGACCCGGTGATCAGCGCCTGCGCGTTGATCGCCTTCCAGTTGGCGAATTCCACCGGCGCGTTGAAGCTCGTGATCCGGTCGATATGCGCCGCCGCCGGGATGCGCCGGAACAGGCCGGAACCGACGAGATCGGCGGAAACAACCCGGCTCACATTCGAGGCGAGATCGCGTGTGGTGCCGGGTTCGGCCACGAATGTCGGAATGGCGAAGGGCAGCGGTTCGATCACGCCTTCGGTGATCTCGATCCTGAGCGGCTTCGACTGGGCCAACGCGGCGGAGGCGCCCGCCACCACGGCAATGGCGGCGCAGATGGCGGCGGCATATCGGACAGGTCTCATCTTACCACAATCCTTTCATTCCCTTGGGATTGAAGACGACTTCCAGTTCTTTCCACTGGGCGTATTTTTCGCCTGGCATGTCATACGGCTGGCAGCGCAGGATGGCGCGCCGGGCCGCCCGGAACGCCGACTTGAAACGCGGATCCGACTGGTCGGCCGGTTCGATCCAGCGCACGGCGTTGCCCACCACCTTGCCTTCGCGCGACAGCGTCACCGCGACGACGACCTCCAGTTCCTCGGCGTTGCGCAGGCCTGCCGGAACCGACCAGCATTTCTTGATCGACAGGCGCAGGCCGTCTATTTCGCCCCCGGTGAGGGGCGGGCCGGAGGCCAGCGCGGGCTGGCTCGGCGTCGGGGTGGCAGGTGGTTGCGGCGACGGGTCCTGCGGCACCGCGGGTTCGGGCTCCGGCTCCGGCGTCGCCGGCCGCGGCGTGTCGATTGCCACTTCCTCGGCCGGTGTCTCGCGCGCCGCGCGTGCCTTCGCCGTCACCGACGCCGGCCGCGCCCGCGGCCGCCTGGAGCGTAGGGGTGACGCGCTCGACGGCGGATTTTCCACCGGTTCGGGGCTGATTTCCGTGGTTGCTTCGGGCGGCGCCAGCGGCGGGCGCTCGTCCAGTGGTTTCAGGGCGATCTCTTCGGGCGCGATTTCCGGTTGCGCGGTGTCCGCCCGCAACGCGTCGGCCGGCGGTTTCGGGGCGGCCGTGGCATCGACGCGCGGCGCGTCGGACGGCGCCGGCGGCTCGTTCATCGCCAGCGCCTCGGGAAGCGCGGGCCCGTCCACCGGGCTCAGCGCCGTGTCCGCCGGCGTCTCCGGCGCATCGGCCGGCGTTATCGCGGGAGCCGCCTCGGTCACCGTTGTCGCCGGTGACGACGCGATGCCGGGCGCCCGCGCCACCGCGCTCAGATCGGGTGCATCCTCCCTGCTCGGCGCCTGCGCCCCGGCGCTGGCTTCCAGTTCCGGCGTGTTCTCCGGCACCGGGATCGCAACCGCGTTGTCGTCCGCGCCGGGTTCGGTCAGGTTTCCCGCATCAGTGCTCGGCAACCGCGGCGCGCGCGATGCGGCGGCATCGAATTCGGCGGCGCTGATCAATGTGACGTCGGCAATCTGCAAGCGCTTCTGCTTTCTGTGTTCAATGATCGGCCCGCCGAAGATGACCAGCAGGATCAGCGCCAGATGCGCGGCCGCCGATATGGACGCCCCGGTGCGCATCTTCGGCGGCCCTAGTTTCCCTCACCGGTCAGACTGGGGCCTCCAGCCTCGGTGACCAGCCCGATATTGCGGAAGCCGCCGGCGTTGAGCGCCCCCATCACCTGCATCACCGCCTCGTAGGAAATCGCGCCGTCGGCGCGCAGGAAAATCTTGTCATTGTCGCGCTCCACCGCGATGGCGCGGAGTTTCGGGATCAGGTCGTCGCGGGCGATCTCGGTCTTTTGCAGGAAGATCTTTCCCTCCGAATTGAGCGCCACCGTCAGCGGTTCCTCGTTTTCGGTGGGCAGCGGCGTAGCGGCCGTTTTCGGGAGCTTGACGGGAACGCCGACCGTCAGCAGCGGCGCCGCCACCATGAAAATGACCAGAAGCACCAGCATGACATCGACGAACGGCGTGACGTTGATCTCGGAGAACGGCTTGCGGGCCCGGCCGGAGCGGTGGCGCACGGCGCGTTTGGCGGTATTCGCGATGCCGCTCGGCATGTCAGCTGCCCCGGTCAAGCTGGCGCGACAGGATCAGCGAGAACTCGTCGGCGAAATCCTCGTAATCCGAGCTCAGCTTGTCGGCGTCCGAACTCAGCTTGTTGTAGAACACCACCGCCGGGATGGCGGCGAGCAGCCCCAGCGCGGTGGCCACCAGCGCCTCGGCGATCCCCGGCGCCACCACCGCGAGGTTGGTGCTCTGCTGCGAGGCGATTTCCTCGAACGCGTTCTTGATGCCCCAGACGGTGCCGAACAGCCCGATAAATGGCGCGATCGAGCCGACCGTGGCCAGGAATGTCAGCCCGCCGTTGAGGGTGTCGCTCTCCTGGCCCAGCACCACGTTCATCGACCGGTCGATGCGCGCCTGCGCGCCCGCCATCAAGCCGCCGTCGGAGCGCTGCGAGCGCCGCCATTCCGACATGCCGGCGGCGAATATCCGTTCCGTGGGGCCGTCCGGCTCAGCGCCGAGGCGCTCGAAAACCCGGTCCAGCGGTTCACCCGACCAGAACTCGTCCTCGAACGCTTCGGTCTTCGTCTTGGCGCGCCGGTAATTGATGATTTTCTGGATGATGATGGCCCAGGACCAGAACGACGCCAGCGTCAGCACGACCAGCACGACCTTCACCGTCGGCGTGGCCCGCAAGAAAAGCGCGAGCAGCGAGAAATCGATCTGCTGCGCAGCCACCAATGTATCTGCTTCCATTTGCCTGCTCTGGTTTTCGTTCCGCGGCCGCTCTTGTGGCGGCGCTTGGCGGAAACATACGTGATTTCGGCGCGTTTGTGGCGAAAAACCGCAACACTGTCCAGCCTAGCCGTGTCAGCCGCCGATCAATTCCAGGCGACGGCGGATATCCGCCGGCAGGCGCGCGGCGCGGCCTTGCGGCGTTATGCAGGCAAGGCGGACCTTCGCGGCGAAGAGAACATTCCCGCCACGCCGGATTTCCTGGCGCATTTCGACGCTGGCGCCGCCCACGCGCGTCAACGCGGTGAGCACAACAAGCTCGTCGTCGAACCGCGCCGGCAGAAGGTAGTCGGCCTCTATCCGGCGCACGGCGAAGACCAGCGAATGGCGCGCGCGCAGATCGCTCTGGTCGATCCCCGCCGCCCTGACCGCTTCGGTGCGACCGCGTTCGATGAATTTCAGGTAGTTCGCGTAATAGACGATGCCGGCGAGGTCGGTGTCCTCGTAGTAAACCCGCAGACGCAGCTCGTGGCTCACCTCACTTGCCCCCGAACAGATCGTCCTGCCCCGGCCGCCGCGGCGCGTCGAGCCCCAGATGCCGCCACGCGCCGGCCGCCAGCATGCGGCCCCGCGAGGTCCGCTGGACAAGCCCCTGCTGCAACAGGAACGGCTCGATGACTTCCTCGATGGCGTCGCGCGGCTCGGACATGGCGGCCGACATGGTCTCCACCCCGACCGGCCCGCCGCCGTAGTTTTCCGCGATCAGGCGCAGGTATCGCCGGTCCGCGCCGTCGAGGCCCAGATCGTCGACGCCGAGCCGGTTCAGCGCGCCGTCGGCGACCGCCCTGGTAACCTTTCCCTCGGCCTCGACCACAGCGAAATCCACCACCCGGCGCAGCAGGCGCCCGGCGATGCGCGGCGTGCCCCGGGCGCGGCGGGCGATCTCGCGGGCGCCGTCGGGCGAGGCTTCCGCCTTCAGCAGGCGCGCCGCGCGCTCGACGATCTGCACCAGTTCGTCGACCTCGTAGAATTCCAGCCGCGTCGGAATGCCGAAACGGTCGCGCAACGGCGTCGTCAGGAGGCCCAGCCGCGTCGTCGCGCCGATCAGCGTGAAAGGCTGGAGGTCGATCCGCACGGTGCGCGCCGCCGGCCCCTCGCCGATCACCAGATCGAGTTCGAAATCCTCCATCGCCGGATAGAGCACTTCCTCGACCGCCGGGTTGAGCCGGTGGATCTCGTCGATGAACAGCACGTCGCGGGCGTCGAGATTGGTCAGGATCGCCGCCAGGTCGCCGGCCTTGGCCAGCACCGGCCCCGAGGTCATGCGGAAATTCACGCCAAGCTCGCGCGCGATGATCTGCGCCAGCGTCGTCTTGCCGAGGCCGGGCGGGCCGTAAAACAGCGTGTGATCCATCGACTGGCCGCGCCGCCGGGCGCTTTCGATGAACCCCGCACGGTTGGCGCGCACCGCCGCCTGGCCGATGAATGCGTCAAGGCTCGGCGGTCGGAGGGCGCGGTCGGCGTCCTCGCCCAGGGGCTCCGGTCGCAATGTCGGGTCCGGTTCGTTCATGCGTTCAGCCTTTCGGGGCCAGCAGTCGCAGCGCGGCGCGGATCAACTCAGGCGCGGCA
>JBHHXR010000003.1:0-40827 GCA_046757205.1 Paracoccaceae bacterium
GCAGCAGCCCGGCGGCGTGCCACGTCGAACCGCAGGTCAGTTCGTCTCGCTCCAGCAGAACGACGTCCTGCCAGCCGGCCCTGGCCAGGTGATAGGCGATCGAAGCGCCGACTACACCGCCGCCGACAACCACCGCACGTGCATGAGTTTTCATGGGTCCGCTCCGCTGAAGAAAGGATTTGCGCCCTGTTTATCGCCGCTTGCGGCTGTTCAACGCAAGCCGCCCGACTTGTCATCGACCGAATCCGACAGCACCCGGACCAGAGCCCCTTGCGGCCCTGTCACGCATTTGCTGTATAGGCGCGAAACCCCGCGCAGTTCCCGGAGAACCCAGATGAACCCTCTTCTGTCCGACTGGGACACACCCTTCGAACTGCCGCCTTTCGCCGAGATCGAGGACGCGCATTTCGCGCCGGCATTCGAGGTGGCGTTCGCCCGGGCGCGCGAAGCCCTCGACGCTGTCGCGGCCGATACGCAACCGCCCTCCTTCGCCAACACGATCGAGGCGATGGAGCGGGCCGACCGCCTGCTCGACCGTGTCGCCGGGGTGTTCTTCAATCTCGCCGGATCGGATACCAACGATACCCGCGAAGCTTTGCAGCGCGACCTGTCGCCGAGGTTCGCCAGGTTCCATTCCCAGACGATAATGAACAGGGCTCTGTTTGCCCGCGTCGACGATCTTGCGCAGCGCATCGACACGCTCGGCCTGAGCGGCGAACAGGCCCGCGTTCTCGACCTCTACCACCGCATGTTCGTACGCGCCGGCGCCAGGCTGGAAGGCGAGGCGCGAACGCGCCATTCCCACATCATGCAGCGTCTCGCCAGCCTCGGCACCGCTTTCTCGCAAAACGTGCTGGCGGATGAACGGGACTGGTTCCTGCCGTTGTCCGATGACGATCTTCAGGGCCTGCCGGATTTTCTGGTGGCCAGCGCTGCGGCGGCGGCCGGCGAACGGGGCCACGACGGGCACGGCATCACGCTGTCGCGAAGCCTGATCGTGCCGTTCCTGCAATTCTCGCCGCGCCGCGATCTCCGCGAAAAGGCGTTCGCCGCATGGGCCGCGAGGGGCGACAACGGCGGCGGCACCGACAACCGCGAAATCGTCAGCGAAACCCTGGCGCTTCGCGAGGAGCGCGCGCGCCTGCTGGGTTATCCGGATTTCGCGGCTTTCAAGCTGGAAAACGAGATGGCCAAGACACCCGACGCCGTTCGCGATCTGCTGATGGCGGTCTGGAAACCGGCAAGGGCCGCCGCCCAACGCGACGCGGCGAAGTTGACGGCGCTGATGCGCGAGGACGGCATCAACGGCGATCTGGCGGCCTGGGACTAGCGCTACTACGCCGAAAGGCTGCGCAGAGCCGAGCACGACCTCGACGAGGCCGAACTCAAGCCCTATTTTCAGCTCGAGAACATGATCGAGGCGCCATTCGACACGGCAAACCGGCTGTTCGGCCTCGGCTTCAGGCCGCTCGACGTCGAGCTTTACCACCCCGATGCCCGCGCCTGGGAAGTGAAAAACGGCGACCGCCACGTCGGCGTGTTTATCGGCGACTATTTCGCGCGCCCCTCGAAGCGCTCCGGCGCCTGGTGTTCGCGGTTCCGCGGCCAGTCCAGGCTCGACGGCGATATCCGTCCGATCACCGTCAACGTCTGCAACTTCGTGAAGCCCCGCGAGGGCGATCCGGCGCTGCTGACCTTCGACGACGCGCGCACGCTGTTCCACGAATTCGGCCATGCATTGCATTCGCTGTTGTCGGACGTCACCTATGGTTTCATATCCGGAACTTCCGTGGCGCGCGATTTCGTCGAATTGCCCAGCCAGTTCTACGAACACTGGCTGAGCGAACCGCAGGTCCTGTCGCGCTTCGCCCGCCATGCCGAGACGGGCGCGCCGATGCCCCGCGACCTGCTGGAACGGCTGAAGGCGGCGGAGAATTTCGATCAGGGTTTCGCGACGGTCGAATATGTCGCCTCGGCGCTGGTCGATCTCGATTTCCACGCCGGCCCGGCGCCCGCCGATCCGTTGCAGGCGCAGGCCGAAACGCTGAAACGCATCGGAATGCCGCCGGCCATAAGGATGCGCCACGCAACCCCGCACTTTCAGCACGACTTCGCCGGCGACGGCTATTCTTCCGGTTACTACTCCTACATGTGGTCGGAAGTGATGGACGCCGACGCCTTCGACGCCTTCCGCGAAGCGGGCGATCCGTTCGACGCCGACACCGCCGCCGGACTGGCGACGCACATCTACGCCGCCGGCGGATCGGCCGATCCGGCCGATCTCTACCTCGCCTTCCGCGGCCGGATGCCGGGTGTGGACGCGCTTCTCAGGGGGCGCGGCCTGGAGCCGGCGGTCTGAGTTCAGTCACTGGCTGGTTCGTCCCTGCGGAACGGATCCTGGTGGATGATCACCTCGGCGCTGGGAAACGCCTCCAGGATCGCGTGCCGGAGACCAGCCCCGATGGCGTGCGCCTCTGCCAACGGCTGGCTGCCGTCCAGTTCGATATGTATCTGTATGAAGGTTTTCGATCCGGCGGTCCGCGTTTTCAGGTCGTGAAATCCCAAGACGCCCGGCCAATCGCGGGTCATGGCCGCGACCCGATGAACGACTTCCGGCGGCGCCCGGCGATCCATCAGCGCGTCGAAGGCGCCGCGCCCGATGCGAAAAGCGCCGGCCAGCAGCATCACCGAGGCCGCTATCGCCACGATCGAGTCGATCCGGCCCATCGCAAACAGCGCCGACGCCGCCAGCGCCAGCATGGCGCCGGCATTGGGCAGGAGGTCGGTCAGGTAGTGCAGGCTGTCGGCTGCAACCACGCGCGAACCGGTCCGGGCGGCGACGTGGCGCTGCCAGAGGACCAAAACGAGTGTCACCGCCATGGAAATCGCCATGACGGCGATCCCACCGGTTTCCCGCGCCAGGGGCGGCGGGTCTTGCGAGATCAGCCGCCCCGTTGCCGCGACGCCGATGGTCAGCGCCGAAACGGCGACGAACGCGGCCTGCGCCAGCGCCGCCAGATCCTCGACGGATGTATGGCCGAAAGCGTGATCCTCGTCGGCCGGTTTGGTCGCGTACAGGATCGCCACCAGATTGGTCAGCGACATCAGCAAATCGAGTGCCGAATCGGTCAGGCTGGCAGCGACCGAAAGCGCCCCCGTGGCCGCCAGCGCCCAGAGTTTCAGCCCGACGAGAAAGATCGCGACGGCAACCGACGCGGCGCCGGCCCACGCATTCAACCGGCTGGCATTCTTCACGCTTCGCATGATCTCAGAACCATTGGCCGGGTTCCATGAAGCCGAGTTTCATCAGTTGCGCGGAAGACCAGTTGAACCTCCCCGAACGGCTCCACATGAAACTGTCGATGTCATAGGCGGAGCCGGGGTTGAGCTTCAGCGACTTGGCGGTCCGGAAGGACACCACAGCCATCGTCAGGTTGTTGTGCCACGGGCATGAAATCGTGTTGAGTTCGCTTTCGTTGAGGCGGAAGTCCGCGCCGATCTCCCTGCCCTTCGCTGCCTTGAACAGGCTGATTCTGTCGATCCGTCTCCGGTCCGCCGGCACATGCTCGTCGAATCGCCAGCGCAGACCGCCAAAAACCTCGATCTCGCGCTCGTGCCAGGTGTCGCCGGTCCGCCGCGTCGTACCATAATAGCCGGACCTGTCCAGATACGCGTTCTCAGGCGAAACCGCGTCGGGGTAGCGGCCGAGGTCATCGGCGTAGAGGTCGATCGTGTAGGTGAACACGGCCTCGCGCCGCTCGCTTTCGACGAAGGACAGCACATCGCGAATCGTCCTGGTTTCACAAAACGGAAAGAACAGGTATTCCGCATTGAAACACCAATACACCCATTTTCCCGCCAGCGCCGGAACCAGACGGTTGAGCGCACTGGCCGCATCGCGGGCGCCGGTGATCGGTTCATGCAAGACATGCAGGCCGGGGCGTTCCTCGATATCCGCGAAGGGGCTCTCGCCGATCAGCAGCAGCGTCCGGAAACCCAGATTCTCGTGATGCGCCAGCGTGGAGTCCAGTTCGACGCTGTCCTCTGCGAAGATGACCGCAACCGGCCCCGGAGCCGACGCCACCGCCCCTTTCCCCGCCAGAATCGAGTGCCGGCCGTCACGGTTCATTTCGGGCGTTCCCTTTTCGCCAACATGATCCCGCAACTACAACAGACCGCTGCATTTGCAAAGAAGCACGACGGCAGCCGCCCGATCGCCGCATTCGGCAAGAATCTGCCGGGGAATCAGCGGAAAAATCGGCTCGGCGAAACGGCAAATATTTTCGCTTGTAATCGAACCCGGCAAACAATATTTCGGGGCAGCATTTCTTTGCGCAGGCATTGAAAAGACTCTCTTGGCGACCAAAATAGGGAAAAGAGATCAACGGTACCAAGTCAGGAATGCGAATTGCTCTTACGAAAGGAAGTACGAGAATGGCGGAGCAAGAAGTAATCGAAAAGGGAGAACTCCTCGCCCTCACGTCGGAAATCGTCAGTTCACACGTTGCAAACAATGCGGTCGAACCGGTTCAGTTGCCTGAACTGATCCAAGCCGTTTTCGAAAAGCTGAACGTGTTGGCCAACGAACAGGAAGAGGCGCCGGTTGAACTGGTCCCTGCCGTGTCGATCAGAAAATCGGTGACGGACGACCACATCATCTGTCTCGAAGACGGCAAGAAGCTGAAAATGCTCAAGCGGCACCTGATGACCGCATACGGCATGACGCCGGACGAGTACCGCGCCAAGTGGGGGCTCAAGCCCGACTATCCCATGGTGGCACCGAACTACGCCGCCAAGCGGCAGGAACTGGCCAAGAAGATCGGCCTCGGCCGGAAGCCGCGAAAGGCGAAGGCCGCCAAGGCGACGCCGGCGCGCGGAAAGACCAAGGCCAAGGCCAAGGCATAGCACGGGGCGCGCGTTGCGGAACACCGCGACTGCCTGTAGAACGCGGCGTCCGCTCCGTATGGGGCAGGCGCCGCTTGCATTCCCGGAGCCCTTGGCATGTCCGACGCCAGAAAACTGTTCGTGAAGACATACGGCTGTCAGATGAACGTCTATGACAGCGAGCGGATGGCGTCGGCGCTGGCGCCCGCCGGGTACGAGACCACGGGCAGCGCCGAAGATGCCGACCTGATCGTGCTCAACACCTGCCATATCCGCGAAAAGGCGGCGGAGAAAATGTACTCCGAACTCGGCCGCTACCGCCCGCTGAAAGAGGCGCGCCCGGACTTGAAGATCGCAGTGGCCGGCTGCGTCGCGCAGGCCGAGGGCGCGGAGATCATGGCCCGCCAGCCGCTGGTCGATATCGTGGTCGGGCCGCAAGCCTACCACCGTTTGCCGCGGATGGAGCGCCGGGCGCGGGAAGGCGAGCGGCTTGTCGACACCGATTTCCCGGCAGAGGACAAGTTCGACCATCTGCCGCGCGGCCCGAAAGCGAAGCACGGTCCGACCGCCTTTCTCACCATTCAGGAAGGGTGCGACAAATTCTGCACGTTCTGCGTCGTACCCTACACGCGGGGTTCCGAAAATTCCCGCCCGGTTGGAAAGGTGCTCGCCGAAGCCCGCGATCTGGTGGCCCGCGGTGTCGCCGAAATCACGCTGCTCGGCCAGAACGTGAACGCCTACCATGGCGCCGGGCCGGACGGCGACTGGAGCCTCGCGCGCCTGATCCGCGAACTGGCGAAGATCGCCGGTCTGGACCGCATCCGGTTCACCACGTCGCACCCCGGCGACATGACCGACGATCTGATCGCCGCGTTCGGCGAAATTGAAAAGCTGATGCCGTACCTGCATCTGCCGGTTCAGTCGGGCTCCGACAAGGTGCTGAAGGCGATGAACCGCCAACACACCGCGGGCGATTACCTGCGTCTGATCGACCGCATCCGCGAAGCCCGCGAGGATATTGCGGTTTCCGGCGATTTCATCGTCGGGTTCCCCGGCGAGGAAGAGCCGGACTTTCGCGCCACGCTCGATCTTTGCGATCGCGTCCGCTATGCGCAGGCCTATTCGTTCAAGTATTCGGCCCGCCCCGGAACCCCGGCCGCGGGCCGCGCTCAGGTCAGCGAGGACGTCAAGGCGGACAGGCTGCGGCGCTTGCAGGAGACACTGACGCGCCATCAGGATGCCTTTCAGAAAGGACTGGTCGGGCGGATCTTGCCGGTGCTCCTGGAAAAACCGGGGCGGAAACCCGGCCAGCTTGTCGGGCGATCCCCCTACCTGCAGCCGGTGCACCTGCAGGCGCCGCCCGATCGTCTTGGCGGGACCGTATCGGCCCGCGTCGTCTCGGCCGAAAGAAACTCATTGTCGGGCGAGCTTGTCTGATCTGCAACAACTCCCGATTTTGTCGCCGTTGCCGGCAAAATCGTTGCGCGAAGCGCCATCGGAAACTATCGTCGCGGCGAAACGCGCAGAGACCAATCAAATGACATTTCGCCACGTGGCGGCATTCCTGGCGCTCATGCTGTGTATCGGCATGGCCCCTTCTGCCCTGGCGCAGGGCGCCGGCGGCGGCGCCGGCCGTCTCGACGCCACGATCTGGGTCGATCCCGACGGTTGCGAACACTGGGTAATGGATACCGGATTTGAAGGTTTCATGAGCCCGCGCCTCAACCGCGACGGCACCCCGCGCTGCCTCAACCGCGACAGGTTTCGCTGCAACAAGGTCGGCACGGCAGCTCTTTTCGAGGTCGACAGCGCCGAGTTGTCCAAAGATGCGCGGGCGCGCCTGACGGCGTTCTTCATCAAGGAAATCGGCGGCGGCAAGACGAAGTTCCTTGTCGACGGTCACACCGACAACACGGCGTCCACGGAACATAATCTGGCACTGTCGAAGCAGCGCGCGGAAGCCGTCGCCGGGATCGTTCGTTCGCTTGGCGCCACTGCGCAGGCAAGGGGTTTCGGAGAGTTGTCGCCGGTAGCATCGAATTCCAACGAGGCAGGACGGTGTCTCAACCGCCGGGTGGAGATTTTTTGTGAGTGAAATTCCTGTTTCCGGGCCTTGCCGGCCGCGCCGTGTGGTTGCTTGCCTGGGGGCAGTGACGCTGCTGGCGGCCTGCAGCCTCGGCGAGATGGTGAACAAGGATACAACGGTCGATCAGGGTATCGACGGCGGCAGCCTTGAAGCGATGACCTCAGGAATATGGGTCGATCCCGACGGCTGCGACCACTGGATCATAGACGACGGCGTCGAAGGCTACATGACGCCGCGCCTCACGCCCGAGGGCTTGCCGCTCTGCCGCGAAGGGGCTGTTCCGGGCACGGTGTCGGGCGATTTCGCGCGCGTGCTCATCGGACGAAACTGACGCTCCGGAGAGCGAATACTCTCTCCTCCGACCGGCACCGAAGACACGATAACACGTTGCGCTGACGATGTTTTGCCTTGCGTGCCCTTGGCGGCTGGGGCACCATCGGGGCAGTGCAACACAGCAGAATGGACTGAGACACCTTGGCGAAACCCGCCCTGACCGGAACGGTCAAGTCCGACGGCGCCTGCGACATGGCGCTCGATTTTCCCGAAAACCGACTGTTGATAGACCTGTGCGGCGAACTGGACCGGAACCTCGTCCAGATCGAGACCGCGCTCGGGATCGTGATCACCCGGCGCGGCAACCAGATTGCCCTGCATGGCGAAAAGGACGCCTGCGCCCGTGCCAGGGACGCGCTCGAGGAACTCTACAGGCGCCTGGAACACGGCCGCGACGTGGCCTCGGGCGATGTCGAGGCTGCCCTTCATTTCGGCAACGGCGATCATGCACCGGCCGCCGAAAACACGGGCCAGCTCGAAATGTTCGAGGGCGGAAAGGTCGAAATCAGAACCCGCAAGCGCATCGTCGAGCCGCGGACGAAAACCCAGAAGGCCTATGTCACGCAACTGATGAGCGAGCAGCTCGTTTTCGGGCTCGGGCCAGCGGGAACCGGCAAGACCTATCTTGCCGTCGCCGCCGCCGTCGCGATGTTTCTCGACGGCAGGGTCGACCGCATAATCCTCAGCCGCCCGGCGGTGGAGGCCGGCGAACGCCTCGGCTTCCTGCCCGGCGACATGAAGGAAAAGGTCGATCCCTACATGCAGCCGCTCTATGACGCGCTGAACGACTTTTTGCCCGCCAAGCAGGTCCAGAAGCTGATCGAAGAAAAAAGGATCGAGATCGCTCCGGTGGCCTTCATGCGGGGCCGTACGCTTTCCAGCGCCTATGTCGTCCTCGACGAAGCCCAGAACGCGACGACGATGCAGATGAAGATGTTCCTCACGCGTCTTGGCGAGGAAAGCCGGATGGCGGTAACCGGCGACATGACGCAGATCGACCTGCCGCCCGGCACCTTTTCGGGTCTGGTCGAGGCGGAGCGGATCCTGCGCGGCGTCGACGGCATCGGCTTCACCCGGTTCACCGCCGAGGACGTGGTGCGCCACCCGCTGGTCGCGCGCATCATCGAGGCCTACGAGGCGAAGTCCGGCAAGCATGGCTGAGGTGGTGGAAGCGGTCGTCGAGGACGCCCGCTGGAACGATGTCCAGATAGCCTCGCTGGCCGACAGGGCGGTGAAGGCGGCGCTGGCCGCGGCTGGACTGGAGCCGTCAGGCTACGCTGTCGCGCTGCTGGCCTGCGACGATGACCGCATTGCTTCGCTCAATACGGAATTCCGGCATGTGGAGGGGGCGACCAACGTTCTTTCCTGGCCGGCATTCCGGTTGTCGGCCGCCACACCCGGGGGCCTTCCTTCGCCGCCGCCGCAATGCGGCCCGCAGGTCGGGCTGGGCGACATCGCCATCGCCTATGACACCTGCCTGCGCGAAGCCGGCGAGCGGAGCGTGCCGCTTGCTGATCATGCGTTCCACCTGATCGTTCACGGTTGTCTGCATCTTCTCGGTTACGATCATGCGCAGGACGCCGATGCCACAGTTATGGAAACATTGGAAGTCATTGCCCTTGCAACCGAAGGTATTCCGAACCCATATTAGGAAGTAGCGTGGGCGCACGCGTATTACGGATAGGAGAAATGGACGACAATTCAGAGGGAACGGGCCGGCCGGAGAAAAGTTCGGCCGGCGAGGAATCGGACCCGCCGTCTCCTGAAAAGATCTCGTTCTTCGAACGGCTTTTCGGATCAGAGCCCAAACCGGAACAGTCGAAGACACCCAGCACCGACGGTTTTCCCGGCGTGGCAAACGGCGCGCAGGAGATGCTGGTGAACCTGCGAAACATGCACAATATGCGGGTCGAGGACGTGTACGTCCCGAAAGCGGACATCGTCGCGGTCCCGGAAGACGCCGATCTCGCGACCGTGGTCGATCTCTTCAGGAAGAGCGGGTTCACGCGGATACCGGTATACAGCGAGACGCTCGACAATCCGCTGGGCTTCGTGCACCTCAAGGACCTCGCGCTGCGCTACGGCTTCGGCGAATCGGACGGGAAGTTCGAACTGCGGCCGATCGTCAGGCCGGTTCTCTTCGCGCCCCCCTCGATGCCGATCGGTGCGCTGTTGCAGAAGATGCAGGGGATGCGGGTGCACATGGCGCTGGTCATCGACGAATATGGCGGCGTCGACGGATTGGTCACCATCGAGGATCTGCTGGAGCAAATCGTCGGCGAGATTGCCGACGAGCACGACGCCGACGAGGCCGAGCCATGGGTGGAGGAAAGCCCGGGCGTCTATCTGGCCTTCGCGAAATCGCCGCTCGACGAGTTCGAGGCGATGGCCGGCGTCGACCTGCTTCCCGACGATCTCGACGAGGATGTCGAATCCCTCGGCGGACTGGTCTTCATGCTGTGCGGCCGCGTGCCGACGCGCGGTGAAATCATTCAGCACCCGGACGGCCACGAATTCGAGGTGATCGACGCCGATCCCAGGCGCATCAAGCGGCTTCGCGTACGGATACACTCCCCGGCAGCGCTGGACCGTGCGGCGGAATAGATGCCGTCCCGGCTGAGGCGCCTGCCGCGGGTTTGCGGCGGGCTGCGCGGCTGGCAGCGGTACGCCTGCGCCACCGCTGCGGGCGCGGCGACCGCACTGTCACAGGCGCCCTACTCGCTGCCGCTCTTCGTGTTCCTGGCATGGCCGGTCCTCGTCTGGCTCGTGAACGGCGCCGAAAGCGCGCGGGCGGGCGCCGTTGTCGGTCTGGCGGCGGGCTCGGGTTTCTTCCTGGTTTCGCTCAGCTGGATCGTCGAGCCGTTCATGGTGGATGCGGCGAGAGACGGCTGGATGGCGCCGTTCGCGATTGCCCTGCTGGCCTTCGGCCTCGCCCTTTTCTGGGCGGCGCCCTTCGCCCTGGCCCGACGCGTCTGGCCCGGCATCGGTTCCGGGCTGGTCATTCTGGCCGGCACCATGGCGCTGGGAGAGTACGCGCGCGCGCATCTGTTTACCGGGTTTCCCTGGTCCATGATCGCCTATGGATGGTCGGCGTCGCCGGTACTTCAGACGGTCAGCGTATTCGGCCCCTATGCGTTGGGTTTCCTGACGCTGTTTGCCGCCGGTCTGCCCGCCATGATGCGGCCGGTCCCCTTTCTGGCGGCCGTCGCGTTGCTCGGCGCGGGCTGGAGCTTTGGCATGCAGCGCCTTGCCCTCCCGGTGCCGGAGCGGCCCGACGGCTTCACGGTGAGAATTGTTCAGCCAAATGCGGAACAGCACCTCAAGTGGCGTTCCGACATGCAGCGGACGTTCTTCCGGAGACAGCTTGATCTCAGCGCGGCCGAGGGGCCGCGCGACGCAGTCATCTGGACGGAAGCGGCCGTGCCGTTTTTCCTTGAAGACCGGCCCGATCTGCGGCTGGCGATGGTCGCCGCGGCCCAAGCGCCGGTTATCGTCGGCGCCCGGCAAGTGGTTTGGCACGGCGAACAGAGGAACTGGTACAATGTGCTGTCACTGCTGAACGAGGAAGGCGAGATCGCCGCGACCTATCAAAAGTCGCACCTGGCGCCATTTGGCGAGTACATGCCTTTCCCGGCCCTGTTCCGGGGAACCGGGATAGAGGCGCTGGCGGCGCGGGCAACGGGCGGGTTCAGCGCCGGGCCGGGGCCGCATCTCGTACAGGATTCCGAGGTTCCGCCTTTCCTGCCGTTAATCTGTTACGAAGCGATCTTTCCACACGCGATTTTCGCCCCCGAGGGCCGCCCCGACTGGCTTGTGCTGGTCACGAATGACGCCTGGTTCGGAACCTTCTCGGGCCCCTACCAGCATCTCGCCCAGGCGCGCAGCCGGGCGATCGAGCAGGGACTGCCGATGGCGCGGGCGGCCAACACCGGCATTTCCGCTATGATCGACCCGTTGGGCCGCGTCACGGCGTCGCTCGGCCTCGGCGAGGCCGGCAAAGTCGATGCGGTTCTGCCGGCATCGCTGCCGCCGCCGCTCTATGCTAGGCTGGGGGATCCCCCGATTATCGCCCTGATCCTGCTGTGCGCGTTGTTGCCGGTAACGTCCCATTTGTTCGCCCGCCGGGGCGGGCGCGAAACCTGAGCGCGTTTTGCAGGATTGACGCGACCTCGGCACATAAAGTACGCACCTGCATCGAGTTCTGTTTTCGCCTTGCCGGGTAACCGGCCTTGCCAAGCGAGGGGCCTGTCTTGACGCGCAGAAATTATCTGTTCACCTCCGAATCGGTATCCGAGGGCCACCCGGACAAGGTCTGCGACCGGATTTCGGACGCCATCCTCGACGCTTTTCTGCGCGATGACCCCTATTCCCGCGTCGCCTGCGAGACATTCGCGACCACCGATCGCATCATCATCGGCGGCGAGGTCCGCGGGCCGGAAAGCGTGATCCTGCGGGTCGAGGACATCGCCCGGGAATGCGTCCGCGACATCGGCTACGAGCAGAACGGGTTTCACTGGCGGACCGTCGATGTGCAGACCTATCTGCACGAGCAGTCCGCGCACATCGCCCAGGGCGTCGATGCCACGGACAACAAGGACGAGGGCGCCGGCGATCAGGGCATCATGTTCGGCTACGCGGTGCGGGAAACGCCGGAGCTGATGCCGGCACCGATTCACTATGCCCACCGCATCCTGCGCCGCCTTGCGATAGCGCGGAAGAGCGGCGCGGAACCCAAGCTCGGGCCCGACGCAAAGTCCCAGATCACGCTTCGTTACGAGAACGGCAAGCCGGTTGCGGTGACCTCGCTGGTGCTGTCGACCCAGCACCTCGACGAGAGCATGGAATCCGACGATGTTCGCCAACTGATCACGCCCTATGTGCTCGAGGAACTGCCCGACGGTTGGGTGACCGACGAAACCGAATGGCACGTGAACCCGACCGGCAAGTTCGTCATTGGCGGTCCGGACGGCGACGCCGGCCTCACCGGGCGCAAGATCATCGTCGACACCTATGGCGGCGCGGCGCCGCACGGTGGCGGCGCGTTCTCGGGCAAAGACCCCACCAAGGTTGACCGCTCAGCTGCCTATGCAGCGCGTTACCTTGCAAAGAACGTGGTGGCGGCAGGCCTGGCCGACCGCTGCGTCATCCAGCTTTCCTACGCCATCGGCGTGGCGCGCCCGCTGTCGATCTACGCCGACACCTACGGAACCGGCAAGGTGCCGCCGGAAGCCATCGAAACGGCCATTGACCGCTCCATGGACCTGACGCCGCGCGGCATCCGCGAGCATCTCGGCCTCAACAAACCGATCTTTCAGCGCACGGCGGCTTACGGCCATTTCGGCCGCGCACCCGACGACGACGGCGGCTTCAGCTGGGAAAAGACCGATCTGGTCGATACGCTGCTGGAACTGGTATAACGCCGGCAGCGGCTATCCCATGGGGCGTGAGGTGACGGAAACGGATGTCAGCGGCTTGTCGCAGCTTGGCCGAAAGGTCGATCTGCTCGGCAGCCCCGACGAGGCAAGACCGGAGAAGGCCCCGGCCGGCCACGCCGGTACCGCCCGCGTGGTCCGCTTCACGGCGCCGGAATTCACTTCGATGTGCCCGATGACGGGCCATCCCGATCTTGCCCATATCGTGATCGATCATGGGCCGGGCGAATGGCTGGTGGAATCGAAGCCGCTCAAGCTCTACCTCAATTCCTTCCGCAATCACGGCGCGTTCCACGCGGATCGCATCATCGACATCGGCAAGCGGCTGGTCGAACTCCTCACCCCGGCCTGGCCGCGCATCGGCGGCTACCGGTATCCGCGCGGCGGCATTCCGATCGACGTGTTCCGGCAGACCGGCGCGCCGCCCGAGGGCGCGTGGATCCCCGACCAGGGGGCCGCCCCCTATCGCGGGCGGGGCTGACGGCGGCAGGTCGGAGACCGGAGTAGGCATGACGGAACCGAAGCCCGACGCGGCGCCCTGGCGGAATTTCTACGGCCGGCGTTTCGGCAAAAAGTTGCGGCCGCTGCAAAAGGAATACCTGGAGACCTATCTGCCGCGCATCGCCGTCGGCGGCGTCGGCTGGGACGAGAACCCGGCGCGCGCGAAGATCGACCTGGCGGATCTCTTCGGCGATGACCGCCCGGTCTGGCTGGAAATCGGTTTCGGGGCGGGCGAACACCTCCTGCATCAGGCGGAAGCCAACCCCGGCGTCGGCCTCATCGGCTGCGAGCCTTTCATCAACGGCGTTGCAGCACTGCTTCCGAGAATCGACCGGGCGGGCGTGAACAACATCCGTATCCACGCCGGCGATGCGCGTGATCTGCTGGATGTCTTGCCGGATGGCTCGATAACCCGCGCCTTCGTCCTGTACCCGGACCCCTGGCCGAAGACGCGGCACCACCGGCGGCGGTTCGTAAATCCCGAAAACATCGATCCGCTGGCGCGCGTCCTGAAACCGGGCGCGCGGTTTCATGTCGCGACCGATATCCCGGACTATGCGCGGCACTCGCTGGAAGTCATGACCCGGCGCCCGGACTTCGAATGGTGCGCCGAGGGGCCCGGCGACTGGCGCCAACCGTGGCAGGACTGGTTTCGCACCCGGTACGAGACCAAGGCACTGCGCGAGGGGCGCGTGCCGCACTACCTCACTTTCCGACGCCGCTGAAATCCCCGGCCGCGGTGGTGGACCGCCTCCCGCCACTCCGCTATAGCTCTGCCGATCCTTTCCCCGGGGAGTAACGAATATGTCCAGTCATGGCCAGCCCGCGCCCATGTCGGCACGCCGCGGACCGCCGCTCAGAGGCGTGGCGGAAATTCCCGGAGACAAGTCCATTTCGCACCGCGCGCTGATCCTCGGCGCGCTGGCGGTCGGCGAGACCCGCATATCGGGGCTGCTGGAGGGGCAGGACGTGCTCGATACCGCCCGGGCGATGCAGGCCCTTGGCGCCGAGGTGCAGAGGCGCGGAGACGGCGAATGGTCGGTTCATGGCGTCGGCGTCGGCGGTTTCGCCGAGCCCGACAACGTCATCGACTGCGGCAATTCCGGCACCGGCGTCCGCCTGATCATGGGCAGCATGGCGACCACCGGCATCACCGCCACCTTTACCGGCGACGCCAGCTTGCGCAGCCGGCCGATGGGCAGGATCACCGAGCCGCTGGCGCTTTTCGGTGCGCTGTCCGTTGGCCGCCGGGGCGGGCGGTTACCGCTGACCCTGACCGGTGCGGCCGAGCCGGTTCCGGTGCGCTACACAACCCCGGTTCCCTCCGCACAAGTGAAGTCGGCCGTGCTGCTCGCCGGTCTGAACGCGCCCGGTGAAACCGTTTTGACCGAGCGCGAGCCGACCCGTGATCACACGGAGCGCATGCTGAGCGGATTCGGTGCCGAAATCTCATCCGGGCAAACCGGCGACGGCTCTGTGATCACACTGCGCGGCGAACCGGAGCTCAAGCCGCAAACCCTTTCGGTTCCGCGCGATCCCTCGTCAGCGGCGTTTCCCGTCTGTGCGGCGCTGATGGTCGAAGGCGCCGACATCCTCGTGCCCGGCATCGGCCTCAACCCGACCCGCGCCGGCCTCTTCGAGACCCTGCAGGAGATGGGGGCGGATATCGCCTTCGGGAACCGCCGAGACGAAGGAGGGGAGCCGGTTGCCGACATTCGCGTGCGTTTCAGCGCCCTTTCGGGCATCGAGGTGTCGCCCGAACGCGCCGCCAGCATGATCGACGAATACCCCGTGCTCGCCGCTCTTGCGGCCACCGCGGAGGGCCGTACCGTCATGCGCGGGATTCGCGAGCTTCGCGTCAAGGAGAGCGACCGGATCGACGCCATGGCGCGCGGGCTGGAGGCCTGCGGCGTGACGGTTGAGGAAGACGAAGACACGCTGATCGTGCACGGAAGAGGCGCCGGGGCGGTTCCCGGCGGCGCCACCTGCGCCACGCATCTCGACCACCGCATCGCCATGAGCTTCCTGTGTCTCGGGCTGGCCGCGCGCAAGCCGGTCAGGATCGACGACGCCGGCGCCATAGACACTTCTTTTCCCGGATTCGTGGACCTGATGACGGACCTGGGCGCGCAGTTGACGCGCGAGAATTTCTAGGCGGAAACCATGTCCGTTCGCTGGAAACTCTACTGGTTACTCGTCGCGGCGACGCTGGCCGTCTATTTCACCATGCTGCTGTGGTCGCTTCGGCGGATCGCCTCTGCCGCCGGCGGCCTTGCGCCGTTCGACTTGCGCCCCGGTGGATACGGATTTGAAGACGCGCGGGCATTCCTCGGCGCGCTCGACGCCGACACGGTGGCGTTCTACCTCAACGTACAGCACCGGCTCGACCTGGTGTATCCGGCGATGCTGGCGGCCGTTCTCGGCGTCGCCGTGTTCCGCCTCTTGCCCGGGCCCCGCGCCCTGAAATTGGCGGCGGTGGCGGTTCCCGTCGTCGGTGCTGCCTGCGATTATCTGGAAAACGCGGCGGTCGCCGAACTGCTGCGCGCCGGGGCGGGAGATCTGACGAGAGAGGCCGTCTCGGTGGCCGGCCGATGGACCGTTCTCAAGTCATCGGCGACCTCGCTGAGCATGCTTTTGCTTGCCGGGCTGCTCGTCTACCATGCACTGCGGTACTGGCGGGGGCGCGGAACGGGCTGATGCAATTCACGGTCGCAATCGACGGCCCGGCTGCCTCGGGAAAGGGCACCATCGGACGCGCCGTCGCCGAGCGGTTCGGTTTTGCGCATCTCGATACCGGCCTGCTTTACCGGTCGGTCGGCAGGAAGGTGCGAAAGTTCACCGATGGCGCCGTTGACCCGCTGATCGCGGCGAACCTTGCCGCTCACCTCACGCGGGCGGATCTTGCGGCCGATGACCTGCGCAGCGCCGAGATCGGCCAGGCGGCAAGCCAGGTCGCGGCTATCCCCGAAGTACGTGCCGCGCTTATGAAATACCAGCAGGCCTTCGCCCGGCGCGAGGGTGGCGCGGTGCTTGACGGCCGCGATATCGGAACCGTCATCTGTCCGGACGCCGAAGTGAAACTCTATGTCACGGCTTCGGACGAGGAACGGGCGAGACGCCGCTGGCTGGAACTGCAGAAATCAGGGGCGGCGGTGAATTTCGAAGACGTCCTTGCGGACCTCCGTCGGAGGGACGCGCGTGATGCGGCGCGCAACCTCGCGCCGATGAAACCGGCCGAAGATGCGCACTTGCTCGACACCACGGAATTGTCTATAGACGCAGCCGTCGCCGAGGCGGTGGCGCTGATAAAAAGAAAACTCGGGCAGGGTCGGGACTAGCACCGGCCCTCGTTTGTTTTTTTCCTCGCCTCAGACCCGTGAAACCCAAAGACCGGCGGACCCAACCGCGCGGCCGGAAAAATGACTGAAAAGGAACTGAAACTCGCATGTCATCAAAAGCTACGATGGAAGAATTCGAAGCCCTGCTCAATGAAAGCATGGAGCTTGTAACCCCCGAAGAGGGGTCGGTCGTCAATGGCACAGTGCTCGCGATCGAGGCCGGACAGGCCATCATCGACATCGGCTACAAGATGGAAGGCCGTGTCGATCTCAAGGAATTCGCAAAACCCGGCCAGGACCCCGAAATCGCCATCGGCGATACGGTTGAGGTCTATCTGGACCGGGTCGAGAACGCCCGCGGCGAGGCGGTGATCAGCCGCGACAAGGCACGCCGCGAAGAGGCCTGGGACCGCCTCGAAAAAGCCGCCAAGAACGAAGAGCGTGTCGAGGGCCTCATCTTCGGCCGCGTCAAGGGCGGCTTCACGGTCGATCTCGGCGGCGCGGTTGCTTTCCTGCCGGGCAGCCAGGTGGACGTCCGGCCGGTGCGCGACGCCACGCCGCTGATGCATATCCCGCAGCCGTTCCAGATCCTCAAGATGGACCGCCGCCGGGGCAATATCGTGGTTTCCCGACGCGCCATTCTGGAAGAAAGCCGCGCCGAACAGCGCGCCGAAATCGTCGGCAGGCTGAGCGAGGGCGACGTGGTGGACGGCGTCGTCAAGAACATCACCGAATACGGCGCCTTCGTCGACCTCGGCGGCGTCGACGGCCTGTTGCACGTCACCGATATGGCTTGGCGCCGGGTCAATCACCCGTCGGAAATCGTCAATATCGGCGAAACGATCAAGGTTCAGGTCATCAAGATCAACAAGGAATCGCAGCGCATCAGCCTCGGCATGAAGCAACTTCAGGAAGACCCGTGGGCGAGCGTGGAATCGAAATACGAGATCGGATCGAAGCACACCGGCAGGGTTACCAACATCACCGACTACGGCGCGTTCGTCGAGCTTGAACCGGGGGTCGAGGGGCTCGTCCACGTCTCCGAGATGTCCTGGACCAAGAAGAACGTGCACCCGGGCAAGATCGTATCGACCAGTCAGGAGGTCGAGGTCGTTGTGCTGGAGATCGACGCCGCCAAGCGCCGCGTAAGCCTTGGCCTGAAGCAGACCCAGGGAAATCCGTGGGAAAACTTCGCCGCCGCGCATCCGATCGGCTCCACCGTCGAGGGCGAGGTCAAGAACATCACCGAGTTCGGCCTGTTCGTCGGCCTGGACGGCGAAATCGACGGCATGGTTCATCTTTCGGACATCGCCTGGGACCGCTCCGGCGAGGAAGCGTTGCGTGACTTCTCGAAGGGAGACGTCGTCAAGGCCGTCGTGACCGACATCGACACGGCGAAAGAGCGCATATCGCTGTCGATCAAGGCGCTCGAGGGCGACCCGTTCGCCGAGGCCACGGCCGGCGTCAAGCGCGGCAACGTCGTCACCGTCACCGTGACCAAGATCGAGGACGGCGGCATCGAGGTCGAATACGACGGCATGAAATCCTTCATCCGCCGCTCCGATTTGTCGCGCGACCGTGCCGAGCAGCGGCCCGAGCGCTTCGCCGTGGGCGACAAGGTGGATGCCCGCGTGACCAATATCGACAAGAACTCGCGCAAGCTGGGCCTGTCGATCAAGGCACGCGAGATCGCCGAAGAGAAGGAAGCCGTCGAACAGTATGGTTCCTCCGACTCCGGCGCCTCGCTGGGCGACATTCTCGGGGCGGCCCTGAAGGATCAGAAAAAGCAGTGAGCGATCGGGACCGGGCTTCAATGAGCTTTGAGCGCGATTTCTACGAGGAGCGGCGCCGCAAGTGGCGCCGCTCGGCTTTCTGGCGGGGTTTCTTCGTGGCGCTGCTGCTGGCCGGCGTTGCGGCATGGCTCCTGGTGCCGGGCGATCTTCTGCCGCGCGGCGAACATATCGCGCGGTTCGATGTATCCGGCGTCATTGCCGACGACCCGGCGCGCGATGCCCTGTTTGACGAAATGGCGGAGGCCGACAATGTCCGCGCGCTGATCGTGCGCATCGACAGCCCGGGCGGCACCACGACCGGCGCCGAGGCGCTCTATGTATCGATCCGCCGGGTGGCGGAGGTCAAACCTGTGGTCGCCGTGATGGGCGAGGTGGCGGCTTCGGGCGGCTATATCGCGGCGCTCGCTGCCGACGAGATCGTCGCGCGCGGCAACACGCTGACCGGCTCGATCGGCGTAATCATGGAATATCCCGATCTCACCGGCCTGATGGACCGGATCGGCATCGGCATGGAAACCGTCCGGTCCTCGGAACTGAAATCCGAGCCTTCGCCGTTCCGGCCCTCCTCGGACGAGGCGCGCGCCATCGACGAAGCGCTGGTTGCCGAAGGTTATGCCTGGTTCCGCAGCCTTGTCGGGGATCGCCGGAACCTGAACGGCAGCGCTCTCGACAAGGTTTCCGATGGCCGCATATTCACCGGGCGAATGGCGCTCGGCAATGGCCTGGTGGACCGTATCGGCGGCCAAAGCGCGGCCATCGACTATCTCGAATCGGTCGACGCCACTCTGGCGGACTTGCCGGTCGAACTCTGGTCCGTCGAAGCGGACGACGATTCTTTTGCTTCGATATTCGGCAGAATTTCGGCGCCAAACGGCCTGTTGCCGCGATTAACCGGCAAATCCGGTCCGCGTCTCTATTCCATAGCACGGTAATTTCTGCCATTATAATCGTGACTTGCAGGTCTTCCGGCTGCGGGAAAGTGGAAGATGCAGCCGCCGGTAAAAAGGCGGCACGACAGGGAAAAGGCGCACCACGATGATCAAGTCAGAACTGGTTCAGAAGATTGCCGAAGAAAACCCACACCTTTACCAGCGCGATGTAGAACGGATTGTCAGCACTGTTTTCGACGGCATCATCGACGCCATGGCAAAGGGCAACCGGGTCGAACTTCGCGGCTTCGGCGCTTTTTCCGTCAAGAAAAGAGAAGCGCGGACCGGACGTAACCCGCGAACCGGACAATCCGTGCATGTCGAGCAAAAATTCGTTCCGTTCTTCAAGACGGGAAAACTGCTTCGGGATCGCCTGAACCGGAAGTGAACCGGAGCGCAGGCCACGGGCTAGGGTATGTTTCGACTGATACGCTACGGCGCTCTTGCCGTTATCATGATCGTTGTTGTCTTTCTGGCGCTGGCCAACCGGGAAACGGTGGTGCTGCATCTGCTGCCGGAGGAATTGTCGCGGATTTACTCAAGATCCTTTGAGCTTCCGCTGTTCGTCGTCATTCTCGCTTCCGTTCTGCTTGGCCTCATTCTGGGTTACGGGCTGGAATACCTCCGCGAATACAAGCACCGCAAGAGGGCGGCCGAGAGCACGCGGGCGGTGCGCAAGCTTCAGGGCGAGGTCAGAGGTCTGAAGAAGAAGACCGGGCGTTCCGACGATGACGTTCTGGCGCTTCTGGGATAACGGCGCATTCGGCGAAGATGACAAATTCAACACCGGTCCGGGTTAAGATTTGCGGGCTGCGCAGCGCCGGCGCGGTCGATGCCGCGGTTTCCGCCGGCGCCGCCTATGTCGGTTTCGTGTTCTTTGACGGATCGCCCCGGAACCTGACGACGGAAGATGCAGCCGGGCTCGCCGCGACGGTGCCGGCCGGTCTGTGCAAGGTGGCGCTGACGGTGGACGCCGACGACGCGTTCCTGGAGCGTCTGTTGTCGGCGGTTCCCATCGACATGCTTCAGCTTCATGGCAGTGAAACGCCGGATCGGGTCTCGAACCTTCGCGACAGGTTTGGATTGCCGGTCATGAAGGCCGTGGGCGTCCGGGACGGGTCCGACTTGCCGGCGCTGGACGAATATGCCCGGGTCGCCGACCAGATTCTGGTCGATGCGAAACCACCCCCCGGCGCTGCCTTGCCCGGCGGCAACGGGCTGGCCTTCGATTGGCGGCTGATCGCCGGGCGGCGCTGGCCGGTGCCGTGGATGCTGGCGGGCGGGCTGACGCCCGACAACGTCGCCGCCGCGGTGCGGCTTACCGGAGCGCGGCAGGTCGATGTCTCGTCCGGCGTCGAAAGCGCGCCCGGTGTGAAGGACCCGGCGCGGATTTCGGCGTTCGTGCGTTCCGCGTCCGGCGCGCCGTGATCATCCGCGAGGCGGCATGCGACGACCTCGGCGCGATCGTCGCGCTTCTGGCCGATGACGGTCTCGGCAAGGGCCGCGAGGCACCCGGGGACCCGGCTTACGCGCGCGCCTTCGCGGCGATGACGGCGCAGCCCGGCAACGTGTATCTGGTCGCCGAGCGGAACGGCGAGATCGCCGGCTGCCTGCAATTCACCGTGATCCACGGCCTTTCGCGAAAGGGCGCCTCGCGGGCGCAGATCGAGGGCGTGCGGGTCGCCAGTGGGCACCGCGGCAAGGGCATCGGCGAAGCGATGTTTTCGGCGGCGTTCGAGAGAGCGCGAAGCGCCGGCTGCGAAATGATCCAGTTGACCACCGACCGGCGGCGCGACGACGCCCTTCGGTTCTATGAAAGGATGGGATTTTCGGCGAGCCACTGGGGAATGAAACGGAAGCTCTGAGCGCCGTTCCGCGCGCGACGTTCACGATCATCGCAAGCGGGTTGATCCCGCCGGGGGCTTGCGCGCCCGGGGCCCGGGCCCCTGCCTTCAGATCAGTCCTTCCTTGCGCCACGACTCCAGCAATTCGCGGCTTACCTCGAAATGCATGCTGTCCTCGCGGCCGAATCCGGCGCCCCAGATCCAGCCCTCGGTCTGGAAGAAATCGGCAAGAATCGTAAGCCCGAGCTGGGTCTTTCCGTCGGCCAGGGAATCAAGCTGCCCGTCGATGTTGAGATCGATGGCCAGGCCGAAAGCGTGCGACGACAGTTTGTTGTCGGATCCGCGGATGCGCCGTACGCACAGCGACCCGGAACTCCTGATGCGCTCATAGAGATCGGTATCCGTCGTCAGGACATTGTCGAAGACCCTGCGCAGCGACTTTAGCGCCGGCTCCAGCATGTGTACCTGTATCGGTCCCACCTGTTCCAGCCGCAGCATCGCCGCCATGTCCGGGTTGGTTATCGGCTGGCACTCGTCGGTCAGGTTCTCGCGCGGGCGCCCGAGAAACTCGGCGAGAAACTGCGGGGTGGGGACCGTCAGCCCACGGTTCACCTGCCGCCGGTTGGCGATCAGCACGACCTGGGCATAGGCGTTCCTGATTGAATTCTCGCCACGGCCGCCGAAGACGTCGGGTTCCACCTCGCGGGGTTCCAGCGCCGATTGCTGCTCAAGCGTCCTGACGCGGCTCTGAAGTTCCTCGATCTGCTGGCGCAACATCTCCAGTTCGATGCGCGCGCCGCTGTCGACGGCGGGCCCGCCGGACAGCCCGCCGCCGGTGAACAGCGACGACGAAAAATGCCAGACCAGCGGCGCCAGTAGTATCGCTATCGACAATAGTATCGCTGGCAGATACCGCATCCGCAAACCCCTGATGAAGCGCGGCGCCCATGCACGGCCTTCGGGCGCGCCGCGCATTAGACCCGCCAAGGCCTTGAATTTCAAGCCTGGCCGCAAATGAACCGGATAACGTGGCGCGCAAGGGTCAGCCAGCGGCGAACCGTCAGGCGTGCTTAAAAGTTGTCTGCGTTGGGGGACTGGTGTAAACTCCGCGCCGTACATCAGCAAATTTCCGCAAAGTGAGACACCATGCGTATTCGAACACCATTTGCGGTCGCAATTCCGTTACTGATCGCACAGCTTGCCGTAGTGCCGGTGTTTGCGCAGTCGACCATCGAAGGGCAGAGCGCCGAGGAAATAAGCAAGATTTTCCTCAACCAGAAAACACGTGGTCTGGTCCTGGTACCGTCGACCGAGACGGCGACGACCACGACAACGGCGACAACCGTCACGCCGCCGGTCGAATACGTCGAATTGTCGAAGGAAGAACAGGTCAACGTGAGCATCACCTTCGATTTCGATTCGGCGGCGCTGCGGGACGATCAGAAACCGAAACTGGCGACCTTGTGCGAAGCGATGCAGTCGATCGATATCCCGTTGTTCAGGATCGTCGGGCACACCGACGCTTCGGGCCCGGCCAGCTACAATGACCGGCTCTCGCTCTTGCGTGCCCAGGAAGTGAAGCGGTACCTGGTTGGCGACTGCGGCATTTCCGAGGACAGGCTTGAAGCGGTCGGCGTCGGCGAAAGGTTCCCCTTTGATTCCGAGAATCCGAATGCCGACGAGAACCGCCGCGTCGAGTTTCAGGCGATGGGATGAGAAGATAGCCAAGCGGCGAATCTTTCCATTCGAACGGTGGCGCGATGTCTGAATCGCGGCAGGGCGACACGTTCCAGATCGGCCAGATACTGAACAACACATACCGTGTTGAAGAAGTGCTCGGGCGCGGCGGGACCTCCGAGGTCTATCGCGCCCGCAGCGAGATCTCCGGCCGCGTCGTCGCGCTCAAGGTTCTGAATTCGGAACTCTCCAGCAACGAGGATTACCTCGTCCTGATGAACCGGGAAGAGGAAATCCGCGACGTGCGTCACGAGGCCGTCGTGCGGTATTCCGAAAACCACCGGACGGCGGACGGCCATATCTATCTGGTGATGGACTACGTGGACGGTCCGGGACTTGACAAGAAAATGCGCGAAGGCGGGATGTCGGCCGAGGACCTTCTGGTAGTCGCCTCGCGCGTCGCCGAAGGGCTGGTCGCGACCCATGCCCACAACATCGTGCACCGCGACCTGTCGCCGGACAACATCATCCTGCAGGGCGGCGACCCGGCGAAAGCCGTCATCATAGATTTCGGAATCGCCAAGGATACCAACCCCGGGGCGGAAACGATCGTCGGCAACGAATTCGCGGGCAAATACGCCTACGCGGCACCCGAACAGCTCAGCGGAAAATCCGACGCGCGGTCAGACATCTACGCGCTCGGCGCGCTGCTTCTCGCGACCTATCGCGGCGCACCGCCGGACGTGGGCAAGAATCCGATGGAGGTCATCGGGAACAAGAGCACACCGCTCGATACCAGCGGCGTGCCGGAACCCTTGAAGTCGCTCATCGACAAGATGACCGATCCGGACCCGGACAAGCGCCTCCAGACGGCGGCGGACGTGATCGAGGAGATTTCCGGGCCGGGCGGGCGAACGGTGATCATTTCACCTGAATCGAAAGCACCGGGCGGTGCCGGCAGGAAGCCGGCGAAACGCCCGGCGCGCGGCGCCGCGGGCAAGAAGGGCACCGGCGCCAGAGCGCTGGCTATCGTTATCGTGCTGCTGCTGGCCGGCGCCGGGGGGGTGTATTATTCCGGTATCTGGAAGGATTGGCTGCGCCCGTCCCTGCCGAAGGTCTCGCCCTATACGCTGGTCGCCGAAAAGCGGCCGGGCGCGTCGCCCCAGGTCGTCGGCTACATGCCATCGGAAGAAACCCGTGCGGCGGTTGTCTCCCGCATGGCCGGCCTCGGCGGCGACGCCAAGCTCACGCTGGCGCGCGGAGACATCGGCGAAACCTGGGGCGACGATATCCTTTCGCTCATCGGCGAGGTCTCGAAGCTGGAAGAATGGCGCATCGTTGTCAGTGGAAACACCGTTCGCGTTACCGGGCTGGCGGCGGACGCGGCGGAGCAGAACCGCGTCCGGACGGCGCTTTCGGGACCGGCGATGCCGGCCTCGCTCAAGGCCACCGTTGAAATCCTCCGCGGGCCGAGGATTCTGCCCGTCGAGAGCGTAAGGACCATACTCAGGGAACACGCGGACTGCGGCGCGCTGGAATTGCAGGACCCGCCGGCCGGCGGTTATGCCATGGGATCGCAGGTCAGCATCACCGGCAACGTGGCGTCGCCGGAGACGCGGGCGAACATGTTCGACGCATTGGCAAAGATCTCCGGCGATCGGCGCATATCGATAAAGACCGAATTACTGAACCCGCAGCTTTGCCTGATCGACAGCCGGCTGCCGGCGGCGCCGAAGGGCGGCCTGAAGGTAATCTTCGGGTACGGCGACCGGAGCGATCCGAATCCCGACGGATCCTATGCCGTCGGCGAGAACCCGGTGATCGACATCGAACTCCCGGCCGATGTGCAGCGCGGCTTTCTGTGGGTATCGATCGTCGACGTGACGGGCAACGTTTATCACCTGCTGCCCAATATCAAGCGGTCCGACAATTCGGTGCTGGGACTGCGCGGGGGACGTTCGGGCCCGGTCAGGATACGCGTGGCCTACGGGCTGGCGGAAGCTGCGGGAGACCCCGCCAAACTGGCCTTCATGGTGGACGAGACCTTCGGGAAGAGCCGCATCGTCGTCATGCGTTCGTCGGGGCTGATATTCGACGAATTGCGGCCGACCACCGAGTCCGTCGCCGGTTACGCCGAAGCTCTGGCGGCGCGGCTCGGTGAAGGCGCGGCGACGGTGCGTTCGCTGGATACGCGGCTGCTGTATTCCCGGTAGCCGGGCGCCCCGCGCCGTTCAGGGGATATCGACCACGATGATCGAGATATTGTCCGCGCCGCCGGCATCGAGCGCCAGCTTGAGAAGCCTGTCGGTGACCGTCTCCACCGGCGTGGTGCGGAGAATGTGCTGAAGCGTCCGCATGTCGGCGTATTTGTTCAGGCCGTCGGAGCAGAGCAGAAAACGGTCACCGGAACGCACCTCGCCACGGACCTTGTCGAGTTCCATTTCCTCGCCGACGCCGACCGCCCGGGTGATCGCGTTCGACTCCGGATGAAGCTCCGCCTCGTCCCAGGTCATCTGCCCGGCAATCACCAGTTCCGCGACCAGCGAATGGTCGGTGCTGAGCAGGTCTATGGTGGCGCCGCGCAACCGGTACAGGCGGCTGTCGCCGGCCCAGAGCGCGACGAAATGGTCGTCGGTCAGAATCAGGACCACCACCGTGGCGCCGATGGTGCCGGAACCGCGCCGCGCCGCCTCGTTTCTGATCGCGTCGTGCGCGCGGTATATGGCCGAGCGCACCGCCCGCATGAAATCCCCCGGCGCCAGGTCGGTGGGCAGCATGGCCACGAACTCGACGACGGTCTGGCTGGCGAAATCGCCTGCCTCGTGCCCTCCCATGCCATCCGAGACCAGCCACAAACCCTGCTCCGGCAAGGCCAGTATACTGTCTTCGTTGACTTTCCTTATCCTGCCCACATGCGTAGTGGCGCTGTACCGGATTCCGCGCGCGGCACTCATTCGGCACCTCCCCCCGACCAGATTTCGGCGGCAAGATCGAACAGACCCGTTGTCTTGCCGGCGCCCGGCAGCCCTTCGCAGACCATCAGCCGCAGTCCGCCGGTAACGTCGGCGCTCCAGACGCTCGGGGCGGCGAAACGCTGCCCGGCCAGCGTGGCGCACAGTTCCGGCAACGGGCCGAACGCGCCGGTCCGTGTCTGGACCAGCACGCCATCGCCCAAGGCCACCCTGCTGTCGCCGGACAGCGGGGGAAGTTTCACGCCGGCCAGGCGCGACTCGAGCGCCTCGCGGTCCGTCGCATCGTCAAGCGCGTCGAGCGAAATGCCCTCGAGTTCCACGAAAGCCGGACCCGAAACGAAATGACCCAGAAGCGGCGACACGTCGTCGGGCAACGGCGCGGCCAGCGTCAGCGGGAACTGGCGGCCGACCCGGTCGACCGACGGCATCACGACACCCAGCATGGGCAGGGCTCCGGCCAGCCCGCCCGCGAGGGTAAACCGCCAGATCGGCGCCGACATGTAGCACTCCTGCCAGCCTTCTCCCAGATCGTCCTTGGCCTCGATCATGGCCTGCTGCACCCAGGCGTCCCAGGCATCCACGAAACCCTGCGGAAGATTCGACCGGAAGAAATCCCCCAGGTTTGGCATCTTGCCGAACGCTCCGAACCTCGCGCGCATCACAGGGACTTCGGGCAACTGAACCGGGAAAGGGCGGGAAGGTTGAAGGGGTTGAGAACCGAACCCGCGCGCATCTCGAATATCGCTATCCGGCCACCGACGTTGAAGATCACGCGGCTGCGGTCCGGCACGTTGGTGCGCCTGATTTCCGCGGCGTTGAGCAGGCGGAACCAGGCCCACGGACCGTCGCGCTTGAGCGTGCTTTCCGCCCCCCGCGCGTCCGGCTTGAACGCGACCCGTGCAAATCCGACGGTCCCCGGCCACTTGAGCGCCACCGGCTTCGGCTGTCCGTGAGAATATTCCAGCTTTTGCCCGTCCACTTCCAGGATGACCTTCTTCGCCTTGGGATCGAGCGCCTCGGGAACGATTTCGAAACCGACCGACGGGGTCCCGCCCGCCGCAAAGAACGCGTCGCGGATTTCGGCCGCATTCTGGATCTGCTGCAATACCGAACCCGACATTCCGAGATCGGCGCCACTGACCTGTTTCCAGGTCCAGGGCTCGGTCGTGGTGTCGATGAACGGCAGCAGGTTTTCGCTGACGAAGGCGTCGATCAGACCACCGGGCGCGAACAAACGGGAGAAATCCTGAATCGCCACATCCGCCTTGGATCGGCGGCTGAACGGGTAACGGTTGGTCAGGGCACGGTCGCAGAACGGCAGCACCTGGCTTTGCCAACGCGCGTTCAACTGCGCCCTCGTTCCCTGCGCGGTGATGCCCGACGATCCGGTGGTGATCTGTGAAGCCCAGCGCGGCAGCGGACCGTCGATCCTCGACGCCTGCTGCTGGAACAGCGCCAGCGCCCCGCCCTCGCCTGTCTGCCCGAGAGCGCCTCCGCTGTTGATCGCAAGGCGGTTCAGTTCCGCGTAGACCTGCTGCAATGACGTCATCAATGTGTCGAGCTGCGAGGGCACGCCCTCCTCGCGTGCGACGAGCTGGTTGAGCCAGGCGAACCTTTCCTCGACATATTGCCCGGGCGGTTTCGTCGGCTCGCCGCCGCCGGTGATCGGATTGGCCTGCATCAGCGTGTCGAGCAGGAACTGGCCCTGCACCGACAGTTCAGAGCGCAGCTCGAGGCGGGTCAGTTGCGAGACACCCTCGACCGCCGCGCCGCCGACCACGAGCGACCGGTCCTCGGTCAGCCGGGTTTCGTTAGCCACGGCGGTCAGGATGTTGACGATGGGAGATGTCGGTCCCGACAGGACATTCACGACCTCGACCGCGTGCGACAGAGACTGCATGGGCACGATGTCGATATCGCCCAGAAGCGTGTCGTATTTCTCTATGAAATCATTGTAGTAGAGGTCGAGCACGTCACGGCTGATCGCGGCCAGCGCCTGAGTGCTCTGCTCCGCCGTGCCGAACGGGCCGAGTACCCAGCTTTCGTTCTGCACCCGCTGCGAGACCTCGAGCGCCTCGCTGAGGAAGAACTTGTTGAACCCGTCATAGGTGAAGACGCCCGGAATGCCATCGGACAGCGCCTTGCCCGAGGACCGGGTCATCACCCGGCTGATCGCCGGGCCGCCGATATCGGTCAGCCGCCATTGCGGCAGCGCCCTGGCTTTGGCTCCGTTTACGATGCCGTTGTAGACGCGCTGCGCCATCGGCATTTCGGACAGAATTATCTGCACCTGCTCGACCAGCGGCCCGTTCAGGCCAATCGACTTCATCGGCTGGCTAAGCAGGGCAGTCAGATGATCGGTCAGATCGGCGCGAAGCTGCTCCCGCGCCGGCCCCGGATAGGTGATCGTCCAGTCCGCCTTCATCCACTCGCGAACCAGTTTTTCGTCCATCGGACCCTGAAGTCCGAGCATCAGATAGACCTTCAGCGCCTCGTAGAGCAGTTCGGGATTGTTCATGTTGCCCTGAATCTGCTCCTCCAGCCGCAACAGCAGCCGAGGCAGGAAATACAGGTTCAGCGCCGACCGGTAGGACTGTGCCGCCTCGGTGCCGATGGCATCGCCCTGATAGAGGCCATAGGTGAGTTCGCCGGGCGGGTCGGGTTCGTTGATCACCGGGTTGCCCGGCATGTCGCGCAGGATATTGAGGGCCGGAACGATTGCCGGCAGATCGGTGTCGCCGACCGGATTTGCCGGAATGCTGGCCGACGCCGCCTGAAACAGTTTGACCTGTTGCCTGGCGTCGGCGATCAACTGGCGGTTCCCGATATAACTTCGTGTCCACAATGCCCCGAGCCCGAGAGCGACCAGTATCGACGCGGCGATGGCGCCGCGCGTGATCCAGCGGTAGCGCCGCTCGACCTTGTCGTCGGCAGAGACCAGGCCGGCCTCGCGGAATATCACGTCCTGCAGCAGCCGGGTGAGAAAGAACGAACGCCCGGTGCCCCGCCCCGAGCCGATGGCCTGCCGGCCGATGCCGAAGGTTCGCGCCATGCCCATCATCAGGCGGTCGATCGGCGTGCCTTCCTGGGTTCCGGAGGTCAGATATACGCCGCGCAGCATGTGCCGGTCCTCGAACCGGTTGTCCTGGAACACCTCCTTCAGGAAATCGCGCGCGACCTGCCGCAGCGACGCCACCTGGTTTGGGAACCCGGAGATCAGGCTGCGGCGCTGATGGTCGGTCTCTGCCTGCATGCGCTCCAGCGACTGCGCGTTCAGGCGGGCCAGCAATGCGTCGAACTCGGCTTCGAAATCGGCCATCGGCGAAATCTCGCCCCTGCTCTGGTCGAGATCGAAGGTAAACCCCCAGACCTGCTGGCGGTCTTCCTTGCCAAGGGTGTCGAAGAACTCCGAGAACCCGGCGACAAGATCCGCCTTGGTAAACAGGATATACACCGGGTATCGAATGCCGAGGCGCTCGCGAAGCTCGTGCAGACGCCGCCTGACGGCGCGGGCATGCGCCATCTGGGTGGTCTCGTCCTGCAGCGACAGGTCGGACAGAGAAATGGCGATGATCGCCCCGTTGATCGGCTGACGCTTGCGGTATTTTTTCAGCAGATCGAGAAAGCCGCTCCACGCCGCGTTGTCCGCCTCCGAATCGCTGTCCTGCGTGGTGTAGCGCCCGGCCGTATCGATCAGCACGGCGTCGTTGGTAAACCACCAGTCGCAGTTCCGCGTGCCGCCGACGCCGCCGATGGCGTTCTTGCCGATGTCGTCGGCCAGTGGAAACTGCAGTCCGGAATTGACGATGGCCGTTGTCTTGCCGGCGCCGGGGGGGCCGATGACGACATACCACGGCAACTGGTACAGGTGGCGGCGGCCGAGCTTGGACTTCCTGAGCCGCGCCAGTGCGGTACGCATCTTGTCGCGCAGTTCGCCGACTTCCGCGGAAATGGCGTTGCCAGCCGGGTCCGGCTCCGCCGCCTCGACTATCTCCTCGGACATCCTGCGTTCGCGAACGCGGCGGCGCCAGAGCACCAGCAGGACGATAATCAGCGTCAGAAACCAGAGGATGCCGATGGTGACGATCCGCGCCCACATTCCGTCGAACGGCCGCGCCCCGCCCAATGCCAGAAGCGGGCCGAAGAACCACAGGCAGACGCTGATTACCAGCGTGCCGAAAAACATGGCGAAGACAAATGACCTCAGGGCCCTCAGGAATCTGCGCAGGATCATCCGGACGTCGCTTTCACTAGTATCACTTCGATGCGGCGGTTCTTGGCCCGGCCTTCCCGGGTGTCGTTGGAGGCGATCGGCTGCTTGTCGGCGCGCCCCTCGGCTGACAGGCGCGAGGGGTCCGACAGCCGCGAGGAAATAATCTTCATGACCGCCTTGGCGCGGGCGAGCGAAAGGTGCGTGTTGGACGGGAACCTTGCGGTGCGGATCGGCACATTGTCGGAATGACCGGCGACGATCACCATCCCCGGCTCATCCTCCAGCGCGTCGGCAATCCGCAGGATCGGTCCCATGAAACGTTGCTGAAGCACGTCGGAGCCGGAGCGGAACATGCCTTTTCCGACAATTCTGACGGTGATCGTGTTGGCATCGTCGAGCACGGTGACGATGCCTTCCGCTATCTCGACCTCGAGGAATTTCTTCACCTTTTCAAGCTGGCTCTCGCCGGCCGGCGTCGGCGGCGGCGGCGGTGGCGGCGGAGCGCGGCGCTGCAACTCCGGCACGACGCCCGGGTCGAGTGCGGCGAGCTGCCCCAAAAGCCGGTCCGACGCACTGCTGAGGGCATAGGAAAGGCCGAAAAAGCCGAGGCCGAGAACCGCGACCAGCACGCCGGCGGTAATCCACACCGCCAGCCAAGCCGAAAGCGGCCTGTGGGCCCGGTCGACGCCCTTCCACTTCGGCGACAGGTCGCGCTCCACCGGGCCACGCTGGCCGCGGATGATCCGCGCCAGCCCGTTGCGTATCTGGAGATGCTTGTCCGACCCGCCGGCCTCGACGCGCAGCCGCCCCTCGAAACCCAGCGACAGGCACACGTAGAGGAATTCCAGAAGGTCGATTTCCTTTCCGGGTTCCTGCTCGAGACGGGCCAGAAGGTCGTAGAACCGGTCGCCGCCGACGGTTTCCTTGTGGAAGGTGCCGACCATCGATTGCTGGGTCCACACCGACTGACCGCCCCAGGGCGTGTTGAGCACGACGTCGTCCAGCGTCGCGCAGATCGCGTAGCGCGCGACCTTGACCGTTTGCGCTTCCACCCCGGCCTGCAAGGCGCGGTTTTCGAATGCCCTGATCTCGGCCACCACGCTCTGGCGCAGCTTGGCGGGGTCCATGTGCTGGGCCCGGTTGCGGATGCGGCTGACAAGGGAAAACAGCGTCGAGGCGCAGGCGTTCAGCACGTTCATGCCGGTGATCGCCAGTTCTATCGGTGCTTCGGTCCTGTTCTTCCCGCGCTGCGCCGGCGCCGACGGCGCCGGAATTCCGTGCCCGACCGGTCCGCTCTCCTGCGGCGGCTGCTGATCCCCCTGTTGCTGTTCGCCCTCCGGAGCGGGTGCCGCCGGCGGTGCCGTCGGCGTACGGCGCCGTTGCGGATTCGGCTTGATCACCGTCTTTTCGGTGTCCTGAGGTTCAGCAAAGGGGTCGTCGTCCGACATGGACCATTCCTTCCTTCAACTCAGCCCTGCCGAATCGCCCACAGCTCCATCTGAAGCCCCGGGAATTCGCCGGAAACATGGAACGCGATGCCGCCGGTCGTGGTCAGTTTCGACCAGTAGGGACTATCCCGGTCCAGTTCGAAATACACAACGCCCGAGTGATAGGGGATCTGTCGCGGCGCCACCGGAAGCGCCCGAAGCGCAATGCCGGGAAGCGCGGAATTCACCAGTTGGCGGATCTCTTCCACGGGACCCACCTTCGCCTGGCTGGAGAAATGCCGCCGGACGGTCTCTTCGGGGATATCGGCCTTCACGGCGACCACGAAATTCGCCGTCGTTACCAGTTTGCGATCGGCGATGATGCCGACGCTCACGCCGTATTTCCGGGCCTCGAGCGGAATCGAGACCGCCGTCTGCTCCAGCACCGCGCTGAGGTACTGGCGCAGGGTGCGGATTACCGGCGCGAATACGTTGGTCAGGTTGTCGTGCTGGTAGAACGGGAACTCGGGAGGCATCTTTTCCGGCGCCATGAAGGTCGCCAGTTCGCCGGCCAGCGAAACGCATCTCTCGTAGATCTGCACGGGGTGGACATTCTCGGTGGACAGCAGGTTGCGGATGACGGGCAGAACCCTGTTCACGGTCATCAGAAGCAGGAAATCCGTTACTTCCGCAACGCCCTTGGCCGGTCCGCTGTCGGAAAGCCGTCCGGCCAGAGCCGATTGCCGGTGGCCCAGAAGCCCTTCCAGCTCGCGCATGAAACCGGCCAGCGGCGGCGCCGCGCGAACGTCCATGCAGGCCGGAATGAAGCCCTTGTCGAGCACGATCTCGCTGTCTGCGCGAACCTCGATGATACGCGCGATCGGGATGACCAGACGGTCCGCCAGATCATCCACCGCGAGGGCGAATTGCAGCCGCAGCTTGCCCACCGCAACGGTTACCGGGCGCCGGTCCGCGCCCATGGTGTCGGTGATTTCAAGTTCTGCCGGGCGGAATCGCGCCGCCGACTGTTCGGCCCCGCTGAGGTCGACCTCTGCCGCGCCGTGCCGCCGCGTCGGCACGCTCAGGTACACCACGCAATCCTTGATGCCCTCGGGAACCTCAAGCGCCGGAGGATGGTCCTCGGCCAGCGGCACCCGGAAGACCGCGCCGTCGGGCGTCAGACCCGAACACGAGGACACCGCGAACTTGCCGAACTTGAGGACTTCCTCGTCTATCTCCAGATCGGTGAGCCCCCAGACATAGGGGCCGACCCGCCGGGCGAGGCCGGATACCAGCGCCTCGGTATACCTGTCCGCCTGCTGAAAATGATGCGGCTGAAGGAACAGGCCCTCGCTCCAGACAACCTTGCTCTCCCAGGACACTAGCGCCGCCTCGCTGTTGCTTCGTTCGACATTTGCCTCTTCCCTCGTATTCGCGCCCGGCCGGGTGGTTCCGGCGCGCGGTTACAGTTTCTTTAGCTGCTCCTGATAGGCGCGGGCGAATTCCTTGCTGAACAGTTCGTGAAAGTCGTTTTCCGCCTGATCGGAAATCTCCGCATACATCTTCTCGTAGACCTCCCAGTAACGGGCTTTCTTGCCCTTCAGCAGGTTGCCGAGGCCGCCGCCGGTCTCGATCTTCTGCTCAAGTTCCGCGGGATCGAGCCTGCGCAGAAGATCCTCGAGCGCTGCCTGCATGCCCGTCACCATGGCGATTTCGTGCGCCTTGACGTCCCGCAGCGCCTCGTTCGCGGCGGCGACCGGATCGAGATAGCCCTTTTTCGGCGGTTTCACCATCATCTCGATCGCCTGTTCGGCGCTGACGGAAAATTTCAGCGGGTTGTTGTGGCCGGCACCGATCATGGTCTGGTTCATGCGGAACTCGCTCTTGATCGCGGCGCGGGTCATCAGGATCTCGCGAATTCCGGTGATCAGCGCCTGCATGACGGTTCCGAGGCGTTCCATCACCTCCGGCAAGTCCTCGGCGGTGATATCCAGCTCGCCGGCACCGGCCGCGCGCAGGAAGGCAAGGGCGGCGTCGTTCGCGGCGGCAGCGGCCGGCGCCCCGGCGCCGGTGCCGGAATTCGCGCCTTTTCGCGGCGGCGGCGGCGGTGGCGCGGCCGCCGGCTCTCCCGGTGCCGTTCCGCCGCTCTCCCTGCCCCCCGGCGGCGGGCCACCGGTGGGTTCCTGCGCCAGATCGTCGTCCCAATCGTCGGGAATGAAGGCTCCGCTTGCGGCCGGCGCGGCAAAGAAATCCTGAGTGGAGGGTTTGTGGTCCGGCTCGCTGCCGCGCGCCGGGGTCGGATCGGCAGGTTCCGGGCCTAGCAGCGGCCCCTCGTCCTCCGGCACCAGGGGCGCGAGATCGTCGAGCCCGTCTTCGGGTATCAGTTGCGCCGGGCCGGCCGGCTTGGCGGCCGGACCGAGGAGATCGTCGAGAAAGTCACCGGGGTCCCTGCCGTCGTCCATCAGCCGCTGCGCGCCCGGCGCCCGGCCCGCCCGCCCGTGCGAGACCTGCCCCTCCTCGAGCGGCGGCGCGATGTTTTCCACCGGGTCCGCCGGTATCGCCTCTTCCTTGATTTCGACCAGAAGCTCGTAGGTGCCCAGCAACAGGATGTCGCCGTCGTTGAGCGGCGTCGGCACCTTTCCCAGCGGCGTCTTGGCGTAGTTCAGAAAGGTTCCGTTGGTCGAGATGTCTATGACGACGATGCTGTTTCCGTGGTCTTCGATGACGCAGTGCCGCTTGGAGATCATGCGGTCCGGGTCGGGCAGCACCAGGTTGTTTTCCTCGCCGCGCCCGATGGTCAGACTGGCGCCGCGCATCGAAACCGGCCTGGCCGATCCCGGAACCGTCCCTGTGGACTGGAAGCGCAGCGTCAACAGCATGTTTTCTCCTAGCCTGTAATTACCGTCGGCGACCCCATTGCCAGGGCGCTGCCGCAACTGCACGGGTCGGCCAGCCGCGCCGCGAGCAATTTCTGGATCAGCACGGTAAAGGACCCCAGGGCGATAGGATGGCCGGGCGGTGGCGGGCCCGCCACCAGATCGGTAATGCGGGCGGCCGGCAGGCAGTTCACCAGCACCGTTGTCGCGGCCGGCGGCAGCACCGGTCCCGGGGCACCCACCATCAGCGGGCACGGATGCGGGTCAAGAACCCGCGCCTGTGGCATTCCCATGTCATGCTCCTTTCCTATCCGTCGGCCGGCTCGGCCGGTTTTCCGTCCAGCCGGCCGCTGCCGCCGCGCGCGATGTCGAGCGCCCTGTCGACCAGCAGCTGGCCGTAAGCATCGAACTTCTCGCCGCTTTCCGAAAGCGCGGTTGCATTCATGACGAAAGCGGCTGTCGCCGAGCCGCCCGGCGGCGCGTCGACATCCGCCAGATCGCCCGTCCCGATCTTACCATCGCAGAAGATCACGGCGGTAGCACACAGTTCGGTCTGGTCGTCCATTTCCGCCAGTTCGAGCGCCTCTCGCGCCGCTTCCCGGTTTTCGTCGGTGGGCTTGAAGACCCACTTTTCGGCGGCGGCAAGCGGCGGCGGTGCCGGTTCGACGTCCTGGCCGACAAGATCCCGCGCCGCCAGACAGGCCCACCATACACGTTCCCGCGCCGGCAACGCGAGCGACAGAATCCGCAGCATGTCGACGACCGCCCCGTTTTCGTCAAGCTCTTCCAGCACCGCCTCGACGGAGGCGCTGGCCGGCGCCTTGACCTTCGTCTGCAACTTCGCATTCGCCGTCGCCAGCAGCCGGGCAGCCGGCTCCCGGGCGATCTTCTTCAGGTCTGCGAATCTTTCACTCATGCCAATGCCTAGTTTATCATGACCATGCCGCCTTTGACGGTGACCATCGCGCCACCTTCGACCTTCGACATGACACCGCCCTTCATCTCCGCCATCATGCCGGCATCGATCTTGACCGTCATCGCCTTGAGTTCGATTTTCATCGGGTCGATCTTGATACTGCTGCCGCCGACTTTCAACTCGATGGACTGCATCGCCTCGATGGTTATCTTACCCGATTGCGCCTGGCGCGATATGTTGCCGGTCTTGACCAGTTCCGTGAGATTTCCGGTGATCGTCAGGTCGGACTTGCCTTCGATGGTCTCGGTCTTGTCCTTCTTGATCGAGATGGTCTGGTTTCCGTCGGCCACGGTGAACGTATGATCGCCGGTGTTCAGCGTCTCGGTCTTGTTACGGTGGATGGTCTGGGTGAGATCGCCCTTGTCGGTGTGCTCCAGCCCGACGGTGATCTCGGCGTTGTTCTTGACGATCTGCTTGTAATCGCGCTCCGCCTGGAACCGGACCAGTTCCGCCTCCTTCTTGTCCTCCATCATCAGCTCGTTGAACCCGCCGCCGCCCTTGGAGCTGTCGGTCTTGACGCCGGATTGCGTCATGTTGTCGGGCAGTGAGTAGGGCGGCATGTTGTCGGCATTGTACAGCATGCCGGTGCAGATCGGGCGGTCCGGATTGCCCTCCTCGAACTGGATCACGACTTCCTGGCCGATACGCGGAATCGCCACCATGCCCCAGTTCTTGCCCACCCACGGGAACATGACCCGTACCCAGCACGACGAATTTTCGTCCTTCTTGCCCTCACGGTCCCAGTGGAACTGCACCTTTATCCGTCCGTATTTGTCAGTGTAGATTTCCTCGCCCGAGGGGCCGACGACGACGGCCGTCTGAATGCCCCGGATCGCCGCCCAGGGCGTCTTGCGCGGCGTGCGGAAGGGTTCGGATTTCTTCATCGCCTCGAAGGTGCAGCGGTAGGTGTCCCTGTTCTCTTCGCCGAAATCGAGCCGCCCGCCCAGCAGCGGTTTGCGGATTTCGTCATCCTCGTAGTCGGTCTCGATCTGAAGCTGGTGGCGGGCTTCGACGACGAGGTAGTCCTGGTTTTCATCCTGTCTGGGATGGTTCTTCAGCTTGAAGGTATGTCCAGCGCCCATCTTGCGCACGTTGGAAACACCGTGCCAGCGGTTGTTCCGCGCCACCAGTTCCTCCATCCGCACGCGGGCGAAATGGTTACCGGTGTCGGTATCGCGGTAGCGGCCCGGATAATCGTAGTGCTCGTAATCCTTGTGCTGGTGGTTTCCCTTCGGAATCGCCCGGTTCGTGGCAAGGTCGGCCTTCGGTTTTTCGAAATCGTAGTCCTCAAGGGAAACCTTCCCGGTCACGACGTTATCGCCGGAACGCCATTCGAAGATGTGGTCCGCGCGGCGCCGGTATTCCGGTTCGCGGTAATAGAACTCGATGGTCGCCGCGTCGGGCACCGGCGCATGCGCGCCGGCACTGTCGGCAAGAACCAGTTTCTCGCTGCTTCCCTGATGGTCGAAAAAGTAATAGATCCCCTCTTCCTCCATCAGCCGCATCACGAAGTCATAGTCGGTTTCGCCGTACTGAACCGTGTAGTCGCGCTTGGTGAAGGATCCTGAAGTCTTTTTCTTCACTTCCGACGAGAACCCCAGATCCGAAAATATCTTCATGATGATTTCGAGGGCATCCATGTCCTGGAAAATGCGTTGTCCCGTGTGCGCGTCAGGAACCACAGCCATGGCCGGACCTGCGCCAAGTAATGGCCAAAGCCTTCGTAGACACCAACATAGGCTACATCGACGCAGGTTCCGTGAAAATCCCGCCACGACTCGTCACGGGCCTGGACGCTGACGGTCATGGGTTTGCCCACCACCTTTTTCAGCTCGAGGGCCTTGTCGGACGACAGGAACTCGACCGTTGTGCGCGTCAGTTCGCTCAGTGCTTCATCGACCTGGGCGCTCTTCAGGAACATCTCCTTCTCGGGCAGCGGCCCCTTCATCCGGACAATGCGGTTTTCGAGAGCCGTCTTCAGATCCGCCATAGCAGTTTCCCTTTCATGCCCGGGGCCCGGTCAGATTTCCCTGGCCGGCATTTCCAGCAGGTGGTTGTCCCGCCGCAATCTTTCCACGATATCGGGATTTATGCCCCAGTAGTCGGTCAGCACGTGGCCCTCTCCGACGAAGGCCCGCAATTCGAATGCGTCCTCGAACATCAGGCACCTGATCGGGACCGGAAAATATCCCTTCCCCAAGAGCATCTGGTTCAGAAACTCCGCTCCGTCGTACAGCCAGTAGGTTTCGTTGATCGCCAGCAGGGTCATCCGTGGAGTGCCGTCGTCGCCCCAGTCCGGTCCACTTTCATCGTCGAGCATCACAAATCCTCCAGCAAGGCGGCAAGGTCCGGGTCCATGGCTTCCGGGTCGGTATCGTCCCCGTCCTCGCCGAAACTCGCCAGCAGCGCGTCCAGATCGTCGCCGTCGTCTGCGGGGGCGTCTTCGTCCCCTGTCTGGTCCGACACCCCGGCCAGATCGCCTTCGGGTTCTGGCGGCACGTCGGCTTCGGGATGCGGCGGCGGAGCGGCCGGCGGCGGCGCGCTTTCCGCCGGCGACCACGGGCCGCGAATTTCGCCACCGCCAAGCGCCTGGAACGAACCCAGGCGTATCTCGTCGCGGCCCCGTATCGAGATAACCGGCATGAAGCCGCGGGTGACGGCTTGCTCGGTCTTTGACGTCGTCAGGTTGCGCTCCGTGCAGGGCAGCGCGACCTGATCCCCGTGGCGGTCGGTGACGTAGTGAAACGGTATGTCTCCGATGGACATGACCTCGCCCAGGCGCATTTCCCTGCCGGTCCGCTTCCATGTCTGCGCCATCACAATGGCGACCAGCGCTACCGGATTGGCCCAGAGCATGCCCTTCAGACCCTCAGCCTCGGTGAATTCCTCGAACGCGAAGCTGTCGATCGGTTCGCTTCTCGCGCCATAGGGGCGCCGCAACAGGAACCGCGGCGTTGCGATCCCGAGGTATTTCGCCTCCGGCAGGGCGCGCAGGCGGTCCCATGCGTCAGCGACCAGCGGATGCCGGTCGGCCTTCGCGGTTTTCAGAAAATCCGGAGAAATCGAAGCGAAAAACGGTGCGCCCGTGTGCGCCGCGACGCGAGCGATCCTGGCGAGAAGCTCTGCGTGCGGCGGCGTTTCCTCGAACGTGTAAAGGCCGAAAACGGCGGAGAACCCCGGCTCGCCGCGTTCCTCCACCGCCTCGCTCAGAAGACCGTAGAGACCCGATTGCGCAAGATCGTCCGCCGTCGCCAGATCGGCCGCGATTTCCTCGGCCGACACGTCGTGGAGCACGATCTCCAGCGTCTCGTCCGTCTCCACCCGCCGCGCCAGCAAATCCAGCGAACGCCATTGCGCTTCCAGCGCCTGGAATTCCGGGTGGTGGAGGATCAGCCGCATCGCGCCCGACAGCGATTCGTCGATGGCAGCCATCATCGCGCCGGTCTCGGCGCTCGGTGCCTGCACCACGTGCGGCGCCACGACGCGGGCGATCAGGTCGGATACCGGCGAAGGCTCGCGACGCCGCCCGGCAGTGTCGCCGATCAGCGCCTGGAAATCACTGAGCGTACGGTCCGGGGGCACCGCGTTCGCGGCGGACCGCCGATGCCGTGCCAGCACGTCGTCGCCGAAATCGACGCCCCACTCCTGAAGCTCCGCCACCGCCGCCGGCGCCATCGACTCCATCCTCAGACGCTGGCGCAAACCCGACAATTCCGAGAAGATCTCGACATTTTCGTAAAGCTCGTCGGGGTGCAGATCGTCCAGTCCTCCGAGGCGGACCTCGATCCCGGCGCCCTCCCTGCCCACCGGCAGGACCAGCGTCGTGGCAAATCCCTCGATGATGTCTTCCGCCGTGTCGATATCGAACTTGATCGGCCGGCGGTTTCGCAGGTCCTCGCCGATGCCGAACTCACCCTTCGCGGCGCGGCCGGAAAAATCGCCCAGCACCGCCATGCGGAACTTTGCTCCGGGGTCCGCCCGCGGCGCGGGACGAGGCGCCGTGAGCATTCCGAAGGACAGGCCGACACGGCCCCCCGAGGAGGCGCCGGCGGCCGGTCCGGCGTGCGTTTCGCGTGCCTCCGCCGGCTCTGACCGCGCGGTCCCGGCCTCCTCGCGCCCTTCCGCGTCCTGCGGGGCGTCCTGTGCCAATTCGGATGCCGGCACATGTTCCGGGGGCGTTTCCTCCACTTCGTCGAGAGCATCTGCCAGAAGTTCGTCCAGCGGATCAGGCGTCGCCGCCTCGGGCGCGCCTTCGTCCGATACCGCGTGCTCGGCATCTTCCGGCTCGTCCTGCAAGAGTTCGCCGGGCGGATCAGGTTCGGCAACCGCCGGCGGCGTCTCTTCTTCCATGTCGGCGAGCAAGGCGTCGAGGTCCGCGTCATCCGGGCCGCCCGCGCCATCGCTCTCGCCATCGTCGCCTTCGCCGGCATCTCCCTCGTCGGGTTCGAGGTCCATCGACAGCAGCGCTTCGAGATCATCGGCAGGATCGGCCTGGGTGCCGACGTCGGCCTCTCCGGCGAGTGCCCCGTCATCCGGACCGGTCAGATCCGCCGAAGATTCCGGACCGCCCTCCGGCGGCTCCGCCATTTGGCTTTCACCGCCCGCGTCGGCCTGCGGCGGAACCTGATCCGACTCGTCGCTCTCGCCACTTTCCGCGCCGTCGCCCGGTTCGCCGAGGGCTTCGGGCATGTCAACGGCGTCCTCGGCCCCGGCGGGCGGATCTTCCTCGGCCGCGGCCTCCGGCAACTCGTCCAGAGCATCCTCGACCGCATCCCGGCCGGCTTTCCCGCCGCCAGCGTCCATGCTGGCCGGCGCGCCAAGGATCTCGTCCGCGTCATCCGCCGCCGGGCCCTCTTCCGCGCGGCCGGTTTTCAAGGTATCCAGAACATCCTCGCCGTCATCCGCGACGGTGTCCTCCCGAGGCGCGCTGGCGCGGAGGCCGTCGAGCACGTCGCCCGCGGCATCCTCCGCAGCCGGTTCCGCCGGAGCCGCTTCTCGAAGGGCTTCGAGCCCCGCCAAGGCCGCGTCCGCCGCCTCTTCTTCTTCCGGTGCGGCATCCCGCAGCGCCTCCAGCACGTCGTCCGCCCCGTCGTCCTGCGCCGTGTCCTCCGGCGCGTTCCCGGCCAGCGCCTCGAGCACCGCGCCGCCGTCATCCCCGGTGTCCTCTTCGGCCGGCGCCCCTGAACGCAGCGCTTCCAGAACCTGGTCGCCGCCGTCCTCCGCCTTTTCGCTCTCCGGGATGCTGCCGCGCAGGCTGTCCAGCGCATCCGGCGCGGATGCGTCCCCTTCCGTCTCGTCCGGCGCCCGCGACCTGACGTCATCCAGCACGGCGCCGAGCCTGTCCGGCGCCGGGCCGGTCTCCGGCGCCGACGCGCGCAGACCGTCCAGCACCTCTTCGGTCGCGTCGGAAGCCTCCTGCCCGTCCGCTTCCGCCGGTTTCAGCGACGCGAGGGCTGCATCGACATCAGACGCCGCGCCCGGGCCCGCGGAAAGCGCCTTCAGCAGCGACGGGTCCTGCATGATCTTGCCGATCAGGTCCTCGGCAC
>JBHHXR010000004.1:0-34886 GCA_046757205.1 Paracoccaceae bacterium
GCCGGAACTTGACTTCGAGGAAACCATGCTGACGGGCCTGGCCCGCGACGGTGGTCTCTACGTGCCGAAATCGTGGCCGGCGATGACCCGCGACGACATCGCCGCGCTGGCGGGAATGCGGTATGAAGAGGCGGCCTTCCGCGTCGTCCGGCCATTTACCGGCGGAGCGTTCGACGACGACGAACTGCGCGGAATTCTGGACAAAGCCTATGCCGGTTTCGGCCACGCCGCGCGGTGCCCGCTGGTGCAGACCGGGCCAAACGAATTCCTGCTGGAACTCTTCCACGGGCCGACGCTCGCCTTCAAGGACGTGGCGATGCAGTTGATCGGCCGGATGTTCGAAGCCGTCCTGAAGCGCCGGGGGGAGCGTGTCACCATCGTCGGCGCCACCTCGGGCGATACCGGTTCGGCCGCCATCGAGGCCTTTCGCGGCCTCGACGCGGTCGACGTGTTCATCCTGTTTCCCGACGGCCGCGTGTCGGACGTCCAGCGGCGGCAGATGACGACGCCCGACGACGAAAACGTTCACGCGATTGCGGTCGATGGCGATTTCGACGACTGTCAGGCGCTGGTAAAGGCCATGTTCAACCACCATGCCTTTCGCGATTCCGTGCGCCTTGCAGGCGTGAACTCGATCAACTGGGCGCGGGTTCTGGCTCAGGCCGTGTACTATTTCACGGCGGCGGTGACCCTTGGCGCCCCGCACCGGGCCGTCAGTTTCACCGTTCCGACCGGGAATTTCGGCGACATTTTTGCGGGCTACGTCGCGAAGCAGATGGGGCTGCCGGTGGAGCGGCTGGTCATCGCGACCAACCGGAACGATATCCTGCACCGCACGTTGCTCGACGGGGAGCATCGCAAACAGGGCGTCAGGCCGACGATATCGCCCTCGATGGACATTCAGGTCAGCTCCAATTTCGAGCGTCTGCTGTTCGATCTGTACGACCGTGAGGGGCGGGCGGTGGCGCGGCTGATGGCGGATCTGGACGAGAACGGCGCGTTCTCCCTTTCGCAGGGCGCGCTCGCGCGTCTGCGCGAAACCTTCGACAGCGCGCGGGCCAGCGAAGACGAAACCCGCGCCGCGATCAGGACGTTCCGGCAGGCCACCGGGCGCGTGGTCTGCCCGCACACGGCGGTCGGCCTGAAGGCGGCGGCGGAAAGGTCAGGCGACCGGTCGGTTCCGATGATAACGCTGGCGACGGCGCATCCGGCGAAGTTTCCCGATGCCGTCGAAGCCGCGTGCGGCATGCGCCCGCCGCTGCCGGAGCGGATGGCGGACCTGTTCGACCGGCCGGAACGCGTGGAAAGCATCGATAACGATCTTGCGGCCGTTGAGGCCCTGATTGAAAGGTTCGTCGCATCATGACCGTGCATACACACCAACTGGAAAACGGCCTGCGCATCGTTACCGAGGAAATGCCCGGCCTGAAATCCGCTTCCGTCGGCGTCTGGGTGACGGCCGGCGGGCGCCAGGAAAAACACGAACAGAACGGCATCGCCCATTTTCTGGAGCACATGGCGTTCAAGGGAACGAAAAACCGCACGGCGCTGGAGATTGCCGAAACGATCGAAAACGTCGGCGGTTTCATCAACGCCTATACCAGCCGCGAGATGACCGCATATTTCGCCCGCGTGCTGGAGGCCGACGTAACGCTGGCGCTCGACGTCATCGCCGACATCCTGCTCAACCCGCTGTTCGACAATAACGACATCGAGACCGAGCGCGGCGTCATCCTGCAGGAAATCGGCCAGAGCCACGACACCCCCGATGACGTGATTTTCGACTGGCTTCAGGAGGTGTCGTATCCGGGGCAGGCGCTGGGAAGAACCATTCTCGGCCCGCCCGAACTGGTCGGCGGGTTCGGGCGGGAGGATCTGGTGAGGTTCGTCAGCGAATACTACAGCCCCGGGCAGATGATCCTTGCCGCCGCCGGCGCCGTAGACCACGAAGCCATCGCGGCGCAGGCCGAAAACCTGTTCGGCGGCGTGCCTTCGCGGCCGGTGCCGGGGACGGAAAAGGCCCGTTTCGAAGGCGGGGAGCGCCGTGTCGAAAAAGCCCTGGAACAGGCCCATTTCGCCGTCGCGTTCGAGGCCCCCGGATGCCTGCACGACGACGTCTATACGGCCCAGATCCATTCCATCGCCCTGGGCGGAGGCATGTCGTCGCGGCTGTTTCAGGAGGTGCGCGAAAGGCGCGGGCTCTGTTACAGCGTGTTTGCCCAGGCCGGCGCCTTTCAGGACACCGGCATGCTGACCGTCTACGCCGGGACCGGTGACGAGCAGATCGGCGAACTTGCGGAACTCACGATCGACGAGATCCGCCGGTCCGCCGACGACATGACCGAAACAGAGATCGACCGGGCGCGCGCGCAACTCAAGGCCGGCCTGCTGATGGGGCTCGAAAGCCCTTCGGGCCGGTGCGAGAGGCTGGCGCGCATGACGGCCATCTGGGGCCGCGTGCCGAGCGTCGATGAAACCATTGCCAGGATCGATTCGGTGAACGAGCGGATGGTGCGTGACTATGCGGGCGGCCTGCGTTCGCGCGGGCATCCAGCGCTGGCGCTCTATGGCCCGGTCGGCCATGCGCCCGACCGCGACGAACTGTTCCGGCGGCTTGCGGCCTGACCGGTGCCGATGTTCTGGAGACGAAGCCGAATACGGCTTTCGACGCGCCGGCTCGATCTGCGGCCGCCGAAAATGGCCGACTACCCGGCATGGTCGCGGCTGCGGCAGGAGGGCGAGGAGTTTCTGCGCGAGTGGGAGCCGGTGTGGTCCGAAGACCATCTTACCCGCCGCGCCTTCCGCAACCGGGTGTACTGGGCGCGGCGCTCCATCGAAGCCGGAAAGGCGCTGCCTCTGTTCATGTTCCTGCGGGAAACCGGGCATCTGGTCGGGGCGATCACGCTCGACAACATCCGGCGAGGGCCGGCACAGACCGGTACCGTCGGGTACTGGATCGGCAGGGATTACTCCCGGCAGGGATACATGACCGAGGCGCTGAAGGCGGTGACGGACCATGCCTTCAACCGGCTCGACCTGTCGCGCATCGAAGCCGCCTGCCTGCCGGAAAACACCGCCTCGCGCGCGTTGCTGGAGCGGACCGGTTTCAAATACGAGGGTGTGGCGCAGAGCTACCTGCAAATCGCCGGGCGCTGGCGAACCCATGTCCTCTACGCGCAGCTCAGAAGCGACCGTCGCGGGCGGACCGAGGCGGGCTGAGAAAAGTTCGGCTATGCCGGGCCGGGCCGGAATGTGGTACGGTTCGCTTTTCGGGATCGAAGGACCGGCCATGATGAATCTCCGGTTTGTGTCAATCGTCTTGCTGAGTTTCCTGGCGGCGCCCGCCGCCGCCGTCGAGAGCCACTGCATAGCGCTGTCGCAGGCCGCGCCGAAGGTTTTTTACACCGGAACGGAGACGACGAAGCTGGCGGCCGACGAAGTGCGTATCAGTTACATCGGTCATTCCACGTATCTTGTTGAAACCGCGGGCGGAATCAGGTCCGCCACGGATTTCACGGGGTTCGTGGGCCCGGATGTCGTCCCCGACATAGTGACGATGAACAGGGCGCATACAAGCCATTTCACCGAAACGCCGGATCCGCGGATCCCGCATGTCCTGCTTGGCTGGGGGCAGGACGGAAAGCCGGCGGAGCATTTCCTCGATCTCGGGGAGTTGCTGGTGCGCAACGTGACGACGGACATCCGCTCGCGCTTCGGCGGACCTCCGGAAAAGGACGCGAACTCGATCTTCATATTCGAGGTGGCGGGTCTTTGCATCGGTCACCTCGGGCACCTCCATCACGAACCGTCCGAGGCGCAGTACGCCCGCATCGGGCGACTTGACGTTGTCATGGCGCCGGTCGATGGCGGCATGACGCTCGACCTGCCGACGATGATAAAAGTTCTGAAGCGGCTGCGCGCCTCGCTGGTGTTGCCGATGCACTGGTTCGGCGACGGCACGCTGGCGGTCTTCCTGCGCGGCATGCAGGACGAATTCGTGATCGAGCGCGTCGGAGGGAAATCGATCGTCGTGTCATTGCGGAATCTGCCGCGAAGGCCGACGATCCGCGTTTTGCGCCAGGGCTTCGTCGGGCTCGACGATTTACAATAGACAGGCTGTTTCGTGTGAAAAAAAAGTCGTTGCATGATGCCGGCCCGGCATTCCTGTCGGATCTGAAGGCGGCGCTGGGCCCCGGTGCAGTGATCCCGCCGGAAGCGCGCCACCTTGAGGAGCCGCGCGGGATCTTCAAGGGCCGCGCAGCCGCCGTGCTGCGCCCGAAGAGTACCGCCGACGTGGCGGCGATAGTGGGGAAATGCGCGCAGGCGCGGGTCGGTGTCGTTCCGATTTCGGGGGGAACCGGGCTGGTCGGGGGACAGACGCTCGAAGATGGCGCTCTGCCGGTGCTTCTTTCGCTGGAGCGGATGTGCGCAATTCGCGAGGTGGATACCTTCGGCAACACGCTGGTGGCCGAAGCCGGCGCGATCCTTGCGGACGTGCGTTCGGCGGCGGAGAAGGCCGGCCGGCAGTTTCCCCTCTCGCTGGCGTCGGAAGGGTCCTGCCGCATCGGCGGCAACCTGTCGACCAACGCCGGCGGCGTGCAGGTCCTGCGCTACGGCAGCGCCCGGAGCCTTTGTCTCGGGATCGAGGCGGTTCTCCCCGATGGTTCCGTCCTGCACGGCCTGAGCCGACTCTACAAGGACAATACCGGCTACGACATTCGCGATCTCCTGATCGGCGCCGAAGGCACGCTCGGCGTGATTACCGCCGCCGCCCTGCGGCTGTTCGACATACCCGGCAAGGTGGTGACGGCGTTCCTGTCGGTTTCGTCGCCCAGGACTGCGCTGGCGGTTTTCGATGCCGTCCGGCACGAGCTGGGGCCATCGCTCACGGCTTTCGAACTGCTGCACCGGAACGGCCTGGAGTTTCTCGAGGAAACCGGTTTGTCGCGGTCGAGGCCGTTCGGGCGGATACCGCAATGGTGCCTGCTGCTCGAAGCCGGCGGCGGAGGTGGGCAGAACCTGGCCGAACAGGTGGAAACCGTGCTTGCCGGTCAGGTGGCGCAGGACCGTGTCGAGGACGTCCTCATCGCGCAAAACGAGGCGCAGAGGGCGGCTTTCTGGAATATTCGGGAGACGATTCCGCTAGCCAACCGGCAGATCGGCGCGATCTCGTCGCACGACATTTCTCTACCGATCGACAGGATACCGGAATTCATCGAGGCTGCGGATGCCGCCATTTTCTCCATCCGGTCCGACCTTCGCACCAACTGCTTCGGGCATATCGGAGACGGCAACCTGCACTACAACGTGTTTCCCCCCAAGGGCACCGGCAAGGAGGCTCTGGCAAGCCTGCGACCGGTGATCAAGGATGGAATCCACGATTTGTGCGACAAGCTCGGCGGCTCGTTCAGCGCCGAACACGGCGTCGGCAGGCTGAAGCTGGCGGAACTGGAAAAGTACGGAGATCCGGCGAAGCTCGCCGTGATGAGGGCGATCAAATCCGCGCTCGACCCGCAGGGCATCATGAACCCCGGGGCGGTGCTGCGATGACAACGACCCTTCCGCAGCCGGGGGAGGGGCGCGGAAGGGTCAATGACTGGCTCTTTCGCCTGCCTCTGCATGCAGTCCCTTGGAGAGGGTGCCGCCATCTAGGGCGCAATTGGTTACCATTCCGATAATTTTCCGACAATTTTCCTGAACTCGTGGATTTCTCGCGCCGCCCGGCCGTCCACGCCGGGGCGCAGCCCCGGATCGCGCCCACTTCGGGGCTGGCGCGATACTTGTCAATTCGGACAGGCGTTTCCGTCAGGAGGCATCATGATCTAAAGCAGGGCGCGGCTGTTGGCGACGCCTTCGGCCAGCGCGTTGGCGATCCACACCACGGCCATGAAGACGACCATGCAGACGATCAGGTTGACCGCGAACTGCACGTTTCGCTGCCACGCCGCGTCGATGGCGGGAAACACCCTGATTTCCGGGCGCAGCAGAAACCGCGACGAGATGTAGCCGAGAAGAAAGGCCGAGAGAACCCATTTGAGCACGGTGAAGCTGAGAAGGCCCATCTGCACTTCGAGGTAGCGGGCAAACCCGACAATGAAAATCCAGCGCACGACCTGAAAGACCTCTTGGGTCACCCTTTCGAACGTCCGCCCCATGTTGTGCCGGGTTTCGGTCCGTGAAAGGTGTTCGATCAAGTCCGAGAGATTGCGCATCGGGTTCTCCGGCCGTCAGGCCTGTGTCCGCGCCCCAAGGACCCGGCCGGCGACGGCGTCGAGCTTCGCGGCCAGTTCCGGATCGCGCGCCTCCGGTGCCGTCAGTATCGCGAAATCGAGCGCCTGGTCGCAGCCGTGCGGGCAGGCCTCGCGCCGCCCGCCGAGCAGGCCGGGAAGCCGGGCCGCCAGTCCGCGGCCGTTTTCCGCGTTACCGCTCAGCACCCGCAGGATGTCGGTGACATCGACGGTGCCGTGCTCGGCGTGCCAGCTGTCGTAGTCGGTCACCATGGCCACGGTGGCGTAGCAGATCTCGGCCTCGCGGGCGAGCTTGGCCTCCGGCATGTTGGTCATGCCGATGACGTCGCAGCCCCAGTTCTCGCGGTACATCCGGCTTTCGGCGATGGTCGAGAACTGCGGGCCTTCCATGGCCAGATAGGTGCCGCCGCGATGCACGGTAACGCCCTGCGCCCGGGCCGCGGCCCCGGCGGCGTCGGCGACCCGGGCGCACACCGGGTGGGCAACCGAGACATGCGCGACGCAGCCGGTGCCGAAGAAGGATTTCTGGCGCGCAAACGTGCGGTCAACGAACTGATCGACGATGACGAAATCGCCCGGCGCCATTTCCTCGCGAAACGAGCCGCAAGCCGATACCGACACGATGTCGGTGACGCCCAGGCGTTTCATGGCGTCGATGTTGGCGCGGTAATTTATGGTGGTCGGAGAAAAGAGGTGCCCGCGCCCGTGGCGCGGCAGGAAGGCCATGCGGGTGCCGTCGAGCGTGCCGGTCAGGATGGCGTCGGACGGTTTGCCCCACGGCGTTTCCACGGCGACCCACTCAGGATCCGCCAATCCGTCGATCTGGTAAATGCCGCTGCCGCCGATGACGCCGATAACCGCTTCCATGCCCGCGCTCCCAAGGTTCGCCAAGCCGGAAGACTAGGGGGATTGCCGGGGCGATGAAAGGTTGGGCACAGAGATTTTACGGGTTCGGCGCGGGTTTGATCGCGGCTGCCTATTCTCCGGGGCGTTTCAGCGCGAACACCTCGCGGACCGCGGCGAAATCACGGTATCCCAGCCGGGCCAGCGGCGCGGCCCGGGTGACGTCGAAGATGCCGTCGCGGACCATCGCCGCGTCGTAGTGGATGCCGATGACCTGCCCGATCACCATGACGTTGTGATCGCCCGGCAGTTCGACGATCTTCCACAGCCGGCATTCGAAGGCGGCCGGCGCGGCGGCGACGCGCGGCGGCTTCACCAGCCGCGACGGCGCCTTTTCCAGCCCGGCGAGCTCGAACTCGTCGACCCCGGCCCGGTAGGAACCCGACGTCAGGTTCATCGCCTCGCGCAGCGCGTCCGGCACCAGGTTGTGGACGAACTCGCCGGTTTCGCGGATGTTGGAGACGGTGTCCTTGGCGCCGTCGCGGTCGGCCTTGGTGCCGGTGTTGGCGAATACCACCATCGGCGGGTTGTCGGCCATGGCGTTGAAAAAGCTGTAGGGGGCGAGGTTGACGTGGCCGTCGGCGCCGCAGCTTGATATCCAGCCGATCGGCCGCGGCGCCACCATCGCCTTGAAGGGATCGTGCGGCAGGCCGTGATCGTCGATGCCGGGGCGGTAGAACATGGGCGCCGTCCTTTTTCGTGTTTGCCCGACAGGTAAGGCCGTGCTAGGGCGAAGTCCAGAACATGGCGATTTTTGAAGGGGAAACAGGTTGTTGCGCGTCCGCCGAAGCAGGTGATATCCGCCGTCCGCAATCCCCTCTGCCGGCCATGTGACCGAGCCCGCCCATGTTCCGCATATCCAACGAGACCGCTGACGACGCCGCCGAGGTGGAATACCTGTTCGACCTCGCTTTCGCGCCCGGCCGCACCGCGCTCAGTTCCTACCGGCTGCGCGACGGGGTGGGGCCGGTCGCCGAACTGTCGCTGGTCGCCCGCGACGAGCTGGACGTGCTGGCAGGGGCCATCCGCTACTGGCCGGTCAGGATCGGCGCGGCGGGTACGCCGGCGCTCCTGCTCGGCCCCGTCGCCGTGCACCCGACGCGGCAGGGCGAGGGGCTCGGGGCGCTCCTGATGCACGAGAGCCTGTCGCGGGCCGCCGGCCTCGGCTGGAGCCGCGTGGTGCTGGTCGGCGACGAGCCCTACTACGGCCGCTTCGGATTTACCCGTGCGCTGGCCCGCGCGCTCGACTTTCCGCCGCCGACGAACCCGGAGCGGCTGCTGGCACGCGAACTGGCGGCGGGGGCGTTCGACGGGGTCGGGGGGATGGTGCGGGCGTGGGGAAAGCCGCGGCAGTGAAAGTTGCTGCAAACGGGCTGCCATGGTCGAAAAAAAGCGCGCAATCCGATGAATCCGTTGTGGAAATGGATATCGCCAGGAGGTTGGTGAGAGTCGACGCGCGATTGATCCGGCAATCTGCACGTGAACAAAACGACGGATATGTTGCGCGCTCTGATACCGTTTTTTACCGAGCCTGACTCATTTTGGGGTTTCCCAAACCGTCTGAAGTCTTCGCTTTTCCATTCGGACGGCATTGGTCAACGCTTCAGGCAGTCTTCCTCCGAAGTGGGGCTGCGCTCGCGGGTCCGCGTTTCTCTCGGGATGAGCGCATGGCTCTCCCGGCACGGGATCAGGAGAACGAGGCGGCACAATCTGAACGCGGCTTGATCGCTGTGTGCTGCGGTCGGCGCAAGACCCTCGGCGGGCTCGCCTTGTCCATCGTCCCGCGGGGGCATCATCCGCCGGGGCGGAATTCCGGATCTCTATCCTCCTTCTTTTCAGTCCGTTTCTTTCAAGGCGGGTTCAGGCGGCCTCGCCTGCGCACCTGGTCCAGCGGAACCCCGAGGAGAACGTCTGGCAATTCATGCGCGACAACTGGCTCTGAAACCGCATTTTCCGATCCTGCGACGACATCGTCGCGCTGTGCCGCGAGGCGTGGAACAAGCTCATAGAACGGCCGCGGAAGATCACCTCCGCCGGCATGCGAGAATGGGCGCATGGGTTCCGATCAGTGCAGGTTGGTATCACCCGTCTCGGTCCGGACCGGGTGGACAACCTGTTGAAAGCTCACACCTAGCCCTTGGCGTACCAGCCATTGTCTACATAAAGCGCGTTGCCATTGACAAAGCTTGCCTCGTCCGACGTCAGGAACAGGACCGCGGCGGCGACTTCTTCAGGGCGGCAGATACGGCCCTGGGTTTCCGCCATGCCGGCCTCTTCCCAGCCCTGGCCCGCGGCGTCGAGTTCGGCGATCTCCTTCAGCCCGTGAGCGGTTTCCACGAAACCGGGGCAGACCGCGTTGCAGCGAATTCCGGCATCGCGATACTCCACCGAGATCGTGCGCGCCAATTGCAGCACGGCCCCCTTGGACATGCAGTAGACCGCTTCGAGCGCGTAACCGAGTTCCGCCGCGATGGAAGACGTTATCACGATCGACCCGCCACCGCTGCGGCTCATGTCCTGCACCGCACGGCGGCAGACCAGAAAGGCGGATTTGACGTTCACGTCCATCAGCCAGTCGTAGTCCTGCTCGCTGGTCTCGTGAAGCGGCTTGACGATGATCGACCCTGCATGATTGAACAGCGCGTCGTAGGGGCCGAATGTCTTGATCGCTGCGTCGAGCGCCCGGTCGATCTGGTCGGCGCTGGTGACGTCGGCTTCGAAAAAGGCGGCCTCGCCGCCCGCCTCCCGGATCATGGCAGCGGTTTCTTGTCCGGCCTCGCCCTGGATATCGAGGATCGAAACCCTGGCGCCTTCGCGCCCGAACGCCAGCGCCGTGGCACGCCCGATACCGGCGGCACCGCCGGTGATGACGGCGATCCTGCCCGCCAGGCGGCCTGTGCCTTGTTGCTCTGTTGCCACCATTTTTGCTTCCTCCAGAAAAGGTTGAGAGTCAGATGCATTCTCCGCCGTCGACGACCAGCGCGTGGCCGGTCATGAACGACGACATGTCCGAGGCCAGAAACAGGACGGCATCGGCGATCTCTTCGGGGGTTCCCCAACGACCCATCGGAATGCTTCGGGCGATATGGCGTTCCAGCGCCGCCCTTCCGCCCATCTGTTTTTCAAAGCCCGCATTGAACGGCGTGTCGATGAAGCCCGGGCACAGTGCGTTGACGCGAATGTTGAACTGCCCGAAATCCGCGGCAATCTGCCGGGTCATGGCAGCCGCCGCGTGTTTGGTCGTCGCGTAGGCAATCATCCCGCGATCGTACTGGATGGAGGAATTCGAGGCGGTGACGATGATGCTTCCGCCGCCCTGGGCCTTCATGTGGGCTACCGCCGCACGAGCGGCGACAAAATGCGCGCGCACGTTCAGCCGCCACGACATTTCCATCCCCTCAACCGGCACCTGTTCGAGGTCTCCCTCGACCTGATATCCGGTATGTGAATGCAGGATGTCGAGACGGCCGTGCCGGCGTGCGATCCCGTCGATCGCGCCCCTCAGAGCATCGTCGTCCGTGACATCGAGTTGCAATGCGTTTGCTCCATGGCCCTCGTCATGCAACCGTGCGGCGGTTTCGGCGAGCACCACCACCTGTGCGCCGCTGCGGGCCATTGCCAGGGCGCTGGCCCGCCCGATCCCTGAACCTGCCCCGGTGACCAGAGCGATCTTGCCTTCCAGCAGGTTGGCGAGTGCTGCCCTGCGCGGGGTGGGTTCGGCGTTCATCGCGAGTTTCTTTCTCCACGTCGCAACAGGAACTGGGCCACCAGCAGCGAGACAAGGGACACGGCCAGCACCATCGTGCCGATCGCGTTGATCTCCGGTGTCACCCCGCGCCGGATCGACGAGAACACATAGATCGGCAGAGTGGTTTCCGAACCCGCCACGAAAAAGGCGATGATGAAGTCGTCGAAACTGAAGGTGAAGCTCAGCAGGAAACCCGCAAGGATCGCCGGAAAGATCATCGGCAACGTCACCTGGCGGAACGTCCCCCCCGGCGTCGCGTAAAGATCCGAAGACGCCTCGATCAGCGTCCGGTCCATCCCGGCAAGGCGCGCGCGCACGATGATGACCACCAGCGCCAGCAGGAACATCGTGTGCGCGCCGATCAGCGAAATCATCCCCATGCGCAGTTGCGGTGGGTCCCTGCCTTCCGGCCAGATTGCCACCAGCAGCGGGTTCAACTGGTTGAACACCGTGACCAGCCCGATCAGGGTGGCGATGCCGATGACGATGCCGGGGATCATCACCGCGACATAGATCAGCATGTCGAACACGGTGCGCACCGGACCCCTGATGCCTTGCAGGGCAACCGCGGCCATCGTGCCGATCACGCTGGCCAGTGTCGCCGAGACAAGCGCCACGATCAGGCTCGTTTCCAGCGCGTCCATCACGAACGGATTTCTCAGCGCCTTGCCGTACCATTGGGTGCTGAACCCCTGCAACTGACTGGCATGCCGGCCGGCGTTGAAGCTGAAGATCGCGATCACGCCGATCGGAATGTAGAGAAACAGGTAGACGCAGGCCGCATAAATCCTAATCGTACCGCCCTCACATGATCGCCACGTCTTCGCGGCTGGCGCCAAGACGGGCGATAAGCCGCATGTAAACCGTGACGGTGATCAGCATAACCACCACCAGCGTGACCGCGACCGCCGAACCGAAGGCCCAGTTGCGCGACTGCAGGAACAGATCGACCAGCGCATTGCCGACAAAGAACACCTTGCCCCCGCCCAGCAGCGCCGGGATCAGGTATTCGCCCATCAAGAGGATGAACACGAGCATGCAGCCGGTGGCGATGCCCGGCACCGACAGCGGCAAGGTGATCTGAACAAAGGTGTTCCGTGGTCGCGCGCCCAGATCGGACGATGCCTCCAGCAGCCGTTTGTCCAGCCGGTCGAGGCTGACGTAGATCGGAAACACCATCAGTGGCAGATAGCCGTAAACAATGCCGACCAGCACCGAGAAGGGCGTGTTGATCAGGCGCACGCCTTCAATCCCGACCCAGCCCAGCAACGCCGGAATGCCGCGCCCGCCCAAAAGGAAAATCCACGCATAGCTGCGGATCAGTATCGAGGTCCAGAACGGCACGATCACCATCACCAGCAGAATCGTCTTCCATTTCGGGCTGGCCCTGACGGCAAGGAAATAGGCCAGCGGATAGGCGATCAGCAGTGCCGAAAGCGTTCCCAGCGGCGCCAGCGTCATGGTGTTGCGGAACGCGGTCAGGCGGGCGGGAAGGTTGGCGTATTGTTCAAAGGTGAAAGCGGGCACCACGCCCCCGGCGGGCGCCCGCTCTCCGAAGCTGAAGATGAGAACGACGGCCAACGGCAAGATCAGCATCACCAGAAACCACGCCCCGGCGGGTGCCAGAAGCAACAGGGTTCGTGTGCGTTGCGTCACGTCGTTCTCGCCCCCGGTACCTTCAGGCCGACTTGAAACGCGCCATCAGTTCGGCGCGGTTGGGATCGGTGAGCGTGACCGCGGCCCCGAACTCCAGCGCGTTCAGCAACTCCGGTGCCGGATGCAGGATCGGGTCGTTGGCAAGCTCGGGCGGCAACAATGCGTTGGTGCGCGCGTCGGCCGTCGGATAGCCGTGCGCCAGAACTTCGCGGGCATTCACCTCGGGGTCGGTCAGGAAGTTGATCAGCGCATAGCCGGCTTCACGGTGCGGCGCATTCTTCGGAATGGCATAGTAGTCGCTCCAGATCTCGCCGCCCTCGACGCCAAGCACATATTCCATCTCGGGCAGGTCGTCGTGAAGCTGTTTCCCGTCGCCGGTCCAAGCCATGGTCATCCAGGCGTCGCCGTTGCGCATCGACGGCTGATAATCCGACGAGATCGCGAACAGATGCGGTTTGACATCGATCAGCAGCTTCTCGGCATCGGCCAGTTCCTTCGGATCCACCGAGTTGAACGAATAGCCGAAGTATTTCAGCGCATTGCCGATCGTGGTCAGTTGGTAGTCGTGCACCATCGTGCGACCCGAGAACTCGGCCCTGGTGATATCCCAGAAGTCCTTCCACGAGGTCAGGGAGCGCCCGCCGGTGTGCTTGGTGTTGACCACGTAACCCGTGGTGCCCCAGTCCTTGGGAATGGCGTATAGCTTGCCGTCCACCGTTCCGGCCTCGGCAAAACGCGGATCGTACGAGCCCGCGTCGAAGTTGGGCAACATGGACAGTTCGAGCGGTTCGATCAGGTCTTCGCCGACATAGGTCGTGATGGTATAGTTGGTCGGCACGAACACGTCCCAACCGCTGCCGCCGGCCTGAAGCTTGGCCAGCATCTCCTCGTTCGACCCGAACACGTTGACCTGCACGGCAGCGCCGGTCGCCTCGGTAAACGCATCAAAGTTTGCCGGATCATGATAGTTCGGCCAGGTCGCCAGCACCACGCGGTCGCCGATGTCACCTGCGGCGAACGCCGGCCGCGGGCGAAGCCCCGGCAGTGCGGCTCCCATGACCGCCGTCGCGGCGCCCAGCCCGGTCACGTTCAGGAAGTGACGGCGAGTGATCGAGCCGCGCTTGAAGCGGTAAAGCTCCTCCATGAACTTTTGTTTCGAGATGTAGTCTTTGGTCATTGTCTTCCTCCCAGGTTTCATTTTCGTCGGTCAGTCATGTTCCAGCACGAGGGCGGCACCGGTATCCCAGGATGCCATCAGCGTGTCGCCGGTATCGAACGGTCTGTCGTCCAGCTCGGATTGCCGCGGGGTCAGCACCAGGAACTCGCCGAGCGTTTCGCTCCGGACCAGATATTCGGTGTGCTCGCCCAGAAAAATCCGGTTCAGAACCGTCACCTCCTGACCCGGGCCATCCCGACCCAGCCGGATCCGCTCGGGGCGCACGCTGACACTCACCTTCTGTCCCTTGCGCGTTGCCGTCTGGCTGCGTCCGACGACCGTGGTTCCTTCTTGCAGTTTGACGCGGGCGAGTTCCGCGTCAACCGCGTCAACCTCCCCATCAAAGAAATTCGATGTTCCGACGAACCCGGCCACATAGCGGCTTTGCGGGTTGTCGTAGAGATCCCGCGGGCTGCCGGACTGAACGATCCGGCCGTCGCGCATGATGCAAACCCGGTCGCTCATCGACAGCGCCTCTTCCTGATCGTGAGTAACCAGAACGAAGGTGATCCCCAAACGCCGCTGCAGATTCTGAAGTTCGATCTGCATATTTTTCCGCAACTTGCGGTCCAGGGCCGCCAGCGGTTCGTCGAGAAGCAGCAGTTTGGGCTCATTGATGATGGCGCGCGCCAACGCGACACGCTGTTGTTGCCCGCCCGACATTTCCCAGATCCGGCGACCTTCGAAACCCTCGAGCCGCACGATGTCCAGAGCATTGCCGACCTTCCGCGCGACCTCGGCCTTCGCCATGCGCGGCCGCTGCTGGCGCAACCCGTAACCGATATTCTGAACCACCGTCATGTGCGGGAACAGCGCATAGTGTTGAAAGACCATGTTCACCGGGCGATCATGCGGGGCCACGTCATTGACCACCTTGCCGTCCAGCAGGACATCGCCCTCGGTCGGCGCCTCGAATCCGGCAAGCAGCCTGAGCGCCGTGGTCTTGCCGCACCCGGATGGGCCCAGAAAGGACAGGAACTCGCCTTCCCGGATCAACAGGTTCAAATCCTGAGCCGCCAACACTTCCCTGAAATGCTTGGATACGCCACGAAGCTCGGCAACAACTCGGCGATCCGTCGCGCCCTGCGAGGTTTCGTGTTCCCTGTCCAGCATCACCGGTTATGTTTTCCGTGAGTTTGGTATACCATCCCCATCCGAAAAACTGTAGGAAATTTCCATTTCAGTGTATATACCACAAATTTGGTACGTTTCCCGGACCAAGGATGCTCCGTGATGGAAGAATGGGCAAGATGCACCGGCGCGCTGATCGAAAACATCGGCCAGAACGGCTTTCCCCGGCACCTTTCCAAGGCTTTGAAAAATATCACGGAATATGACTATACCGTGATTTTCGGCTACCTTGGCGCGGCGCGCCCGCTTGATCTCTTCGATGATTTCCCCAAAGGCAAACGGAAGGTTTTCGTCGAGGACTACCAGGAAGGCCCCTACCTTCTGGATCCGTTTTTCCTGGCTTGCGAGAATCAGGTCGAACCGGGCCTGTACCGACTCCGCGATCTTGCACCGGACCGGTTTTTCCAGGGTGAATACTTCCGCAGCTACTATGTCCGCACCGGGCTGGCCGAAGAAATTGGGTTCGTTATCGACCTTCCAGGCAAGGCGATAGCCGTGGTGTCGCTGATGCGCGCGGAAAAGGCGTTTTCGGTGCCTGCGTTTCGCCAACTGAGAAAGTACTGGCCCGTGGTCCAGGCCGCCTGCCGCAAGCACTGGAACGAACTGGCGTCCGAATTCGACACCCCCGCGACGCTTCGATCCGGCACGACCCTGTCCGAAAGCGTCGATGCCGCATTTTCGGAATTCGGTGATGACGTCCTGACACCGCGCGAGCGCCAGGTGGTCGAGTACACGCTCAAGGGGCATTCCGCCGACGCGGTTGGCAGCATTCTCGATATTTCTCCCGGGACCGTGCGAATTCACCGCAGAAACATCTACGCCAAACTGCGCATCCGGTCGCAGGGCGAGCTGTTTTCAAAGTTCATCGAAACGCTGACCGCAAGATCACCAGCCATCGATGCACAGCGGGAGAACCGCCGCAAACCGTAGCGACGCGGTTGGGTCTTGATGACGGCTCTCCGTCATCAGGGTTTTGCGGAACGCTCGGCCGGATGACCGCGTAACCGTCGGCCAAATACCGGAATCTGCCCGACGGTCCGTGTCTCCGTCGGATCACGGGATGGCGGGACAGGCAGAATTGACGCCGCGCCTGTTGGCGCCACCTGATCCAGCCCTGATCAATGTCCGCCCGGTTCGAGATCGAAGGCCACGGTCTTGAACGGCACCGCATCCGGATCGGTCCCGGCGTCGAGTTCACGCGCGTAGCGATGCCCTTCGTACACGGCCGCGGCGATGGTCGCCGGTCCGAGGCAATCGCCGATCCTGCTGACCGAGCGCGGGCCGGCAGATTTCAGCCTGTCGGGATCCGAGGTCAGGGCCGCGTACAGCGCGTCCTCCGGAAGCCGCATCGTGACAGGCACCAGCGATCCGGGGCGCTGCACGGTATCGCCGGTCACGAGGTTGACCAGATCAACGACGCCGCCAGCAAGCGAAACAACGCCGTGACGCGGCAGGATCTCGACGCCAAGCCCGACCAGGCGCCGTTCGACATGTCCCTGTTCCAACGTGTATTCCGACCATTCCGACACGCACAGCCCCGGCGTGACCAGCGTGACCCGGCACCCTTCGCGCGCCAGAAGTTCGGCCATGACCGCCCCCATGTAGTAATGGTCGTCGTCGAACACCACGACCGGGCCGGGCGCGGGGCGTTCACCGTCCATGATGTCGTCGGGGCCGAGGCAACGGAGACGCTCCGCCGCCGGGAGCGGCGCGCGGATCAGACGCCCGACCCCATCCCGGCGCCACACGGAACCGGTGGCCAGGGCAACGTGGTCGGCGCCGACCTCCAGCACCTGTCCGGCATCGAGCGCGCTGTCGAGGTAGAGTTCGACATTGGGCATCCGCGCAATCTGGCCCAGCCGGTAGTCGCGCACCCGCGCCCAGGCGGCAAGGCCGGGCAGACGGCTTTCGCGGCTGACCCGGCCGCCGGCCTCCTTGCGGGCCTCGGCCAGCGTGACGCGATAGCCGCGCCTGCCCAGCGCATGGGCCGCCTCCAGCCCGGCGGGGCCGGCGCCGACCACCAGCACATGCGCCTCCGATCCCCGGGGCGCGATCCGCTCGGGGTGCCAGCCCTTGCGCCATTCCTCGCCCATCGTGGGGTTCTGAGTGCACCGTGAGGGCGCCGACAGGTTGTTCCAGGCCGCGCAGATGTTGCAGCCGATGCACTCGCGGATGTCGTCCACCCTGCCTTCTTCGATCTTGCGGGGCAGGAACGGATCGGCGATCGACGGCCGCGCCGCGCCGATCATGTCCACCAGACCGCGGCGGATGGCCGACACCATCGAATCGGGCGAGGTGTAGCGCCCCACCGCCGCCACGGGTTTGCTGCTGACCTGCTTGACGAAGGCAATATAGTCTTCCTGATAAGCTTCGGGTGCAAACCGCGAAGTCATGGAATCGTTCGACCAGTCGGCCACGTTCACGTCCCACATGTCCGGCAGTTCCGCCAGAATCGAGATCGCGTCGCGGCCCTCGTGGCGCCATTCCAGGCCGTCCGGCCCGATCATCTCGTCCACCGCAAAACGCGCCACCACGCCCATGCTGTCGCCGACCGCTTCGCGGGTGTCCTCCAGAAGTTCCCGGTAAAGCCGCAGCCGGTTTTCCAGGCTGCCGCCATAGCAGTCGCTGCGCTGGTTGTGACGGCGCGACAGGAAATGCGACGGGATCGTGCCGTCGTGGCCGGCATAGACCACCACGATGTCGAACCCCGCCCGTTTCGCGCGCAGCGCCGCGTTGCGGTGCCACCGGCGATAGGCGCGGATGTCGTCGAGATCCATTGCCCGGGCCTGCACCGGGTGGTTGCGCCAGGTGACCGGGCGGTGCATCGGACCGATCGGCACTTCACGACTGTAGAGGTTGCCGGTGTCCTGGCCGTTGTGGACCAGTTCCAGCGCCGCCAGGCCGCCGTGTTCGTGCACGGCCTCGGTCATTCCGGCGAGATAGGGAATGTCCATATCCCCCCACAGGCGGGTTTCCGTGAAGGGCTGAACATCGCCCGTGGGGTGAAAGTCGCACTGCTCGGTCGCCACGATTCCCCAGCCGCCTTCGGCCTTGACGCCGCGCATGGCGACCATCGCGTCGGGGAACATGCGCCCCATGCCGTTGCAGTGCGGCACCTGGTAGAACCGGTTCGGCGCCGTGACCGGCCCGATCCGGATCGGTTCGAACAGGATGTCGAAGCGCGGATCGCGGGTCATTGTGGCACTCCTTTCCATACCGCCGCGCCGCTGATCCGTCGGGCGATTGCGGGGTGATCGCGCGCCTCAATCATCTTTCTCGTAGACGATGAAGGGCGTCCGCCTGGCAATCCGGTCATAGAGCATCCGGCCCCTGTAGTTGTGCTCCTGCGTCTGCCAGTAGGTGACGGGAATGCCGTCGGCCCGGGCGGCGGCGTGAACCGAGTCGATCAGCGCGCGCCCGACGCCGCCGCCGCGCTGGTCCGGATCGACGAAAAGATCCATCAGGTAGCAGATGTCCTCGACGCTCCACAGGTTGCGATGAAACAGGAAATGCGCCAGCCCGACCGGATGGCCATCGCGTTCGGCGATCAGGCCGCGAAACTCGTGAGGGTCTTCGGACAGCAGCCGGTCGAAAGCGGTGTCGAAAATCCCGGGCGCCAGCGTGGTTTCATAGAACGCCAGATACGCGGCCCACAGGCGCGTCCAGTCGGCGCGGTCGCGCGCCTCCAGGGGGCGGATGCGCAGGGCACCTTCCTGCCCGGGCGTCAACATCGGATTTTCTCCATGTCCGGGTCGTAGAGCGGCCGCAGCGATGCCGTTGCCGGAACGCGGTCGCCGGCGACGTCGATTTCCCAGGCGCCGGATTTCACGATGTCGGCTGTCAGCGGTTCGTCCAGTTCGGCGAACCCGATGCCGACGGCACCGCCCAAGGTATGGCCGTAACCGCCCACCTGCAGGTGGCCGACCTCGCGGCCGTTCAGGAAGATCAGTTCATTGCCGTAAAGCAGCGGCTCGGGATCGAGCAAGAGGAATTGCAGCATCCGGGTTTTCGGCACGCCCTGCGCCTTGATCGCCGCCAACGCGTCGCGGCCGATGAAACCGCCGGGCTTGTCCAGCTTGACGGCGAACCCCAGCCCGGCCTCGATCGGGTTGTCGGTGTTGTCCACGTCGACGCCGAAATCGCGATAGGCCTTTTCCAGCCGCAGTGAATTCAGCGTCTGCAAGCCGGCGTCGCGCAGTCCGAATTCGCGGCCCGCCTCTTTCAGCAGGTCATAGGCCTGCACCGCGGCGTAGGACGGCACATGAAGCTCCCAGCCGAGTTCTCCGACATAGGTCACGCGGAGCGCCCGCACCATCCAGTAACCGACATCGATTTCCTGCCAGGTCATGAACGGAAACGCCTCGTGTGACATGTCGGCGCTGGTCACTTTCCGCATCAGCATCCGGGCCCTGGGGCCGTGGATGTTGATCTGGGTGATCGCCGGGGTGACATCGGTTATGACCGCGACCTCGCCCTCCCGGACATGGCGGCGCATCCGCATCAGGGTGTGGCCGTGGCTGTTCTCGCCCACGACCACCAGGAACCGGTCCTCCGCCAGCCGTGTCACCGTCAGGTCGGCCTCGAACCGGCCACGGTCGTTGACCCAGGCGGTATAGACCATCCGGCCGGGTTCGACATTGACCTCGTTGCAGGAGAGCCGGCTCAGCAGCGCCAGCGCGTCCGGCCCCTCGACCTGGAACTTGGACATGGTCGACATGTCCATGATGATCGCGTCCTCGCGGGCGGCGCGGTGTTCGGCCGCGTGCCAGTCCCACCAGTTCTGCCGGTGCCAGCTGTAGCGTTCGACCCTGGCCTGATCCGGGGTCGGCGCGAACCAATCCGGCATTTCCCACCCGTGTCCTTCCGCAAAGAACGCGCCGCTGGCCGCCAGCCGGTCATGCAGGACCGAGCGTTTCAGGTCGCGCGCGGTCTGGTAGCTTTCGTTGTGGTAGTGCTGGCCGAACATCTTGCCCAACAGTTCCGGCCCCCGGTCGCGGCGGAAGGCGCGGGTGGCCTCGTGCCGGGTAAAGCGGTTGACGTTGATGCCGGTCACGTCGACCGGCGGGTGGCCGTCGACGATCCAATGCGCCAGAACCTTGCCGATACCGGCGCCATTCAGGATGCCGAGGCTGTTCATGCCGCAGGCGGCATAGCAGTTGCGCAACTCCGGCGTCTCTCCCACCAGCGGCGCCAGGTCAGGGGTGAAGCTTTCCGGGCCGCAGAACAGCTTGCGCACCCCCGCATTCAGCGCGCCGGGCACGCGGGAATACGCCTTTTCGAGATGCGGGCCGACGCGGTCCCAGTCGGGCTCGATCTCGCCAAAGGCGAAATCCTCGGGGATGCCGTCGAGCTTCCACGGCGCCGCGCCGGGTTCGAACAGGCCCAGCATCAGGCCGCCCACCTCTTCGCGGTAATAGGTGTAGGTGGAGGGATCCTCCAGCACCGGCAGATCGCGGCTCAGCCCGTCGATCTTTTCGGTGATCAGATAATAGTGCTCGGCTGCCTGCAGCGGCAGGTTGATCCCGGCCCGCGCGCCCAGTTGCCGCGACCACATGCCGCCGCAGATGACGACATTCCCGGCGGTGATGGTCTGCCCGTCGGCGGTGCGGACCCCCGTGGCCGTGCCGTCCCTTGCCATGATTTCCGTCACGGCAACGTCTTCGAGGATCTTCGCGCCGCCCATGCGCGCGCCCCTGGCCAGCGACATGGTCACATCGACCGGATTGGCGCGTCCGTCTTCGGGGATGTAGAACCCGGCCAGCACGTCGGACAAATCCCCGATCGGGAACAGATCGGCGGCTTCCTTCGGTGAAACCTCGTGGATGTCGATGCCGTGGCGGCGCATGAACGGCGCCAGGCGGCGCATTTCGTGCACGCGCTCTTCGTTGTTGGCGATCTGGAGATATCCGACATCGCGAAACCCCGTAGGCACGCCGGTTTCCTTCTCGAGCGTCGCATAGAGGTCGCGCCCGTGGGTGTAGATCTCGCATTCGGCTCCCGACGGCAGAAGGCCGGCCACGATCAGCCCGGCCGCGTGCCAGGTGGTGCCGCTGGTCAGCTTGTCGCGCTCCAGCACCACCACGTCGGTCATTCCGAGCTTGGTAAGGTGGTAGGCCGTGTTGCAACCGATCGACCCGCCGCCGATGATGACGGTCTGGGCGTGAGTGGGCAGCGTTGTCATCGATATCGTCCTTTTCATCCGCAGTTTCTTCAGACCGGGGTTCAGAGTCTGGTGATTGTATCGCCCAGCCGCACCGCGCCATCGCCAACGATACTGCAGTATATACCGCGCCGGCGCAGCGGTTCATGCCCGGGATCGAAGGCCCAGTCATAGGCGGCCCGGCCGCAGCGCACCTTCCACTTGGCGCAGCCGTCGTTCCAGAAGTCCGAGACCTCGACCACAGCCGATCCGACCCGCATCCGGGTGCCGGCAGGCATGTTGTCCAGCGTCACGTTCAGGTCGGCGACGATCGTGTCGCCGGGATGGGTTACGTTCTCGCGGTCGCGCCAGACCAGGTCGAGCACACGCAGCGGCAGGATCGAGACCTGGATGCGCGGGTCCGGGCTGCCGTCAGGCAGCGTCAGCCAGGGTTTTCTCATCTCGTAATCGCCTTCGACGCCACCAGCGGCGCTCAGCCGCAGCAGATCCGGAAACACGCGCTGATTACGGTCCGGGCGGCGGCAGAGCATTTCGACCTTGGCCATGCTTCGCGGTGCTGACAGGACATGCGGCAAGGCGCGGTCCAGTTCTTCGCGTGTCGCGTGGATGGTCACGGTAATACCTCCTGTTCACACATGCGGTCCGATCAACCGGCGAGGTCGATCCATATGGTCCTGGGTCCGGTGAATTGTTCATGGGCGTGCACACCATTGTCACGCCCGCCGAATCCCGAGGCCTTGAAGCCGCCGAAGGCGTGGAGATCTCACCTTCGGAATAGGCGTAGACACTGACCGTCCCGGCCCTGGGCTTTCGCGCATGGCGACGGGCCTTAGCCACGCCACGGGTGCAAAGAGCCGCGGCAGCACCGTATGAGATGGCGTTGGCCAGCGCGATCGCTTCGTCGCCGCCGTCGGCCGGGGCGACGGCCAGAACGGGGCCGATGGTTTCGTTCTGAAAGCTCTCCATGTCGGGGGCGATCTCCGCGAACACGGTCGGCGGGAGCATCAGCCCCTCGCCCGTATCCTTGCGCGCCACGCACCGGATACCGATCTGCCCGCCCGCGCCACGCCGAATCCTGATGTGCATTTCTTCGGCAATGTCGTCAGGCGAGGAGAGATCGCAGACATGGCGCACCACCTCTGGATCGGTGAACAACCTGATTGCCGGATCCGTATCGTCCAGCGTCAGCGGGCGCAGGATCAGCCGGTCCGTTTCCGCCACGAGCTGCCCGGGGTGCAGCGGGATGACGCGGTCGGTCGGAGCCATCCTTAGATCCCCGCTTTCAGGATGTCGCGCGCCGCGAGTTCACCGCTCTTGAACGCCCCGCTGCACAGCGCAACATGCGACCCGCCCATCGCTTCTCCGGCGAAGAACACGCGGTCGCCGACGGGCTCTTGCAGCGTCGCGCGCGCCGAATAATGGCCCGGCCATGCAGCCGCATAGGCGCCCAGCGTCAGCGGGTTCGTGGCCCAATCCGACATCACGCCCTTGACAAATTGCCTGCGCGCGCCGCTGCCTGCCATCCGGACAAACTCGCCCAACGCGAAATCGATGGCGGCATCCGGCCCGAGCCCGGACAGCTCCCACCCCAACGACCCGCCGACAAAGCCGACCGAATAGTCAAACCCGAAGGGCCAGGTGAGGAAGTAACAGGCTCGCGCGGGTGGCTCATCGGGCACGCGGTAGGATAGCCAGTGGTTCGGGACAAAGCCGAAGCGACCGGCCCTGAATTGCAGGCCGATCTTGACCAATATCCCCATGGGCACCCATGCGATGGCCTCCTGTTTCCTGACCGGCAGGGCAGGGGTAAAACGGATGCGGCCCGCGATCAGTACCCCGGTGGACACGGTCACGACACAGGCCTTGGCGGAAAGTGTGCCGCGCGTGGTTGCGATCTTCACGCCGCGCCCGCTCCAGTCGATGCCCGTCACGGAGGTGTTCAGCCGCACGGGCAGATCGTCTTGCAGTGTGGCAATCACCCGGCCCAGCCCCTCGCGGACAAGAAAGCTGGGCTGGGCGGTGGCGGCATTCCAATAGTCGGCGGTCGACAGGTCGGAAAAGTCGACACCCCAGTCCATCGGACCGATCCAGGTTTCGGCATTGCCGGTGTCGCCGTCGCCGCGGGGAATGACGCTGGCCGCAGAAACGTCCAGCCCATCGCGGCCGGCCCGGGTAAGCGCCTGTTCCACGGAACCCCACCCCCGGTTGCGGGCGCGCCGCTCGGCCGCGTTGGCCGGTCGATCGCCGACGTAATACGCCTCGCCAGCGTTTGTGTGGTTCATGACGTCAAAGCCGCGTTGGCGGGCATAGCGCAGCAGTGGGTTGTTCGGTCCGTCATTGAGCCAGGAACAGCCGTGATCGAACGGCGCGCCGAAGGTCCGGCTTTCGGTATAGGCCCGCCCGCCGACACGATCGGCGGCCTCGATCACCAGAACCGATTTACCGGCCGCTTGCAGCGCTCGCGCTGCAGCCAGTCCAGCCGCGCCCGCGCCGATGACGATGACATCATGGTCCCGCACGCCGGAGCGCACCGGCATCGCCGCCAACGCCAAAGCGCCGGCGACGAAATTGCGGCGACTACGCTTGAAGGGGGCAGACAAGTGCGACAAGGCGGGCTCCGGAAAAATGCGCTCAGACGTCGAGGATCGCGTAGTGCTTTTTTACCCGCTCGGGGATGGTCCAGCTGCAAACCGTGCCCTTTGGCACGAAATAGCAGTCCCCGGCACCAAAGGTCCGGGCCGTGCCGTCGCTTTCGGTGATGGTGACCTCGCCCTCCAGCATGCGCACGAATTCGTGGCAGGGGAACGGGCGCATCCGGGATACCATCGGGCCGCTTTCCCAGGTGCCCGCGACAAAGTTGCCCGCATCGTTGGCAAAGGCAACGTGATCCTTCTGAACCGGGGCCGGACCGTCGATTTCAAAAGGATCGGTGGTATCGCGAACCTTCAATGGTGCGTCGGGGTCAAGCACCCGGACCGCTCCTTCGGCGCTGTCGATTGCCGGCACGTCGGCCTTTGGGTCGAGATAGGTGATGTAGAATTTCTTGAGATACCCTTCCTGCTTCCAGCTGACCGGGGCGCCATTGCGGAACGTCACGCAGGAATCGTTGGGGCACTCGACAGCCCCGCCCTCGCCATCGAGCATGCGGAACGCGCCGTCCAGCACCCAGACGAATTCGTCGCCCGGATAGGGGCCGAATGCCTCCTGCATGGTCGTCGTGTCCCAGACACCGACGCTCAACCCGATCTCGGGGTCTTGGAAGTAGACGTGAAGGTGCTGGATCGGAACCGGTGACTGAAAATCGGCCGGGTCGCACGCCATTCTGGACAGGCCCTGGCCGGCAGGGCCATTCGCTTCAAGGCGGATGATGTGGGTCGCGTCGGTCATTTCGTGCCTTTCCAGGGCCAGGTGGTCCGCCGGCCATGCGCGCTCAGCGCGCGCAACGAGTGATTTGATCAAGTCATGGCTTGACTCGATCCGGAAATGCAACCATTTTCTGAATAAGCATTCAATCGACATACGGCCGTCTCGGCCTTTGCCGGTTGGTGTCCGGAGTGCGGAAGGTGAAGACCGGCGATGCAAACACCGTCGAGCGGTGGTCCGCATTTCGATTTCAGGGCGGGCCGATCGCCCGCGTGCTGGCAACAGGGAGAGAAATACATGGACATCATTGATCAACTGGGATCGCTGCGGGAGGGCAAGCTGTCCCGCCGGGCATTCACCCAATCACTTATGGCCGCGGGTATCGGCGTGGTCGCCTCGCCTTTGATCCCGCGCACGGTCGCGGCGGCCACCGAGGATCAGGGCGTCTATTTCACCTGGGGCGGGTATGACATCCCGGAACTGTTCGTTCCCTACAAGGAAAAGCATGGCGAATTGCCGAACTTTTCAATCTTTGGCGGATCGGAAGAGGCCCTGACCAAGATGCGGGGCGGCTATGTCGTCGATGTATCTCACCCCTGCAACTCCGGCCTGCCGCGCTGGATCAAGACGGGGCTGTTTCAGCGGATCGACACCGGCCGCCTTTCGAACTGGCCCGACTTGATGCCGGAACTGGTCAACCTGACCGGCAACGACCCAAGGGATGGCCAGGTCTGGCTGGCGCCGTTCGACTGGGGGCAGACCTCGATCACCTACCGCACCGACCTGTTCGAGCTTGAGTTCGAAGAAAGCTGGGACATGCTGTGGGACAAGCGTTACAAGGGCCGGCTCGGCAGTCTCGCCTCGGGCGGCGACGCCTGGTGGTGCGGCGCGATCAAGGCCGGTGTGCCGTTCGAACAGATCGACACGCCCGAGGCCTTCGACAAGATCGCCGCCGTAATGCGCGAACAGCGGCCGCTGATCCGGACCTATACCGACGACACCACGACGCTGGAACAGGCGCTGTCGGCAGGCGAAATGGTCGCCGCGATGACCTGGAACAGTTCCGCCACACTGCTGAAGTCCGAAGGCGTGCCGGTGAAGTTCGCCAATGTGAAAGAGGGGGCGCTGACCTGGGTCTGCGGCCTGATGATCCACAAGGAGGCGCCACATCTGGACAAGGCCTATGACATCATCGACTCGCTGCTGAGCGTCGAATCCGGCAAGTTCATGATCAACGACTACGGATATGGCCATTCGAACAAGAAGTCGTTCGACCTGTTCGACGAAGCGACGCTGCACGACCTGGGCCTGAGCAAGAACCCGGCAGATATCCTGCAGGCCGGGCATTTCCAGATCCCGCAGTCGCAGGAATGGGAAACCAAGATGAACGCCCTGTTCGAAGAGATCAAATCAGGTTTCTGACACGTTCGGCCCCGGAAATGGACAAGAACGGCTTTGCCGCCCCGCGCGGCAAGGCCCCGCCCGTCTCGCCCAGACAGGAGTCCGCAATTCATGACTGTACAGTCCATGCGCGCCGCGCCATCGGTGAAGTCCGGACGCTTCGGGCGGCTGTTGCAGCGCTCCGAGGCCGCGCGCGGCCTGACACTTCTGACACCGACGCTGCTGGTCATGGCGATCGGCATCCTGGTGCCTTTCTGCATCCTTCTGGTCATGACCTTCTGGACCCAGGTCGGGTTCGACTTTGACACCACGCTCACCACGGCAAACTACGAAACGGCGGCCACGCGCCCGATCTACGGTGCCCTTCTCTCGCGGTCGTTGTGGATTTCCGGCATGGCCACCGTCGCGACCGTGGTGCTGTGCTATCCGATGGCCTACTTCGTCGCCTTTCACGTTCACCGCAACAAGATGCTGTGGATCGTCTTGATGACCGTGCCGTTCTGGACCAGCTATCTCTTGCGCGTCTTCGCGTGGAAGGTGGTCTTGGGATACGAAGGCGTCATCAATTCGGCGTTGATGATGCTCGGCGTGATCGACGCACCGCTTGAATTCCTGCTGTACAGCCGGTCGGCGGTGGTCATCACGCTGGCCCATGCCTGGGCGGCCTTCGCGATCCTGCCGATGTATGTCTCTCTGGAAAAGATCGACAAGTCGCTGCTCGAAGCCGCCACGGATCTCGGCGACGGGCCAGCCGCGCGGTTCCTGCGCGTCACGCTGCCCCTGTCCATGCCGGGCGTGATTTCGGCCAGCCTGCTGATCTTCATTCCCACCACCGGTGACTATATCACGCCGGCGCTTCTGGGCGGCCCGGACGGCGCGATGATCGGCAACCTGATCCAGAAACAGTTCGGCGCGATCAACAACTGGCCGATGGGTGCCACCCTGTCGATCATCCTGATGCTGTCGATCGCCGCCATCGCGCTGATCTTCATGCTGGCGGCCACCTTCGCCAGAAAGCGGATCTCGTGAGTTCCACATCCTATATCCGGCGCCCGAACCGCCCGTTGCAGGTCTATGCGATCCTGTTTCTGGTCGTGCTCTACGTTCCGGTCCTGTTTCTGCCGCTGTTCAGCTTCAACGACTCGCTCTACGTCAAGTTCCCGCTGCAGGGCTTTACCTACAAATGGTATGTGCAGCTGATGCATCGTGAACCGGTCTGGGCGGCGCTGATGAACAGCGTCAGGGTCGGCTCCGTCACCGCGGTGCTGTCGACGTTTCTGGGCATTTTCGCCGCCAAGGCGATCACCCGCTACCGGATACCGGGCAAGGAGCCCATTGTCGGATTCATCATGTTGCCCCTTGTCGTTCCCGGCATCATATTCGGGGTCGCGCTTCTGGTTCTGCTCAGCCGGATGGGTATCCCGCTGTCGCTCTACACCGTCACGATCGGCCACATCATCATCTGCCTGCCCTTCGCGATCGCCACGCTGATCCCCCGGTTCGAAGGTTTCGACCCCGCTGTCGAAGAGGCGTCGGCCGATCTTGGAGAGAACGCCTGGTGGACCTTCTGGCGCGTGACCTTTCCCATGGTGTTCCCGGGCGTCCTGGCCAGCCTGCTGCTGTCCTTCACCGTGTCCTTCGACGAATTCATCATGGCGTTCTTCCTGTCAGGGACGGATCCGACGCTGCCGATGTATATCTGGGGCCAGCTTCGCTTTCCCAAGGAATTCCCCTCCATCCTCGCACTGTCCTCGATCATCCTGATCGTGTCGTTCACCCTGGTGTTCCTCGGGCAGTGGATCAATCGCGACAGCCATTCGGCCGCGTTGGGAAATGAATGAATCGATGAGCACCTCTGAAGCCTTTATCTCGATCCGCAACGTCGACAAGTCCTTTGGTAGCTTTCTGGCCATCGACAACGTGTCGATCGACATACGCCATGGCGAATTCTTTTCGCTGCTCGGGCCGTCGGGCTGCGGCAAGACGACCTTGCTGAGAATGCTGGCCGGATTCGAGAACCCGACCTCGGGCGATATCAGCATCGACGGGCAATCGATGTCCGGCGTGCCGCCGCATCAGCGGCCGGTCAACATGGTGTTCCAGAGCTATGCGATCTTTCCCCATCTCAACGTCCGCGACAACATCGCCTATGGCCTTCGGAAACAGAAACTGCCGCGCGCCAGGCGGTACGAGATGGTGGACGAGATGCTCGACCTCATCAAGCTGCCCGAATACGGCGACCGGAAGTCGAACCAGCTGTCCGGCGGCCAGCGGCAGCGCGTCGCTCTGGCCCGGTCATTGATCCTGCGTCCGAAAGTGCTGCTGCTGGACGAACCGCTCGGTGCGCTCGACAAGAAACTGCGCGAACAGATGCAACTGGAACTGCGCTCCCTTCAGAAAACCGTCGGCATTACCTTCGTCTTCGTGACCCACGATCAGGAAGAGGCGCTGACGCTGTCGGATCGCATCGCGGTGATGTCCGCCGGGCGTGATCTGCAGGTGGACACGCCCGAGCGGCTTTACGAGAAGCCGGTGAACCGCGAGGTCGCGAGTTTCATCGGCACGATGAATTTCTTCGACGGCGAAGTCGCGGCGATCAACGACGGTGTCGCCACGGTCGGGATTGCCGGGCTGGGCGAGGTGCGAACGAACAATGTCCCGTCCGGCCTGAGCGTCGGCCAGTCCGTCAGTGTCGCGATACGACCGGAAAAGCTGACGATCTCCGACGCGCGGCCGCAACAGGAAAACCGCGCGCGGGGGCAGTTGGAAAACGCCGCCTATCTGGGTGAACGCAGCCACTATTACTTGCGCATCGACGGGTCGCCGCAGCCTGTCGCCGTTTCAGCCCAGAACCGGCAGCGGGCGGACAGCGACCCCCAGGACAGGCGCTCGGTCTGGCTGAGTTGGGCTGACAATGCATTCGTGGTTCTGGAAGGTTGAGAAAATGAGCAGTCCGGATCACACGATCCAGAGTCAGGTGGTAAGATGACCGATATCGACACCAACATGAAAAAGGGAGAAGCCGGCAGGCCGCGCACGGCCTCGAAACAGGTGCGCCGACAGCAGTTGATCGACGCCACGATCGAATGCATCGCCCAACGCGGCATATCCGGCACCACGATGAGCGCGGTCACACGATCGGCCGGATTGTCCATCGGGCTGGCCAATTTCCACTTTTCGACCAAGCAGAACCTGCTTGAGGAAACCCTGCGCTTTCTGGCCAACGAGCACCACCAATTCTGGAAGAAGAGTTTCGAAAAGGCCGACCTCGCCCCCGAAGAGAAGCTGCGCGCGATCGTTGCCGCGCATTTTCATCCCTCGATTTGCAATCGCAAGAAGATCGCCGTCTGGTACGGTTTTTTCGGCGAGGCCGGAGCGCGTGCTGCCTATCGCAAGCTCGCCAACGAGATCGACGCCGAACGGCGCGAGTTGACGGTCGAGTTGTGCGAAGGGCTCATCGCGGCGGGCGGCTACGACGATGTCGACCCCGTCGATGTCGCCTTCACGCTGGAAGGGTTGTACGACGGCTACTGGCTGAACATCCTGATGTACCCGGGCGAGTTTTCCCGTCAGGACGGGATGCGACGGATCGAGGGCTATCTTTCCCGTGTCTTTCCCGGGCATTTCCGGCGGTCCACGCCACAGAACTGCGAGGGGTAGGCCGTGGTCCGCGATCCGCGTCACGATATTCTGTTCGAACCCGTCCGGATCGGTCCGGTCACCGCGCCGAACCGGTTTTACCAAGTGCCGCATTGCAACGGCATGGGGCATCAGTACCCGTCCAGCTGGGTCGAGATGCGCCGCGTCAAGGCCGAGGGCGGCTGGGGCGTGATCAACACCGAAGAGGTCGAGATCAGCCACACATCCGAACTCAGCCCGGTTCCCGAAGGGCGTCTGTGGGACGACGGCGACATTCCCGTGCTGGCGCGAATGGCGGATGCGGTGCACGACCACGGGGCTCTGGCAGGGATCCAGCCGGCTCATCTTGGCGGCGGGGCCGCAAACAACTACAGCCGCGAAATCCCGATGGGGCCGTCGGCGCGCCCCATAGACCTGTTCGAGCCGGTCCAGACCCGTGCAATGGACAAATCCGATATCCGGGCGTTCCGCAAGATGCATGTCGATGCCGCCCTGCGCGCCCGCACGGCCGGTTTTGATATCGTCTACCTCTACTGCGGGCACGACATGACGACCCTTTGTCATTTCCTGTCGCGCCGGAACGATCGGTCGGACGAATACGGCGGCAGCCTGGAAAACCGCACGCGGCTGATCCGCGAGGTGCTGCAGGACACGAAAGAGGCGATCGGCGACCGGTGCGCGGTGGCGATCCGCTTCGGGGTCGAGGAACTGAAGGGTCCGGACGGGCTGACCTGCGACGGCGAGGGGCGCGAGGTGGTCGAGCGCCTGGCGGACCTGCCCGATCTCTGGGACGTGAACATCAGCGACTGGCCCAACGACAGCGCCACGTCGCGGTTCGAACCCGAAGGGTTCCAGAACGACTACGTCAGCTTCGTCAGGAAGGTGACGCAAAAGCCGGTGGTCGGGGTCGGACGCTACACATCGCCCGATACGATGGCGGCGCTGATAAGGAACGGCCATCTGGACCTGATCGGCGCGGCGCGGCCGTCGATCGCCGACCCGTTCCTGCCCAGGAAGATCGCCGAAGGCCGCATCGAGGACATCCGGGAATGCATCGGCTGCAACATCTGTGTCACCGGCGATTTCCTTGCCACGCCGATGCGCTGCACCCAGAACCCGACCATGGGCGAGGAGTGGCGCCGCGGCTGGCACCCCGAGCGCATCCCGCCAAAATGCAGCGATGACACCGTGCTGGTCGTGGGCGCCGGGCCCGCCGGGCTGGAAACCGCGCGGGCGCTGGCGCAACGCGGCCATGACGTGACGCTTGCCGAGGCGGGAACCGAACTGGGCGGGCGGCTGTTGCGCGAAAGCCGGCTGCCCGGGCTGGCACAATGGAAGCGCGTGACCGACCATCGCGCCTACCAGATCCGCCAAATGGCCAACGTGGCAATCTACCTCGACAGCCGGCTGGAACCGCGCGACGTGATCGAATACGGCGCCGACCACGTCGTGATCGCCACCGGCGCCCGCTGGGCGCGGCATGGGATCGGCCGCAACAACCATGTACCTATCCCGGCCGACGCCGGGGCCACGGTGCTGAGCCCCGACCAGATCATGGCCGGGGACATCCCGCAGGGGCCGGTCGTCGTCTTCGACGACGATCACTATTACATGGGCGGCGTGCTGGCCGAAAAGCTGCGGCTCGACGGGCTCGATGTGACCTATGTCACGCCCGCTCCGGACGTTTCCCACTGGACCCACAACACGATGGAACAGGCCCGCATCCAGTCCCGCCTGATCGAGCTGGGCATCGATATCGTGCCATTGCACAATCTCGCCGCCGTCCATGCCGATCATGTCGTGCTGTCCTGCGTCTACTCCGGCCGCCAAAGGACTCTGCCATGCGCCGCAACGGTAATGGTGACGATGCGCGATGCGCGCGACGCGCTCTGCACCGCGCTCACCGAAGCTGGCGAGGCGACGTTCAAATCCCTGACCCGCGTCGGCGATTGCCTGTCGCCGGGAACCATTGCCGCGGCGGTCTATTCGGGCCACCGCTTTGCCCGCGAACTGGGAGAGCCACCCTCCAGCGGCGTGCCGTTCCGGCGCGAACTGCCGGCTCTTGCCGCCGACTGATACGGAGGTCACCGTGGCCCGCGATCCGCGTTACGACATCCTGTTCGAACCCGTCAAAATCGGCCCGGTCACCGCGCCGAACCGGTTCTACCAGGTACCGCACTGCACCGGCATGGGATGGCTCAGGCCGCGCATGCTGGCGGACATGCGGGGCATCAAGGCCGAAGGAGGCTGGGGCGTGGTCTGCACCGAATACAACTCGATCCACCCCAGTTCGGACGACACACCGCACCCCTGCGCCTCGCTGTGGGATGACAGCGATATCCGCGCGCACCGGTTGATGACCGGCAAGGTGCACAGGCACGGCGCACTGGCCGGGGCCGAGCTGTGGTATGGTGGCATCCGCACGTCGAACATGCTGACCCGCGAGGTCTCGATGGATCTCGACAGCTTTCCCAGTTCCATCGGCAATCCGTTCCAGACCCGGGCGATGGACAAGACCGACATCCGCACCTTCCGGCACTGGCACCGCCGTGCCGCCATCCGCGCCAAGGAAGCCGGGTTCGATATCGTCTACGTCTATGCCACGCACGGCTATCTGATTTCGAATTTCCTCGACCCACGCATGAACACACGCGGTGACGAATACGGCGGCGGCATGGAGAACCGCACCCGTCTGGTGCGCGAGTTGATCCAGGATACCAAGGAAGCCGTCGGCGATCGCTGCGCGGTGGCCGTCCGCTTCGCCGCCGACGAATCCATCGGTGAAGACGGGGTTCCGATCCACGGCGAGCGGCGCGAGATGTTCGAGATGCTGGCCGAACTGCCCGACCTGTGGGACATCAATATCGCAGATTACTCTCTGGAAATGGGTGTCTCGCGCTTTGTCAAGGAGGCGCCGCTGGAACCCTACATGGATTTCGTGAAGTCGGTGACGTCAAAACCCGTGGTGACCGTTGGCAGGTTCACGTCGCCCGATACCATGGTGTCGCAGGTCAGACGCGGTATCGTCGATCTGGTCGGGGCCGCGCGGCCCTCGATCGCCGACCCGTTCCTGCCGAAAAAGATTCAGCAAGGCCGGGTCGATTCGATCCGCGAATGCATCGGCTGCAATGTCTGCTACGCAGGCGATTCCATCGGCACGCCGATCCGTTGCACCCAGAACCCGACCATGGGAGAGGAATGGCGCAGGGGCTGGCACCCGGAACGGATCGCGCCCAAGGGGTCGGACTCGCGGGTGCTGATCGTCGGCGCCGGCCCGGCCGGGCTGGAAGCCGCGCGGGCACTGGGCGCGCGCGGCTACGACGTGATGCTGGCCGAGGCAACGCGTGATCTGGGCGGGCGGGTGACCCGCGAAAGCGCCCTGCCGGGAATGGCCGAATACGCCCGCGTGCGCAATTATCGCGAGCAGGAGCTGCTGAACCTGCCGAACGTTGAAATCTACCGCGAAAGCCCGCTGACCGCCGACGATGTCTTCGCGGTCGGGGCCGACCATGTGGCGCTTGCCACCGGCGCCACCTGGCGGCGGGAGAGATTCGACGGCTCACGGTATGTTTCGGTCGCGGCCCCCGGCACCGAACCGGCGATCCTGACCGCCGACGACATCATGTCCGGGTCGCGGCCCGAAGGCCCGGTTCTGGTCTATGACGAGGACGGGTATTACCTGGGCGGGGTGATCGCCGAGCTTCTGAAATCCGCCGGCAACCCGGTCACGATCGCCACCCCGTCCGACGCGATTTCGGACTGGGCCGGGAAAACGTCGGAACGCAGGCGCGTTCGCACCCACCTGATGAAGATGGATGTCCGGACCATCGTCTCGCACGGGCTGCAGAAGTTCGACGGCGAAACCGCGCTGCTGTCGTGCAAGTATTCGGGGGCCGAGATGCTGCTGCGGGTCGGTTCGGTGGTGATGGTCACCCAGCGGCGGCCCGACGATGCACTGTATCGCGACATTCTGGCCCGGGGCGGCGACGGTGCCGGTGGAGAGACCGGCGTCCTGCCCTTCAGCCTCAAGCGCATCGGCGATTGCGAGGCGCCGGCGATCATCGCCGCCGCAACTTATGCCGGGCACAAATATGCCCGCGAGCTTGACGCACCGGTCGATCCCGACGCACCGCTGAGGCATGATCGGGTGGACGTCGGCGCCGGGCGGGCAGCCGACGGCGGCGGCGCGGTTTGACGCCCCTGCGTGCCGCCCTCGTTCTTGCCGCGCTGACGGCCGCCGCGCTTGCTGCCGCGGTCCATTTTGTTGGGGTCGAAGACGCGACCGGCCCGCCCGATGCCGGCGCCATCGCGGACCCGTGCGCTTCCTGTGACGCAAGGCATCGGAACCTGCCCCGCCTGCGCGCCTCCCCGGCCAGCGACAGCGAGGCACAAAAGTGATGCCGACAACTTTCCCGAACCCGTTCAGACCGCTGGTGGCCGGCCCGCAAACGGTCCGGAACCGCATTTTCCCGACCGGCCACGTGACCGTCACGCTGGAAAACGGTCTGCCCGGCGATGCGACGGTCGCCTATCATCAGGCGCCACGCTTCCCACCCTTGCAGTTCGACCGGCGCCCCGGTGCCGTCGGGGCCGTATAACGTGCCTTCAAGCGTCCATAGAAAAATCGCGCTGTTGCCGGCTGTCCGCAGTCCGTCCATTCGGATCGTCAGGTCGGGGAATGCGGCGAGGAAGTCCTGGATGATTTTTCGCTGCTCGGCAATGCCGTTGACCGGCTCTTCGTCATTGACCCAGGCCCGGCAGTCGTCGGTAAAAAAGGCAGCGATGGCTTCGAGCGAGTGCGCGGACCAAGCCGCCGCGTAGGCGCTGGCCATCTTACGGATGACGTTGGGGGTTGGTGGCGTCGTGTCCAGATAGTCTCCTTTGCAGGTGTGCTGCAGGTTAGTCTTTGCTCAGCAACTCAACCAGCGCGGTGAGGGCCTTTTCTTCGAGCCCGGCCTGTATTCCCTTGTGAGCGAGATCGCTGAACAGTTGCGGCAGTTCCGCCGGCGCTCCGACATTTCTGAATGTAGCCAGCGCATCGTCAAGCGCCGCCGCATAGGTTGTCATCGTGGCGGGCGGGTTGTCGAATTTTCCGACCGGCGCTGTGTCGGCGAAATACCTGTGGTAACTGGGCAGAACCCCAAGCGAGACCGGAACCTGCGCGGCAAAGGTTTCCAGCGGTATCCCCGCCTTCTTGCAGACCAGCCCGCCATAGATCATGCCAAACATGAAGCCCTGACGCGTGGTGAAAAGTGCGGCGAAGAGCGCGGCCAGCATGGCGGCATCGGTGCCGACATGGGCCGAACTGCCGCCAAGAACCTTGATGGCGGGTTCCCAGCGCTTCCAGGTGTCTTCGGCGCCGACCGTGAGCAGCACGGTTTCCGGTTTGCCGATCGCGGTCGGGTAGGCGTTGATGATGCC
>JBHHXR010000005.1:0-34336 GCA_046757205.1 Paracoccaceae bacterium
AAACAAGAAGAGATTATGCAGGTCTGAAAAATCCGGCCGCGGGTATCGGGACCGGAAACGAGGCAGTTAAATATATGTCGCAAGACGATTTCATGAGCGGATCGCACCGTCCGGGACATGTCGCGATCATTATGGACGGCAACGGACGCTGGGCCACCCGGCGCGGCCTGCCCAGGCTGGCCGGACACCGCCGCGGCGTCGAGAGCGCGCGGGAAATAATCAGGTGCTGTCCCGAACTCGGCGTCGAGAGGCTGACCCTTTTCGCGTTTTCCACCGAGAACTGGAAGCGCTCGGACGCCGAGATCACCGGGCTCATGCGGCTGTTCCGGCGCTACATCACCAAGGAAGCCTCGCGTCTGGTGCAGGAAGGCGTCAGGGTCCGGTTCATCGGCGGCCGCGACAGGCTGGACCCGAAACTTTGCCGCCTGATGGACGGGCTGGAACACCAGACGGGTGATAACTCCCGCCTGTTTCTGACGGTCGCCCTCAACTATGGCGGCCGCGACGAGTTGGCGCGCGCCGCGCGCCGCCTGTCGCAAAAGGTCGCGAACGGGAAGCTTTCACCGGGTGACGTTAACGAAGAGGCGCTGGCGGATTGCCTCGACACCGCCGGCATGCCGGATCCGGACCTGATTATCCGGACATCGGGCGAGGCGCGTATCTCGAATTTCCTGCTGTGGCAGGCGGCCTATGCCGAATACGCGTTCGAGCCGACCCTGTGGCCCGATTTCACGCCCGATATCTTCGCCAGGTGCCTTGACAATTTCGGCCAGCGGGAGCGCCGCTTCGGTGCCGTTGTTGGGTGAGCGAAAGACCGTCAGACGGCAGATACAAGGATCTCTGGGTCAGAACCCTGTCCGGCGCCGCGCTGGCGCTGGTGGCGTTGGGCGCTTTCTGGTACGGCCCGCCGGTTTCGACGCTGCTGATCGCCATCGGCGTAGCTCTGATGGTCATGGAGTGCCAGAACATGGTTCTTGCGCCGATGAATCCCGACAGGTTCGCGCTCGCCGTCGCGGTGGGGCTGGGAGCGGGGCTGATATTCCTCCAGGACATCATGGGATTCCGCTTCTTTCTGCCCGCGCTGGCGGTTTCCGTCGCCATGATCATCACCCTTGAGGCGCGACGGCGCGCCTGGGTTGCGGCAAGCTTCGCCTATGTGGTGGCGGCCATGGCCTCGCTCGTCGCGCTGCGGGCGACCTCGGCGCACGGCTTCGAATTGGTTCTCTGGCTCATTCTGGTGGTTGCGGCGGCGGACATTGGCGCCTATTTTTCTGGCAGGCGCTTCGGCGGGCCGAAACTGTGGCCTGCCGTCAGCCCGAAAAAGACGTGGTCCGGAACGGCGGGCGGCTGGGTATCGGCGCTGGGCGCCGGCGCCATCTTCGCCGCCGCCGCCGGCATATCGATGCCGAAGGCGCTGGCCCTCAGTCTTGTCGCAGCAGTCGCGTCGCAGGCCGGAGATCTGATGGAATCGGCACTAAAGAGGCATTTCGGCGTGAAGGATGCGGGAAATTTCCTGCCCGGCCACGGCGGCGTGCTCGACCGGCTCGACGGTCTGATGGCAGCGGCCATCCTGTGCGCGGCGATCGGCCTGCGTTACGAATATTTTCTGGCCTAGCATGGTCCGCCGGATAAGCATTTTTGGATCGACCGGGTCCATCGGCCGCAACACCGTGTCGCTGGTCGCGGGCCGTAGCGACCTGCGCACGGTGGCCATATCCGGGGCATCGAACATCGGCCTCTTGGCCGCGCAGGCGCGGCGCCTGCGCGCCGAGATCGCCGTCACCGGGGACACCGCAAGACTTGCGGATTTGCGCGACGCCCTGGCCGGGTCCGGGATCGAGGCGGCGGCCGGCCCCGAAGCTCTGCTGGAGGCCGCGTCGCGCCCGGTCGACTGGGCGATGTCGGCCATCGTCGGCGCGGCCGGACTGCCGGTAAGCCTGGCGCTCGCAAGGCAGGGCGGCACGCTGGCGCTGGCAAACAAGGAAAGCCTCGTATGCGCGGGAATACTGCTCCGGGACGAATGCGCGAAAGCCGGAACCCGGCTGCTTCCCGTCGACAGCGAGCACAGCGCCATCTTCCAGGCCCTCAATGGCGAGCGGCGGGAGGAGGTCGAACGGATCATCCTCACCGCATCCGGCGGTCCGTTCCGGGACTGGACGCGCGCGCGCATGGCCACGGCCACGGTGGCCGAGGCGGTGGCCCACCCCAACTGGTCGATGGGGCAGCGGATTTCCATCGACAGCGCGACGCTCTTTAACAAGGCAATGGAACTTATTGAAACAAAGGAACTGTTTTCTTTCCCGGAGGACAGGATAGAGGTTGTCGTGCACCCGCAGTCGATCATCCATTCCATGGTCGGGTTTCACGACGGCTCGATCATTGCGCAGCTCGGACCGCCCGACATGAAGGGCGCGATCGGCTATGCCCTGAACTTCCCGAAGCGGTTGAATCTACCTGTCGAACGTCTGGATTTCAAAGTGCTTTCCGAGTTTTCGTTTCACGAGGTCGATGACGAAAGGTTCCCGGCCATCGGGATTGCGCGCGACGTAGCCGCGATCGGCGGCCTGGCCGGGGCGGCCTTCAACGCCGCCAAGGAAGCGGCACTGGACGCGTTCATTTCGCGGCAGATCGGATTTCTCCAGATGGCCGATCTCGTCGAGGAAGCGCTGACACGTTCGTCCGGCCGTCTGGCAAACGGCAGGGAAAGCTACGCATTGCCGGACGTGCTGGCGATTGACCGCGATGTCAGGCAGATCGGCGCTGGCATTGCCGCGGAAATGGCGATAGAGGCCTGACGGCATGGAATTCATTGCAAGCATACCGGTTCTTGGCGGCTTTCTGTCCGTCGCCCTGCCATTCGTGGTGGTCTTGGGCATCGTCGTTTTCATCCACGAATACGGGCACTATATCGTCGGCCGCTGGTGCGGCATCCACGCCGAGACCTTTTCGCTCGGCTTCGGCCCCGTCATCAGGTCGTGGCACGACAGTCGCGGCACCAAGTGGCAGCTCGCCGCGCTGCCGCTCGGCGGTTTCGTGAAATTCCTCGGCGATGCCGACGCTTCGAGCCGTACCGACCCCGAAGCCGTGGCGGCGATGGACGAGGCCGACCGGAAACGGAGTTTCGCCGGCGCCACGCTGGGCCGGCGCGCGCTGACGGTTCTTGCCGGCCCGGTTGCGAATTTCGTGCTCTCCATCGCGGTCTTCGCCGGTCTCGCCATGTGGCAAGGGGTCCCCACCGACAAACCGACCGTCGGAACGATCAAGAGCCTTCCTTTCGAAACCGGCGATCTGAGGCCGGGCGACGTAATCCTGCGGGTCGACGGAAAAGAGGTCGCCAGCTTTGCCGAGCTGTACGCCGCCGCCGCCACCATGCAGCCTCCCGGCCCGATGCGCCTGACCGTCGAACGTGACGGCCGGCGCATGGACGTGACGGCGCCTTACCTCCTTCCGCCATTCGTGGAGGGCGTCGAGCCGCTGTCACCGGCGTCGGAGGCCGGGATCGTGCCCGGCGACTACATTCTTCGGGCCGGAGGGCGGGAACTGGTCAGTTTCAATGATTTGCGGGACGTTGTGGTGGAATCCGGCGGCGAACGGATAACCCTGCACATCTGGCGCGGAGGCGAGGAATTCGACATTCCGATCGCGCCGAAGCTGCGCGAGATCGAAGACGGCAAGGGCGGGTTCGAAAAGCGCGTCATGATCGGCGTTTCCGGCGCCTTCGCGTTCGACCCCGCGACCACCACGCCGGCGCCATGGACCGCCGTCTATCTCGGCACGTTGCGGGTGGTTCAGGTCATCACCTTGTCCCTCAACGGTCTGGCGCACATGATCGCCGGCGATCTGAGCCCCTCGAACCTTCAGGGGCCGCTCGGCATCGCCAAGATATCCGGCGCCACGGCAAGCCAGGGGTTCGGCACCTTCCTGTCGCTGATCGCGGTGATCTCGACGGCCATCGGCATGTTGAACCTGTTTCCGATCCCGGTGCTCGACGGCGGCCACCTGGTGATCTTCGGCTTCGAGGCGGTGCGTGGCAAACCACCGAGCGAGATGGCCATGCGGATCGCGATGACGGTCGGAATTGCGCTTGTGCTAATGCTTATGGTGTTTGCGACTTATAACGATATAATGCGGTTGTGACTCGCGTATACTACCAAATAGCCGGCTGATTCAGGCCGCAGTGCAACCGGGACAGACCAGACCATGACAGGCGGATCGGGACATTTCCTTGGCATCAAATCTCACTTTGTCGCGTTTTTCTTGGCGGCTTCCACACTGATTTCCCCGACGGCTGCGACGCTGATCCTGACATCGCAACAGGCGCAGGCGCAGGCAAGCTTTTCGCGGATAGACGTCGTCGGCAACCAGCGCATCGAGGCGGATTCGATCCGCTCCTTCGCCGGGATCGCGGCGGGCCAGCCGCTGACGCCGGAGGAACTGAACGCAGCGGTCCGCAGGCTGTTCGCCACCGGGCTGTTCGAAACGGCGGAAATCCGCCGCTCCGGCGACGCGCTGGTCATCGAGGTGAAGGAAAACCCGACGATCAATCGCATCAATTTCGAGGGCAACCGGGCGATCGACGACGAAACCCTTCTGTCCGCCATCCAGCTTCGGCCGCGCCGCGCCTATAACCGGTCCGCCGCCGAGGCCGACGCGCAGGCGGTAATCGACGCCTATGCCGCGTCCGGGCGCTACAACGCCGAGGTGACCCCGGTGATCATCAAGCTGCCCGACAACCGCGTCGATCTGGCGTTCGAGATTTTCGAGGGCCGGGCGACCGAAGTGCAGCGGATCAGCTTCGTGGGAAACAGGAAGTTCTCGAATTTCCGGCTCCGGCGGGTGATCGAGACCGGCGAAGCCGGGCTGTTCAGCTTCCTTTTCACCAACGACACCTACGATCCCGACCGGGTGGAATTCGACAAGCAGTTGCTGCGCGAATATTACCTGCAACGCGGGTACATCGACTTCCAGGTCCGCTCCGCCACGGCGGAGCTGGCGCGCGAACGCAGCGGTTTTTTCGTCACCTTTTCCATTTTCGAAGGCGAGCAGTACCGCTACGGCAAAATCGAGGTGGAAGTGCAGGCGGAACAACTTGACGACGCCGAGTTCAAGAAGATAGCCGCCAGGCTGCGGCCCGGCGATGTCTACAACGTCAAGCACGTTGAAAAAGTCATCAAGGCGCTTTCGTTCGAGGCCGGCCGCCAGGGCTTCGCGTTCATCGACGTGCGTCCGCTGATCAAGAAGAACCAGGGCGCCCGGACCGCGGACATCATTTTCCAGTTCGTCGAGGCGCGGCGAATTTTCGTCGAACGCATTGACATCAGGGGAAATACCCAGACGCTCGACCGGGTCATCCGCCGGCAGTTCGAGCTGGTCGAGGGCGATCCCTTCAACGCGCAGAAACTGGCCGACGCGGAAGACAAGATACGCGCGCTCGGCTTTTTTGCCGATGTCTCGATCCGCGTCGAGGAAGGCTCGAAGCCGAACCTCGCGGTCATCGACGTCGAGGTGGAGGACGCCCCGACCGGATCGCTCGGATTTGGCATCGGCTATTCGACGACAGAGGGCACCAGCGCGACGATCACCTTGTCGGAACGCAATTTTCTGGGCCGCGGCCAGTTCATCTCGTTGAGCTATGAGACCTCTTCGGATTTCGACACCTACACGCTGTCCTTTACCGAACCGGCACTGTTCGACCAGGATCTGGCCGCCGGATTCGACATTTACCGGCGCAACATCGACCAGACGGAATCGTCCTTTTCGATGGAACAACTCGGCTTTCAGCCACGGCTCGAGTTTCCGATCAGCGAAAACGGGCGGCTCAGCCCGCGCTACCGGATATCGAGCGACGAGGTGACGAACGTCGACGTGGACGCGTCGCCGCTGATAAAGGCCGACAAGGGGGCCGTGACCACCTCCTCGCTCGGGTTCCGCTACGCCTATGACCGCCGGAATTCCCGCGTCGATCCGACATCGGGATATATCCTCGTCTTCGATCAGGATGTGGCCGGTCTGGGCGGCGACGCGCAGTATTCAAAGACCGTCGCCAGGGCGCGTGCCTATACGAGCTTTTTCGATGAAGACGTGGTCCTGCGTGGCGAGGTCGAAGGGGGTTATCTGGCCGCGTTCAACGGTCCGTCGCGGGTGACCGACCGTTTCTTCCTCGGCGGCAACAATTTCCTCGGCTTCCAGCCGGCCGGCATCGGGCCGCGCGACAAGTGCACGGCCTGCGGCGGCGGGGGCGGTAACGTCAACGATGCGCTGGGCGGAAACATCTACGCGGTGGTACGGGTTCAGGCGAGCTTCCCGATCGGGCTGCCCGAGAGCCTCGGCGTTCACGGCGGTGTCTTTGCAAATGTCGGGTCGCTGTGGTCGCTCGACAAGACCGCGGGCGGCGCCTCCGGCGTGATCGACGACAGCGCGAAGTTGAGGGCCGCCGCGGGCTTCAGCATTTTCTGGACGACACCCATCGGTCCGTTGCGGTTGAATTTCTCGCGTCCGATTGAGAAAGTACCGGGCGATGCTGTGGAAAATTTCCGGATATCCATCGATACGCGTTTCTGAGCCTGTGCGCGGTCTGTTTCTTCTGGCGCTGGCGGTCATGTTGGCGAACGCTGCCGGTGCGCAATCGCTGAACGCGCCGTTGAGCCCGGTTCTCGTGATTACCCAGGAACGGTTGTTCACCGATTCGATCGTCGGCAAGGAGATCGTGGCGCGGGAAATGAAAAAGCGCGAGGCGCTGCTCTCGGAAAGCCGCGAAATCGACAAGGCGTTCGAGGCGGAGGAAAGAGACCTGACGGAACGCCGTTCGAAGCTGTCCAAGGAAGAGTTCCGCGCCCTGGCCGATGCCTTCGACGCGCGCGTCGTGGCGGCGCGGAAGCGGCAGGAGCAAAAGAGCCAGGACATACTGAAGGAAATGGAAGAGGTACGCCGCGCATTCTTTGTGAAGGCGGCGCCGATCCTTCAGAAAATCATGGTGGATTACAACGCGGTGATCCTGCTCGACCAGCGCTCCGTCTTGTTATCCGACAACAGGATCAATATCACCGACGAGGCGATCGCCCGACTGAATCAGGCATTTGGGTCGATTTCCGATATCATCGGCGAGTAGAGGAAAACAGGCGGGTCCGGTGGCCTTGCCGAACAAGGACTGGAACTGCCATGCCAAAGACAGATGCCTCCCCGGACACGCTCGATATCAACCAGATCAAGAAACTGATTCCACACCGTTATCCGTTTCTTCTCATCGACCGGATCAGGGATGTCCGGCTCGGGGAGTCGGCCGTGGGGATTAAGAACGTGACGGCGAACGAGCCGCAGTTTCAGGGCCATTTCCCGGCCAGGCCGATCATGCCGGGGGTCATGATCGTCGAGGCGATGGCCCAGACGGCGGCCGTTCTGGTCATCAAGACGCTGGGCATGGCGGGCGAGGATCTGCTGGTCTATTTCATGACGCTCGACAAGACCAAGTTCCGCAAGGTCGTGGAACCGGGCGATCAGCTTGAACTTCATGTCAGGGCGCTGCGGCGGCGCGGCAAGGTGTGGAGGTTCTGGGGCGAGGGCAGGGTGAACGGCCAGGTCGTCGCCGAAGCGGAATATTCGGCCATGATCGTTGAGACGGTCAGCGAAGGGCAGGGGCGCGAATAATGGCTATCGATCCGTCCGCCTCGGTGCACCCCACCGCGATCGTCGGGGTGGGGGCCGACATCGGCAGGAACTGCCGCATCGGCCCCTATTGCGTTATCGGCTCGGAAACCGCGCTCGGCGAGGACGTGGAACTGAAAAGCCACGTTGTCGTCACGGGCCGGACATCGGTGGGCAAAGCGACCCGTATCTGGCCCTTCGCGTCGATCGGCCATCAGCCGCAGGACTTGAAATACAAGGGCGAACGGACGCGACTGGAAATCGGCGAGCGGAACATGATCCGCGAGCACGTGACCATGAACCCGGGCACCGAAGGTGGCGGCGGCGTCACCCGGATCGGCAGCGACAGCCTGTACATGATGGGCGCGCATATCGGCCACGACTGCACGATGGGCGACCGCCTTGTCGTCGCCAACCACACCTCGGTCAGCGGTCACGCGACGGTCGAGGACGACGTCATTCTCGGCGGCCAGGTCGGAGTGCACCAATTCTGCCGCATCGGCCGCGGCGCAATGATCGGCGGCAAGACGGGCGTCATCGCCGACGTGATACCTTTCGGTATGGTGACCGGAAACCGCGGCCATCTGTCGGGCATCAACGTCCTGGGGCTGAAGCGGCGAGGAGTGCCGAAATCCGAGATCGCGGCGATACGCGGCGCCTATTCGGACATTTTCGAGAGCGAAGGAACGCTTCAGGAAAAGATCGAGGCGGCGGCCGGGAAATATGCCGACAGCGCCCTGGTGAAAGAGGTGGTCGCCTTCATACTCAACAAGTCGTCACGATCGCTCACCGTACCGGAATGATTTCTCATGCCGCAAACCGTTTCCAAGGCCGATGATGACTTTCCCGATACCGGCGGCGGCGTGGCCATCATTTCCGGGCGCGGCGCGTTGCCCCGGCTGGTCGCGGAGGCCTGCGCCGAACGGCGGATAAACTACCGTGTCGTGGGCTTCGAGGGCGCCGCGCCTGGCTGGGCCGCGGCGCATCCCTTCATTCCCGCCGTGATCGAGAAAGTCGGCAAGCTGTTTTCCGACATCCGGCAGGCCGGATGCAGTTCGATCACCTTCGCCGGCGGAATGGCGCGCCCGAGGCTCAATCCCCTGCGGCTGGACGGCAAGGGCATCAAGGTCGCCGCCGCCATGCTGCCGGCAATGAAGCAGGGCGACGACGCCACGCTCAGAAAGCTGGCCGCCACGGTGGAGGCGGAGGGTTTCACCGTCATCGCGCCGCACGAGTTCCTCGGCTCGCTGGTGGCGCCGCCGGGCGTCCTCGGCCGCCACGAGCCGACCGCCGAAGACCGTGCCGATGCCGAACGCGCCGCCGCCATCGTGGCGGCGCTGGGGGCGGTCGACGTCGGACAGGCGGCGGTGGTGGCACAGGGTATTTGCCTTGCCACCGAAAGCATCCAGGGCACCGACCGGATGCTTGCCTTCGTGGCGGACACTGCCGCGGCGTTTCGCCCCGATCCGAAGGGCGCCGGGGGCGTGCTTTTCAAGGCGCCCAAGCCGGGCCAGGACAGGCGCGTCGATTTCCCCGCGATCGGGCCGGATACCGTGCGCGCGGCCGCCGGCGCCGGTCTCGCCGGGATCGCGGTGGAGGCGGGCGGCGTACTGGTGCTGGGTCTCGGGGAAACGGTCTCGGAGGCCGACAGGCTGGGCCTGTTCCTGTGGGGGCGCCGAGGGGCCGGCACGTGACCGCAGCGCTGTCGTTCTTCAGTGTCGCGGGCGAGCCGTCCGGCGATCTGCTGGGCGCCGCGCTGATGCGCGGGTTGAAGGACGAAACCGGCGGGCGGGTGAAGTTCCGGGGCATCGGCGGGCCCGAAATGGCGCGCGAGGGCCTTGTCAGCCTGTTCGACATGTCGGAATTGTCGGTCATGGGCGTGGCCGAGATCCTGCCCCGCCTGCCGTCGCTGCTGCGGCGGATATCGGGAACCGCCGAGGCCGTCCTGTCCGATCCGCCGGACGCGGTGATAACCATCGACAGCCCGGATTTCGGCCTGCGGGTGGCGCGCAAGGTCAAGGCCGCGCGGCGCGACCTGCCGGTCATCCACTATGTCGCCCCGTCGGTCTGGGCGTGGCGGCCGCAACGGGCGAAAAAGATGGCCCGCTGCGTGGATCACGTCCTCGCGCTGCTGCCGTTCGAGCCTCCCTACATGACGGCCGCGGGCATGACCTGCGATTTCGTGGGTCATCCGGTGGCGGCGAGGCCCGAGGTCTCCGACTACGCGGTCGCGAAGTTTTTCGAAAGCCTCGGCCTGCCGCGCGACCGCAAGATTCTGTTGCTGCTGCCGGGTTCGCGCAAGGGAGAGCTTCGCCGCATGGGCCCGCTGCACGCAGAGGTGGCGCGCATGATGCTGAAGCGGGAGCCGGATCTCAGCCTGGTAATTCCCGGCGCCGCGCCGGTCATGGCGGAAGTGAGGGAGCGTTTCGACACGCCCGAACTGCACCCGATCATCATCGATCCGACGCGGGGCGACCCGGAGCTGGCCGAAAAGCGCAAGCGGGCCGCGTTTGCCGCAGCCACCGTCGCTTTCGCCACGTCCGGGACGGTCTCGCTCGAACTGGCCGCCGCCGGCACGCCGATGGTCATCGCCTACAAGGCCAACGCGCTGACGGCGATGCTGGTGCGAAAACTGATCCGGATTGACACCGCAACGCTGGTGAACCTGGTCAGCGACACGCGAACCGTGCCGGAATTCTTCCAGGAGGCGGCGACGGCCGAAAATGTCGTTCCCGTCCTGGCCGACATCCTGCGGAACCCCGATGCCGCCGCCGGTCAACTTGCGGCGGCAAAAAAGACCATGCAACTGCTGGGCAGGGGTGACATTGCCCCAGGGGTGAGGGCCGCGAAATCGGTTCTGGCGGCGATCACGCGGTAAAGTCGCAGACCTCGGGCCCGATGGCGGCCCTCAGGGCTTGCGGCGCGATTTCGAACACATGATGCGGCGTGCCCGCCGCCGCCCAGATCGCGCCGAAGGTCAATATCTTGGGGTCCATGAATGTCCGGATCGGCCGGATATGGCCAAGCGGCGACACGCCCCCGATGGCGAATCCGGTGAAGGCCCGGATACTGGCCGCATCGGCCTTTTCGAGTTCCGCCCCGGCAACGCGCGAGGCCTTTTCGAAATCCACCCGGTTGCCGCCGGCGGTAAGAAACAGGAAATGTTCGCCGCCCCCGACTTCCCTCAGGATCACCGATTTAATGATCTGGTCGACGTCGCATCCCACCGCGTCGGCGGCTTGTTGCGCCGTCAGCGTGCCGGCGTCCAGCCGCGTCACCTCGATCCTGAGGCCCAGCGATTCCGCCTCGGCCTCGACCCTTCCGACGCTCTTGCTCATCAGGCGCTAGCGTTGCTCCACATCCACGTAGTCACGATGCTTGGCGCCGGTGTAGAGCTGCCGCGGCCGCCCGATCTTGTTCATCGGGTCCTCCAGCATCTCCTTCCACTGCGAAATCCAGCCGACGGTGCGGGCCAGCGCGAAAATCGGCGTGAACATCGAGGTCGGGAATCCCATCGCCTCGAGAATTATTCCGGAGTAGAAATCGACGTTCGGATACAGCCTCTTCTCGATGAAATAGGAGTCGTTGAGCGCGATATGCTCAAGTTCCTTGGCGACCTGCAAAGTCGGATTGTCCTCAATGCCAAGCAGCCCCAGCACCTCGTCGGCGCTTTCCTTCATGACCTTGGCGCGCGGATCGTAGTTCTTGTACACACGATGGCCGAAACCCATGAGGCGAAACGGATCGTTCTTGTCGTGGGCGCGTTCGACGTATTCGGGAATGCGGTCCGGCGTGCCGATCTCGCGCAGCATGCTGAGCGCCGCCTCGTTGGCGCCGCCATGCGCCGGCCCCCACAGGCAGGCCACGCCGGCGGCGATGCAGGCAAAGGGATTCGCCCCCGAGGACCCGGCCAGACGCACCGTTGAGGTCGAGGCATTCTGCTCGTGATCGGCGTGCAAAGTGAATATCCGGTCCATGGCTCGGCTGATGATCGGATCGACCTCGTATTCGTCGGCCGGAACCGAAAAGCACATGTGCAGGAAGTTGGACGCGTAATCGAGATTGTTGTGCGGATAGACGAAAGGCTGGCCGATCGAATACTTGTAGGCCCAGGCGACGATGGTCGGCAGCTTGGCGATCATCCGGACCGTGGCGACTTCGCGCTGGTTCGGGTCGGTAATGTCGGTGCTGTCGTGATAGAAGGCCGACATCGCGCCGACCATGCCGCAAACGATCGCCATCGGGTGCGCGTCGCGGCGGAACCCGCGGAAGAAATACTGCATCTGCTCGTGCAGCATGGTGTGGTGCGTAACCTTGTCCTCGAACGCATCCAATTTACTCGACGATGGCAACTCGCCATACAAAAGCAGGTAGCAGACCTCGAGAAAATGCGACTTGGCTGCAAGCTGGTCGATGGGATAGCCGCGATACAGCAACTCGCCCTTCTCGCCGTCGATGAAGGTGATGGTGGACTCGCACGACGCGGTGGAAGTGAACCCCGGATCGAAGGTGAAAACGTCGCCCTGGGCGTATAGCTTGCGGATATCGATGACGTCGGGCCCGAGCGACGGGCTCATGACCGGAAAATCCAGCGACTTGTTGTTTACGATGATCCGCGCCGACTTTTCGAAACTCATATTCATTTCGCCTCCCTCAAGAATGCCGGAGACCCGCCCGCGGCGTTCTCCAGGAAAGTGTACCGTTCGCGGCCTCCCCGAACAACCGTTGAACCCGGAAAGCGCAGCTTGTCAGAGCGTGCCCACATGGCTTCGGGCGCATGCGTCTTCGAGCCGTGCGAGGCTCTCCTCGCATCCGATCGTCACCATAACGTCGAAGACGCTAGGCGAGACTGCGCGCCCGGTGAGCGCTGCGCGAAGGGGTTGCGCAACCTTGCCGAGTTTCAGGCCCTCGCCGTCGGCAAACCTGCGTATCTCCGCTTCGAGATATTCAGCGTTCCACGTAACATTCCGCAACCGCGAAGTCAATCTTTGCAGCATGTTACGGGCATCCGGCGTCAGCAGTTCCGCCGCTCTTTCATCCGGGACAAACGGCCGCGTAGCAAGGAAAAACTGCGCCATTTCAATAATATCGGGTATCACTTTCGCGCGCTCCTTCAGCCCCGGCATGGCGGCAAGGAACATCTTCTGCTGCGCATCGGTCAATGGCGGAAGATTTTGCGCTGCAATATAGGATATTATTTCATCGAGAAGCTCCTCGTCGTCATAGGCGCGCAGATGCTGCCCGGACAAATTGGCGAGTTTCTTGAAATCGAAACGGGCCGGCGAGCGGCCGATGTTTTCCAGGCTGAACCACTCGATGGCCTGGGCGGTAGTGAAAAACTCGTCGTCGCCGTGGCTCCAGCCGAGCCGGGCGAGATAGTTGCGCATGGCTTCCGCCGGGTAGCCCAGGTCGCGATAGGCATCCACGCCGAGCGCGCCGTGTCTTTTTGACAGTTTCGCCCCGTCCGGGCCGTGAATGAGCGGAATGTGCGCGTAGACCGGCCGTTCCCAGCCGATGGCCTCAAGGATCACCGCCTGGCGCGCCGCATTGGTCAGGTGGTCGTCGCCGCGGATGACATGGGTGACGCCCATGTCGTGATCGTCCACGACGACGGCCAGCATATAGGTCGGCGTACCGTCGGAACGCAGCAGGATCAGATCGTCCAGCGTTTCGTTTTTCCACGAAACCCGGCCCTGCACCACGTCGTCGATCACCGTCTTGCCAATGCGCGGCGCCCGCAACCGGACCACGAAGGGCGCGTCGGGAGCGCCCGCCGGATCGGCATCGCGCCAATCAGAGCGGAACAGCGGCGGCCGGCCGGCGGATCGCTCGCGTTCGCGGAACGCGTTGATTTCCTCGCGGGTTGCATAGCAGCGGTAGGCAGCGCCGCTTTCGAGCATGCTTTCGACAACCTCGCGGTGGCGTTCGCGGCGTTCGAACTGGCTCACTATGTCGCCGTCCCAGTCAAGCTCCAGCCAGCGCAGGCCCTCCAGGATGGCTTCCGTCGCCTCCGGCGTGGAGCGTTCGCGGTCGGTGTCCTCGATGCGCAACAGAAAACGGCCGCCCTGGTTGCGGGCATACAACCAGTTGAACAGCGCCGTCCTGGCCCCGCCGATATGCAGATACCCGGTAGGCGAGGGCGCAAACCGGGTCACGACAAGGCGCGGCGTGGATTTCATGAAATTAACCCTCTGGAAACCAGGATTCCGGATGCTCGCCCGGGTTCTAGGCCATTTGTCACGGAAAGAACAAGCGCCACGTGCTGAGCAGGATGCGCGATACTCTGGTTTCCCCCGCGCCGGGGGTCTTTCTGTGGCTGCCGGTGGCATTCGGCACCGGGGTCGCGGTCTACTTTGCGCTGCCGGCCGAGCCGGGGCGCGGTTTCATCGTGCTGACGCTGCTCTTGGCCCTGGTGCCCGCCGCCGCCGCGGCACTCCCGCGCGAACGCGCCCGCGCGCCGGCCCTGCTCCTGCTCGCCCTGTTCGCCGGGTTTCTGGACGCCAGCCTGCGCGCCAACCTTGTCGGCGCGCCGGTGCTGGCGGAGCCGTTCCGCGGCGCCGTTGAAGGCAGGATAGCGGGTATTTCCCGATCGGCGAGCAACGCGCCGCGCGTGCTTCTGGAAGACGTCACCCTGCAGGGTCTTGCCGCCGGCCGGACCCCGGAAAGGGTGCGCGTCACGCTGCTCGGATGGATCGCGCCCGGGGCGCTGAGCGCCGGACAGCGGGTCACGGCCGTGGTCAACCTGTCGCCGCCGGGCGCGCCGGTGGAGCCCGGCGGCTTCGATTTCCGGCGCATGGCATGGTTTCAGCGGCTCGGCGCGGTGGGTTATACACGCCATCCGCTGATAGTTTCCGGGCCGGTGGCGCGGGACAAGCTGGACACCAGGGTTCTTGCGCTGCGTCTGCATGGGTCGAGAACCATCCGGCAAAAGATCCCGGGCCAGAACGGCGCCTTCGCCGCCGCGATACTGACCGGCGACCGGTCCGCCATCGATCCGGCCGTCACGGAACGGCTCAGGGCTTCCAATCTTGCCCATCTGCTGGCGATTTCCGGGCTGCATATGGGGCTGCTGACGGGGTTCGTCTTTGCCTTCATCCGCTACGGGCTGGCCCTTGCCCCGGCGATCGCGCTGCGGTTTCCGGCGAAGAAGCTCGGGGCGCTCGGCGCGCTTCTGGCGGGGGCCTGTTACCTGATGCTTTCGGGCGGAAACGTCGCCACGCAGCGGGCCTTCATCATGGCGTCCGTCGTGCTGGTCGCGGTGCTTCTCGACCGCCCCGCCTTCACCCTGCGATCAATCGCGCTGGCCGCGCTCGTGATCCTCGTCTGGCGCCCTGAGAGCCTGACCGGCGCCGGGTTCCAGATGTCCTTTGCCGCAACCACCGGCTTGGTCGCGACCTTCGAGTGGCTGCGTGACCGGCGGTGGTGGCGACGCACCGGCGAAGGCGGACGGCGGCTGCTCCGGCCGTTTCTGGTCGTGCTGATCAGTTCGTTTGTGGCGGGAACCGCAACCGCGCCGTTTTCCGCTTTCCATTTCAACCAGATCTCCTCCTACGGGCTTCTGGCCAACCTGATCGCCGTTCCGGCGATGGGCACGATCGTCATGCCGTCCGCCGTGCTGGCACTTGTGGCCTGGCCGTTTGGCGCGGAAGACATTCCTCTGTGGTTTCTCGCTCAGGGCGTCTCGGTGATACTGAGGGTGGCGGAAACCTTCGCGTCGCTGCCCGGCGCGACGCGCATGATCCCCGCCGGCGACGCTCTGACGCTTCCGTTGCTGGCGTATGGCGGCCTGATCCTGGTTTTGGTCCGCACGCGCGCGCGAATGGCCGGCATGGCGTTGATTTCCGCCGCGCTGGCGCTCTGGGCGCTGTCGGAACGGCCCGACGTGCTGATATCGGACGGCGCGCGGCTGGTCGGCGTCCGCCAGGCCGGCGGCGGACGGTCGCTGAACCGCAAGCGCGGCGACGGGTTCGCGGCGCGCACCTGGCTGCGCCGGGACGGGGATGCGGCCTCGCAGGCAGACGCCTGGTTGCGCGACGGGCTGCTCGGCTCCGGCAACGTCGTTACTGCGGAGCTTCCCGGCGGCTGGCGCCTGGTTTTCGTCGGCAAGCCGGTCCCGCAGGACGAACTCGCCGCGCTGTGCCGGAAAAACGTGCTGGTGGTGTCGCGAAGCCAACGGCGCGGCGCGCCGGGCGATTGCAGCTTTGTCGGGATCCGGGCCGCCGCCGAAATGGGCGCGATGTCGGTCCGTGTCAGGGATGGCGAACTCATGCTGCGCGGCGCGCGCGGCCCCGGTTGGCGGCGATTGTGGACCGCGCGCCGGTGATCAGTAGGTACGGATCAGGCCGACGAGCCGGCCCTGTATCTGAACCTGGTCGTCGCGGTAGACGCGGGTTTCGTAGGCCGGATTGGCCGCCTCCAGCGCGATCGCGCTGCCCCGCCGGCGCAGCCGTTTCAGCGTCGCTTCCTCGTTTTCCACGAAGGCGACGACGATGTCGCCGTTGTCGGCATCGGGCTGTTCGCGAATGACCACGATATCGCCGCTGTTGATTCCCGCCTCGATCATCGAATCGCCCTTGACCTCCAGCGCGTAGTGACGCCCCGAATTGGCGAGCATAGAGCCCGGAACCGCCACGTTGTGCGAGATTTCCCGGATCGCCTCGATCGGCGTGCCGGCGGCGATGCGTCCCATCACCGGCAGTTCCACGGAAGGTGCCTCGACCGGCAGGGCATGGCGCGGCCGCCGCCCGCCCGAGCCTTCGATCACCGAAGGCGTGAATCCGCCGCCCGCCGATTCGGAAAAACTGTCCGGCAGCTTGACGATCTCCAGCGCGCGCGCCCGGTGCGGCAGGCGGCGGATGAAGCCACGCTCCTCCAGTGCCGTGATCAGCCGGTGAATGCCGGACTTGGAACGCAGGTCGAGGGCTTCCTTCATCTCGTCGAACGACGGAGGAACACCGTCTTTCCGGACGCGCTGATGGATGAATTTGAGAAGATCGAGCTGTTTCCGGGTCAGCATGCGGAACTCCTTGTCTGGAAAAGCCGACTGGTTTTGCCAAAAAGTTCTACAAAGGTTCTTGTTTTGTGTCAATTCTTTCGTCGTGAATCGACGCAGCGACATGAAGTCGCGTCACATCCGGATGAATTGAACGGCCTCGCCCGGCTGCCTTGCCTCGTCCAGGGGCGGTCGCACCAGCAATGCGTTGGCCTGCGACAAGACGCTCAGCAGCGCGCTGTCCTGGACTTCGAATGTGGAAATGGTCCAGCCGCCGTCCACCGGAACGACGCGGGCGCGCATGTAGTGCTCGCGTGACGCGTTCGGCGGAAGCGGCGTGGCCAGTTTCGCGCTTTCCCTGACCGGCGGCTGCATCGGGAGGCCCTGGAGCGCGGCCAGCGCGGGCACGGCGAACAGCCGGGCGCAGATCATGGCCGACACCGGATTTCCCGGCAGGCCGATCAGCGGCTTGTCCCCGAGCTTGCCGGCCAGCACCGGTTTTCCCGGCCGCAAAGCTATCCTGTGGAACGCCACCTCCAGCCCGCGGGATTCCAGAACGTCCCGCACGATGTCGCGGTCGCCCACCGAGGCGCCGCCGACGGTCACCATCAGATCGGCGTCGGCGCATAGATCGAGAACCGCATTGAGGCTTTCGGCGGTGTCGCGCGCGATCGGCAGGATGCGGCACTCCGCGCCTTCGCGTTCCAGCATCGCTTTCAGCCCGAAACTGTTCGAGGACACGATCTGGTCCGGGCCGGGATCGTCGCCGGGCATGACCAGTTCGTCCCCGGTGGCGACCAGCGCCACCACCGGGCGGCGGTATACCCGCAGGCGCGGGACGTTCATCGCCGCGAGCAGCGCCAGATCCGCCGCCTGCAGCAGCCTCGGCGCCTCGATCCGGTCGCCCACGCCGAAATCGCTGCCGGCTTCGCGGATGTGGCGGCGCGTGTTGGCGTCGGCATGAAGCGTAACAAGATCGCCCGACCGCACGGTGTCCTCCTGGATCACCACCGCATCGGCATCCGCGGGAACCGGTGCGCCGGTGAATATCCGGACGCACTCGCCGGCACCGAAGTTTTCCGAAAACCTGTCGCCCGCCGCCGATTCCCCGACGACCTTGAGGACCGCGCCATCGCGGATGTCGCTCCGCCTGACGGCATATCCGTCCATCGCCGAACTGGCGAACGGCGGCTGGCTGCGCCTGGCGGTCACGTCCTGCGCCAGAACCCTGCCGCCCGCCTCGTGCAGTGCGATTTCCTCCGTCGCAACGGGCTGCAGGAGCGCGGCAACCCGTTCGTGTGCCTCGCTGACCGTGATCATTTGCGCGCCTCGAAGGTTCCCGACTTGCCGCCGGACTTGTGCATCAGCCTGACCTCGCCGATGACCATGCCGCGATCGATGGCCTTCAGCATGTCGTACACGGTCAACGCCGCCACCGACGCCGCGGTCAGCGCCTCCATCTCGACGCCGGTCTGCCCCGTCGTCTTCACCGTCGCCTCGATTTCCACCCGCGGCGGGTCGTCGTGCGCCTGCAAGTCCAGCGCTACCTTCGACAGGGCAAGCGGATGGCACAGCGGGATCAGTTCCGAGGTCCGCTTGGCCGCCATGATGCCGGCCAGCCGGGCGACGGCCAGAACGTCGCCCTTCTTGGCGGAGCCGCTGCGCACGACGCTCAGCGTTTCTTTCTCCATCGCTACCGTCGCCGCGGCGATCGCGGTTCTGGCGGTCGCCGGCTTGCCGGAAACATCGACCATGACGGCGGCGCCGGACTTGTCGAAATGCGTGAGTTCCGCCATCACAGCGCCTCCACCGGTACGGGATCGGAAAGAAGCGCCCGCGTTGCCGCTTCGACGTCGGGCTGGCGCATCAGATACTCGCCGATCAGAAAAGCCCGCACGCCGCGCGCCGCCAGCCGCGACAGGTCCGCCCGCGCGTTCAATCCCGATTCCGAGACGACCAGACGGTCCGGCGGCGCGTCCGCAGCCAGCCTTTCGGTAACGCGCAGATCGGTTCCGAAGGTGTTCAGATCCCGGTTGTTGATCCCCAGAAGCGGGGAGCGGAGGTCGAGGGCGCGGTCCATTTCGTCCTTGTTGTGCACTTCCACCAGCACGTCCATGCTCCATTCTGTCGCGGCATCCTCCAGCTCGCCCGCCTGCGCGTCGCTCACCGAGGCCATGATGACAAGGATGCAGTCAGCCCCCATGGCCCGCGCCTCGGCCACCTGATAGGTGTCGTACATGAAGTCCTTTCGCAGGACCGGCAGGCCGGTTGCGGCCCGGGCCGCAGCGAGGTATTCGCCGGCCCCCTTGAAGAACGGCCCGTCCGTCAGGACGCTCAGGCACGCGGCCCCGCCCGTTTCATAAGCCCGCGCCAACGCGGCCGGCTCGAAATCGGGGCGAATGAGGCCCTTCGACGGGCTCGCCTTCTTGATTTCGGCGATCAGCCCGTAGCCGGTTCCGGCCGCGCTTTTCAGGGAGTCGGCAAAAGGCCGCACCGCGGGCGCCGCACGCGCGCGGCGCTCCATTTCGCCGGGCGGCACGCGCGATTTGCGTTCGCGCACCTCTTCCAGCTTGCTGGCTCTTATCGTGTCGAGGATGCTGGGCATCGCGGCGCCGTTCACGCCGCCGCCGACGTCAGTTCGGCCAGCGCCCGGACCTTGCCGGCCGCGGCGCCGGAATCGATGCTTTCGCGGCCCATTTCCACGCCCTGGCGCAGATCCTCCGCCGCCCCGGCGATGACGAGCGCCGCCGCCGCGTTCAGAAGCACCGCGTCGCGATAGGCGCTGGCTTCGCCTTCCAGCAGGGCGCGCAACGCCGCACCGTTTTCCTCAGGCGTTCCGCCCAGGATCGACGCGAACCGGTGAACCGGCAGCCCTGCATCCTCGGGGTGGATCTCCCCGTCATCTACGCGGCCGTCCTCCAGCCGGGCGACATGCGTCACGCCGGAAATCGAAATCTCGTCGGTGCCGTCGCCGCCGTGAACCAGCCAGGCGCGCTCCGAGCCGAGGGCCGCCAGCGTTTCTGCCATCGGCCGGATCAGGTCGCGGGCGAAGGCCCCCGTAAGCTGGCGCCTGACGCCGGCGGGGTTGGTCAGCGGGCCGAGAATGTTGAAGATGGTCCGTGTCCCCAACTCCTGGCGCGTCGGCATCACGAATCGCATCGCCGGGTGGTGCATCGGCGCCATCATGAAGGCGATGCCGGTCTCGTTCAGCGCTCTCTCGACCACGTCGGCGCCCACCATGACGTTGACGCCGAGCTGCATCAGCGCGTCGGCCGCGCCCGACCTGCTGCTCAGGTTGCGGTTGCCGTGCTTGGCCACCGGCACCCCGGCGCCGGCCACCACGAACGCCGTCGCCGTCGATATGTTCAGCGTCCCCTTGCCGTCGCCGCCGGTGCCGACGATGTCCATCGCGCCGTCCGGGGCGGTAACGGAAAGGCAGCGGGCGCGCATCGCGGCGGCGGCGGCGGCGTATTCCTCCACCGTCTCGCCGCGCACCCTCAGCGCCATCAGGAACCCGCCGAGCTGGCTCGGCGTGGCGTCGCCGTCCATGATGGTGCCGAAGGCGGTTTCGGCCTCTTCCCGGGTCAACGGCCTTTCGGCGGCAACGCCGATCAGGGGTCTCAGAAGGTCGCTCATGCCGGCACCGCTATTTCTTCCAGGAAATTCGTCAGCAGGGCGTGCCCGTGCTCGGACGCTATCGATTCGGGATGGAACTGGACGCCGTGAACCGGCAATTCCCGGTGGCGCAGCCCCATGATCACCCCGCTTCCGCTCTCGGCGGTTATCTCCAGCACTCGCGGCAGGCTCTGCCGGTCCACGGTCAGCGAATGATAGCGCGTCGCGCGGAACGGGCTGGGAATGCCCGTGAACACCCCGGCGCCGGTGTGGTGAACTTCGTCCACCTTTCCGTGCATGATCTCATGGCAGCGGACGATCTTGCCGCCAAAGGCCTGTCCGATGGTCTGGTGCCCGAGGCATACGCCGAAGAGCGGGGTGCCCGCTTCGGCCGCCGCCAGCGTCAACGGCAGGCAAATTCCCGCCCGGTCGGGATCGCAGGGCCCCGGCGACAGAATGATCGCCGAAGGCCGCATCGCCATGGCTTCGTGAATATCGATTTCATCGTTGCGAAAAACGCGCGTCGCGGCCCCAAGCTCGCCGAGGTAGTGGACGAGGTTGTAAGTGAAGCTGTCGTAGTTATCGATCAGCAAAAGCATCACACGCCCTTGATTTCAAAAGCTGCCCGAAAATTTCCCGTGTCAGCGCGCACGCCGCGCGGTATACATGCTCCCAGCAGTGCAAAGCGGTCAAGACCCGACCGTGCGAAAACCAGATAGGGCCGTACAATGAACGCAGAAAGCGAGGCAGGCGGCGGATTCTGGCGTGGTTTTTTCACCGGCCTGTTCCTTCTCCTGATCGGCACCATAGCGCTGATGGTGTTCTTCCCCATCAGACCTCCGGCGGTCTCTCCGGTGATCGTGCCGGCGCCGGAAGCGGTGGAGAGCGGCGCCGTGATCGACCCCGACGGTGACGCGGGCGACGGCAACCTGTCCGGTGAGACGCGGATAGATACGGCGTCCCTGGGGCCGGCCACGGCAAAACCGGAGCATGACGGGTCGCTTCCGCCGGCGCCGACGGTGGCCGGAACCGGCGGGCCGCCGGCGACCGCGACGCCGCCCGAAACCGCGCTGACATCCACAACGGGTGAGATCGAACAGCTTGGTACCTTGGCCGGCGCGGACGAGGCGCCCGTGATCAGCGCCACGAGCCAGGGCGGCCTGGAGGAAACCGCCGGGGCCGGGGAAACCCCCGTCGTGCTTCCTGCCGCCAAACCCAGGCGCGCCAGCATCGCGGTGGTCGCCGAAATCGGCGCCCCGTCGGCCGATGGCGCCGCCGTGACGCCGGAAATTCTGGCCGGGAACGAAGCACCGCCTGCACGGCCGCCGCTGCCGCAGAAAACCGGCGAAAACCTCGAAACCGTCGCCCGCGCTCCCAGTGTTTCGTCCGGCGGGGCGGAAACTCCTGATGCGCCGCGGCAGGAAACGGAAACCGTCGCCATGCTGGCCGGCAATTCCGACGCGGGACCAAAGCGCGTGGTCCCGTCGTCGCGATTGACGGACGACACGTCGATCAGCGTGACCGGAGCGCCCAGGGTAGCGCCTTCGGAGACCAGCCAACTCGCGCGGCCGTCCGGCGACAACGGCGTCTCCGCCACCCGCCTGCCGACGATAGCCGAGGAGAACCCGCTCGGCGGGGAACCGGCGCTCGGGATCGCCCGGAACGACGGCCCCTCGGTCAGCCCCGGCGTGAAGGTGCCGCGAGGCCGCACCATCGGCACGCCGGTGCGGACATTCGTCAGCGCCCCGGACGAGACGGCGGCGCGCAGCACCGCCGAGGCGCCGCCGGTCGGCAGCGCGGAAACCGACGGTTCGGTCCGGATCGCCATGGCGCCCCTAGCGCGTGCGCCAAGCGCGGAAACCGGCTCGGTCAGCATCGACACCTCGACCGCACCGAAACCGCGCAAGCGCCCTGAGCCCCCGGTCGCCGATGGCCCGGCGTTCGAGGTTTTCGCAGCGGAGTTCCACGATACCGGCGCCAGACCGCTGCTATCGATCATCCTTCAGGACATCGGAGATGCGGGCATCGACCGCGAGGAACTGGTGCGCATCCAGATCCCCGTGACCTACGCCATCGACGCCGGAGATCCCGACGCCCCGTGGGCCGAGGCCGGCTTCCGCGAAGCCGGTTTCGAGGTCCTGGCCATGGTGCCCGCGGCATCGGACCGTTTCACCATCAACCGGGGCGAAGACCCGGCCGGCGCGGCAACCAAACTGGCGGCCTATTTCAGCGCGGTTCCGGGCGCCATCGGCATCGTTGACAGGATTGACGGCCAAATCCAGCGGGACAACAATCTGGTCAAGGCGCTGATCGGAGGCCTCAAGCCGACGGGCCACGCAATGCTGCTCAACAAGGGCAACGGCTTCGGCTCCGGCCTGGAGCTCGCCAGGTTGGAAAACATTCCCAGCGCCTCGGTTCTCCGGCTGATCGACAAGGACCGCAGCCCGCTCTCGATCCGGGCGAACCTTGATCGCGCCGCGCTCGAGGCGAGCAAGACCGGCAGCGCCGTGGTGATCGGCCGGACCTACCCCGAAACGGTCACGACGCTGGTGCGCTGGCTTCTGGGAAGCACCGCGCGAAGCGTCACCCTCGCACCGGTCTCGGCGGCCATCAGGCGGCAGTAGGCGGCCTCAGTTCCCTTGCCGGTGCGAAACGAACAGGCCGGCGTCCAGCGCCGCCTGCCGCAGGGCGCGCGCCTTGTTGACCGTTTCGTCGTACTCGGCCTCCGGATCGCTGTCGTAGACGATGCCGCCTCCGGCCTGGATATACAGCGTCCCGCCCTTGACCACGGCGGTGCGCAGCGCGATGCAGATATCCATGTCGCCGGAGGCGGAAAAATAACCGCAGCCGCCGCCGTAGACGCCGCGCTTTTCTGGCTCCAACTCGTCGATGATTTCCATTGCGCGCACTTTCGGCGCCCCTGAAACCGTGCCCGCCGGCAGCCCCGCCAGCAGTGCGGCGAGCGCGTCATAGTCGTCGCGCAGCTCTCCCTCGACGTTGGAGACGATGTGCATCACGTGGCTGTAGCGCTCGATAACGAACTGCTCGTTGGGATCGACGGTGCCGATCTTCGCCACCCGTCCCACGTCGTTGCGCCCCAGATCGAGCAACATCAGGTGTTCGGCGCGCTCCTTGGGATCCGCCAGCAGTTCCTTTTCCAGCTCGGCGTCCGCCGCGGGCGTCGCCCCGCGCGGCCTTGTCCCGGCGATCGGCCGGATCGTCACCCTGTTGCCCTTCACCCGGACCAGGATCTCCGGGCTGGCGCCGACCACCTGAAACCCGCCGAAATTGAAGAAGAACATGTAGGGCGAGGGGTTGGTGCGGCGCAGCGCGCGGTAGAGCGCGAAAGGCGGCAGATCGAACGGCTGCGCCCAGCGCTGCGACGGCACGACCTGAAAAATGTCGCCCGCCCGGATGTATTCCTTCGCCTTTTCCACGATCGCCAGGTAATCGGTCCTCGAGAGGTTGGACACTGCCTCCGGCGTCTCCGGCACCGAGCCCAGATCGCGGGTCTCGCCGGCCGGCACCCGGTCCAGATCGCGCACCGCATCGGCCACCCGCTCCGCGGCCTGCGCATAGGCGGCCCGCGCCGGTTGCCCGCCATTGGCCCAGACCGGGCTGATGACGATGACTTCGCCCTTCACGCCGTCCACCACCACGACGATCGTCGGCCGCACCAGAACGGCGTCGGGCAGCCCCAGCGGATCGGGGTTGGTGTCCGGCAGCCGCTCGGCCAGCCGCACCATGTCGTAGCCGACATAGCCGAACAGGCCCGCCGCCATGGGCGGCAGTTCCGCCGGCAGATCGATGCGGCTCTCGTCAAGCAGTTCGCGCAGGGAAGTGAGGGGATCGGCGTCGCAATCGCGGTAGGCGGTTTGGTCGAACCGCGCCTGCCGGTTGACCGCCGCCACGGAGCCGCGGCAACGCCAGATCAGGTCCGGTTTCATGCCGATCACCGAATAGCGCCCGCGTATCTCGCCGCCGGTCACCGATTCCAGAAGAAAACTGTCGCGTGACGCGTTCGCCAGCTTCAGCATCAGCGAAACCGGGGTATCGAGATCGGCCACGAGGCGGGTCCAGACAACCTGGTTCCCGCCGTGTTCGAAAACCCCCGCGAATTCCTCGAATGCCGGAAAAATCTGCATACCGCAAAGACTTACTGGAATTGCGACAATATCTGCTCGATGATCCGCTGATTGATCTGCACGCCCTCGCGCTGCCGCAGCGCCGCGGCGTAATAGGCGAACAAATCGTTCCGGATTTCAGCCGTCTGCCTGGCCTTCAGCCTGTCAACGTCGTCCTTCCGTCCCGGCGCGCTGGCGTCGGGAACCACGATGTTCTGAAGTTGCACGACCGCGGCGCCCTCATCGAGCGGCAGCGCGGCGACTTCCTTTTCCTCGAGGTCGAACACCGACCGCACGACATCGTCGGGCACGCCTTCGGGCCGCGCGTTCCGCCTGACGTCGGTCTCCGGCGTCACGGTCAGCGAAAACTCCGACGCCACCGCCGCCAGGCTTTCCCCGGCCGCCACCCGGTCGCGTATCGTTTCCGCCTTTTCCAAGAGCAGTTTCTGCGCCGTGACGGTTTCCCAGTCCTGCCGAACCTTGTCCGCGACCGAGGAAAACTCCGGAAGGTGCGGCGCCGTTATTTCATCGACACGCAGGACAAAAATTCCGCCTTCCGTCAGCGCCGCGACGTCACGCTCCTCGCCCTTGCCCGCGGCGAACGCTTCGCTGAGGAATTCCGGGTCCGACACCGGCCCGTCATTCCTGCCTTTCTCCAGCGTCACCTGCCGGAGTTCCAGATCGGTTTCCCCGGCGATCTCCTCCAGCGTCGCGCCGGCGGCCAGAAGGTCGTCGACCTCCGATGTCACCTGGGCGATGAAATCGAGCGCTTCGGTCCTCGCCAGGTCGCGGTTGATCTGGTCGCGCACGTCGGCAAACGGGGTCTGCTCGCCGGCAACGATGGCATTGACGCGGAACAGCGCCGGTCCGAGCGCGCTTGGCACCGGCCCGACGATGCCGGGCTCCTGCGCGCCGAAAACCACGGCGCGGGCATCGGCGCCGAGATCGGTCGCGGTGACGCTGCCCAGATCGGTGTCGGCGGGCCGCAATCCCCGCGCCCTTGCGACGTCATCGAAAGTCTTTTCACCCTCGTCGATCGCCGCCCTTGCCGCCTCGGCCTCCGCCTGCGTGGCGAAAACGATGCGGTCCAGCACCCGCTGTTCGGGTTTGTTGTACTGGCTGGCGCGGTTTTCGTATTCCTCCAGCAACACCTCTTCGGTCTTGCCAAAGCGGTCCAGCAGCATTTCCGGCGTCAGTTCCACATAGGTGACCTGCCGCGATTCCGGCAGCATGAAGCTGTCCGGGTTGTCGTCGAAATAGGCTTTCAGCACGGCCTCGGAAGCGACCGGCATCGCTTCGCCGAGGCTGTCACGGTCAAGCCGCACCCACGCGAAGTCGCGCCGTTCCTCCAGATAGGCCAGCAGCGCACGCGCCGCCGCTCCGGGAACCGTGACGCCGCCCGACACGGCGGAGCGCAAAAGCTCGCGCGCCACGTTGCTGCGGATCCGGTTCTCGTATTCCGAGGGCGTGAGGTCGATCCGCTGCAGGCTGAACTTGTAGGCCTCCGGATCGAACTTTCCGTCGGGTCCCTGGAAGGTTGGCGTGGCCAGGAGTTGCTGGCGAACCGTGTCGTTGCCCGCCGAGATGCCCAGGCGCCGCGACTCCCCGTTGAGGGCTGCGGTGTTCAGCAGGCGCGACAGCACCGAAATCTCCAGTCCGAACGCCCTGGCCTGCGACATGGAGATGTTCTGCCCGAGTTGCTGCGACAGCGCGCGCAGTTTCTGACTGACGGACCGGTAGTATTCGTCGGCGCTCACCTTCTCGTCGCCGACCGACGCCACGTCGCTCGCAACCAGGCCGCCCGAGCGCGTGCCGTAAAGTCCGATCAATCCGACGATCAGCAGCGCCAGCAATCCCCAGGCGAGGATATTTCCCCGGGTCGAGCGGAAACTTCTCAGCATTATCGACGATCCTTCCAGAGCCGCTGCGGGGCCGTCAGCGCGGCGTCGGTTTTAGGCGCTCGCAGGTACCTGTACAAGGCCTAAGGCACGAATGCCCTCAGCCGCCTGAACAATTCGGCGATGCCCAGCGTGTCGGCGTTGGCGAAGGCGATCCGAAGCGTGGTCTCGGCGACGCCGCCGCCGCCATCGGCGGCCATCGGCGCGAACATCGTGCCCGGAAGGACGAGCAGCGACTGCTCCGCCACCAGCCGCCGCGCCAGGGTGTCGGAGGGCATGTCGAACGGGTGCCGGACATAGGCGAAATAGGCACCGCAGCCCAGGAGTTCCCAGCCCGGCAGATCATTGAAACCGCTCTTCATCGCCGCGCGTCGGCGCAGTATCTCGGCGCGCTCCCCGGCCACCCACTGGTTCAGCTCGCGCAATCCATAGAGCGCCGCCTTCTGGCCCAACTGGTTGGGGCAGATGGCTACGGAATCGAGAAATTTCTCGGTCTGCGCCAGAAGATCCGGGCCCGCCACCAACGCGCCGATACGGTGTCCCGTCAGACGGAACACCTTCGAAAACGAATAGAGATGCACCAGCCAGTCGCGCCAGCCCTCGGTTTCAAACAGGCGGTGCGGCGCACCGGTGGCCGAGTGAAAATCGCGGTATGTCTCGTCGACGACCAGCGACAGGCCGCGACTGCGAGCCAGATCGGAAAAGCCTTCAAGGATTTCGGCCGGGTATTCCGCGCCGGTCGGGTTGTTCGGCGTCACCAGCACGATGGCCCTGGTCCGGCCCGTCAGCCGGCGCTCCGCTTCCTCCGGCCGCGGAACCATGTCGGCCCCGCATGGCAGGGGCACCGTTTCGATACCGGCGGTATCGAGCCACATCTTGTGATTGAAGTACCACGGCGTTGGCAACATCACCGCGTCACCGGGCGCCGCGATGGCCGCAATCGCAGCGCAAAAAGCCTGGTTGCAGCCCGAGGTGATGGCGACGTCGGCCGCCCCGATTTCAGCGCCGTAAATGCCCGACCAGCGCGCCGCGATTTCCGCGCGCAGTTCCGGGCGTCCCAGAACCGGGCCGTAAAGGTGGGTGTCGTCCTCGGCGATGGCCTCGGCCATCGCTTTGTGCAGCGGCGCGGGTGGCGGATCGACCGGCGCCGCCTGGCTCAGGTTCAACAGCGGCCTGCCGGGCGGAAAACTCACCCCGGCGATCCAGCGCCGCGCCTCCATCACCGGCGGCGGCGAGGTGGCAAGGATCGTCTGGCTGAAGGCGCGCACGGCAAACTCTCCCGGTTTTCGCCGCACGATGTCGCACGGCAAAGCGGGATGCAAGCGCTTGACGCAGCACGGCCGAGCGGCGATATCGCTGGCCATGGCACGGCCCCCGATCCTGACACTGTCCGATATCTCCCTGACATTCGGCGGCAATCCCCTGTTTTCCGGAGCGTCCGCCATCGTCCATCAGGGCGACAGGATCGGCCTTGTCGGCCGCAACGGTTCGGGCAAGTCGACCCTTCTGAGAATCATGGCAGGTCTGGTGGAGCCCGACGGCGGCGAACGCTTCGCCCGGGCCCGCACGTCGATCGCCTACATGGAACAGACCCCCGATTTCAGGCCGTTTTCCACGTTGGACGAATACGTCGCTTCCGGCCTCGGCGAGCCCGCGCCGCACCTGGTGGCAATGGCGATGGAAGGGCTGAAACTCCGCCCCGGCATTCGGCCGTCCGATGCGTCGGGCGGTGAAAAGCGCCGCGCCGCACTTGCCCGGATGCTGGTGGCCGATCCCGATCTCATGCTTCTCGACGAGCCGACCAACCATCTCGACATCGAAGCCATTACGTGGCTCGAAGAATACCTGCGCGCGTTCGCCGGCACCTTCGTCATGGTTTCCCACGACCGGATGCTCCTGCGCAATCTGACCTCTGCCATGCTGTGGGTGGATCGCGGGCAGGTGCGGCGGCTGAACCGCGGCTTCGCGCATTTCGAGGACTGGCGCGACAAGGTCTTCGAGGAGGAAGACCTCGCCCGCCACAAGCTCGACCGGCTGATCCAGTCCGAGGGACGCTGGGCCGTGGAGGGGATAAGCGCGCGGCGCAAGCGCAACATGGGCCGCGTCCGCCGGTTGCAGGAGTTGCGCGCCGCGCGGGCGGCGGAAATCCGGCGCGCCGGAACCGCGAAAATGGCGCTTGAGAGCGGTGAAAAGTCCGGCCGCCTTGTGGTCGAGGCCAAGGGCATCTCGAAATCCCTGGGCGGCAAGCCGCTGGTCCGCGATTTCTCGGTCCGTATCGCGCGTGGCGAAAGGGTGGCGATCGTCGGTCCCAACGGCATCGGCAAGACGACGCTGGTGCGGCTTCTGACCGGCCGGCTTGCGCCGGACGGCGGCACGGTCCGGTCCGGCAGCAACCTCGTCGCGGCCTGCCTCGACCAGAACCGCTCGCAACTTGTTCCCGGGGCCAGCCTGTGGGACACGCTGGCCAACGACGCGGCGCTCGGGGTATCGGGGCGAAACGACCAGATCATGGTGCGCGGCCGCCCGCGCCACGTGATGGGTTATCTGAAGGATTTCCTGTTCACCGAGGAACAGGCGCACGGTCCGGTATCGGCGCTGTCGGGCGGCGAGAAGGCCCGGCTCCTGCTGGCGCGGATCATGGCCCGCGACTCCAACCTCCTCGTCCTCGACGAGCCGACCAACGATCTCGATATCGAAACCCTCGATCTGCTGCAGGAACTGGTCGCCGACTACGACGGCACCGTCATTCTGGTCAGCCACGACCGGGACTTTCTCGACCGCATCGCGACCACGACGATCCTGATGGAAGGCAGGGGCAGGGCGGTGATCTACGCCGGCGGTTATTCCGACATGCTGGCGCAGCGTGGTGCCGGCCCGGAAACGGCGCAAGCCGCCCGCGCGCGGTCAAAGCCCAAGGAGAGGAAATCCCGCGCTGCGGAGCGAAAAGCGCCTGCGGGCCTCACCTTCACCCAGCGGCATCGCCTGCGCGAACTGCCCGGTGAGATCGCGGAACTTGAGGCGAAAGTTGCGAAACTCCGCGATCTTCTCGGCGACCCCGGCCTTTTCGACCGCGACCGCCCGCGCTTCGACAAGGCGAGCGCCGAGCTGGCAACGCTGCAGGACAGGCTGCACACGGCGGAGGAAGAGTGGCTTCGGCTCGCAGCACTTGAAGAGGGCGCGCAAGACCGGGGGTAGCACCCGGCACGCCCGGACGAAAAGCGCCCCCCGCGCCGGGGCCGGGTACGGCCGGTAGCGAGGCGGGTCGGGCGGGACAGCCCGTCCGGATGCCCGGCGCCCACTTCACGCAAATCCGGGCCGGGGAGTTCCGGCCTGCCTCGCGTGATCGCGGTTGCCCCGGGAAAGGCAATGCTGGCCGGGCCAAAAGAAAAACCCCGGGGGAGGGGCCTCCGGGGTTTCGCAACCTAAGCCGGCCGGCTTCAGTTCAACCGGTTCTTGATGGCGTCGATGCGGCCAGCTTTCGGGCTTTCATTGTCCTCTTCCAGGACGGCCCTGATCCGCGCCGGCTTCGCGGACGAGAAGCGGCCGAAGTCTTCCTGCCGGCACCGTTCGACAGTTCTCTGCCTTCACTGGATCTCACTGAATCGCTGGCTTGAAATCGCCGATATCCGGCCTGACACAGGCGCATTCCCGGGTTCTTTACGAACGCGTTATGTGTTTGTTTCCAAGGGACAATGGCAATTCTTTCGTCCGTTCAGCCCTTCCACTTTATGGAACAGCCGATCGACGGCACCTGTTCCTCCGGCCCTCTCCCGGTCTCGGCCACCTGTTTCATCGCCTCGTAAAGGTCGCGCCTGAGGTCGGGCGGACCGGCCTGCCTGCGCGACGCGTCGAGGCGCCCGCGATACTGCAACTCGTGGTCGGCGTTGAAGCCGAAGAAGTCCGGCGTGCAGGCCGCGTCGTAGGCGCGGGCGACGTTCTGGTCCTCGTCGTGCAGGTAGGGAAAGGTAAAACCCTGCCGCTTCGCCATCTCCACCATGCCGTCGAAGCTGTCCTCGGGATAGGTGGCGGCGTCGTTGGAGCAGATCGCCGCCACGCCGATGCCGAGCGCCTGCAGGTCCTTCGCATCGCGCACGATACGGTCGATCACCGCCAGCACATAGGGGCAATGGTTGCAGATGAACATGATCAGCGTGCCCTTCGGCCCGCTGACATCGGCCAGGCTGTAGGTCCTGCCGTCGGTGGCGGGCAGGGTGAAATCCGGCGCTTTCCAGCCGAAATCGCAGACGGGGGGGATGGCGGCCATGGCTTCGCTCCTGGTTGACCTTGCCGCGCGACTCTAGCGCATGGCGCTATTTCGGCAAGCCCAGCGCCGCGCGCAAGGTGGCATTGGCCCGCGTCTGCCAGCCGCGCCCGCCTTTCTTCAGGGCCTCGATCACGTCGCGGTCGAGATACATCGTCACCCGCTTCTTGCGCTCGTGCTCGGGCAGTGGCGGGCGGCCGTGCCGGCGCAGGATTTCCGCCAGCTCGGCATGTTCGGCGGCCGGGCGCATGCGGCGAAAATCGGCTTCCGTCAGGGGCGGGTTGTCCGGGTCGCTTTCCGCCGCCCGGGTGATCGCCTCGTCGGTCATCTCGCGCGGCTGAAACGGCGCGCCGTCCTCGGACAGTTCGTCACGCGGGGCTGCACCGGTTCCTTTCACGGTTTTTCCCATTTCCCAGTCTCTCTTTCATTGGCTTTCCGCAGGCTTGTGACCCGCAGCTTCTGCCGGCGAAGCGTGATAGTCAGCACGTGCAGCCGCCCGTCGATCAGACCTGTTGCCCGCGCGCGGGCTTCACCGTAGTCGCGGCGATCGTCGGCAATCACCGTCGCGGTTTCCCGCTCGAACCGCGCCATGTCGGCGAAATCGACGCCGTGTTTTTCGAGACTGGCCCGCTGCTTCGCCTCGTCCCATTCGTACATGGGACGGGTTTAATGTACATATAATTAACGAAATGTCAATTTATGTATGTATATAAATCTGTGGCGGAGAAACCCCAGGCGCGTGTCGAACGACGCAGTTGCGATTTATTTCTTCGGTCGCCGCATGTTGGCCAGCCGCCCCATCTGGATCTTGACATATTGCTCGTTAATGTCCTCTGGGTCGAAAGGCCCATCATACCATTCGAGAAGATCATCGTGATCTTCGTGCGCCGGATCGGCCATCGCTTCCAGGAACATTTCAAATCCCGGTGGGCCGCCAACGTCTTCCGGCGGCGCGCGCCACTTGCCGTTCACGAAGCGCGGCAGGCGCGAGCCCCTTTCGGCCTCGAACAAGCCGGTCACCTCGATCAGGTGCTCCCAGTTGTCGCCCATGTCGTAAACGTAGCGAAACTCCTTGACGCCGGTGTCGCGGAGTTTGGTCAGCCGCGCGGTACTGGCGCTATAGACCTTGTCATCGTCGCCAAATCCGTCGTCGAACGGGATGCCGTAGCGCCGTCCGCCGAAATCAAACTCCCACAGATGATAGTCGAACCACTGGAATGCGGCCTGAATGGTGTCGTGCAGGCCCTTGAACGTCATGGAGAGCGGAACCTCGACCTCGCGCCAGGGCGCGGGATCGAGATACAGAAGCGTGATACGCAGTCTGGCGGCATCGGTCATGAAAAGCCCTCATATACCCTGCATCCGAAAACAGGACTCAAACATCCAGCCCCTCCACAAACCGCGCATTCTCCTGAATGTACTGGAACCGCAGTTCCGGCTTCTTGCCCATCAGGCGTTCCACCAGGGTGCCGGTCTCGCCCGGTTCGTCGTCGTCGACGGAAACCCGGATCAGTGTCCGGGTGGCGGGGTTCATGGTGGTTTCCTTCAACTGCCCCGGGTTCATCTCGCCCAGACCCTTGAAGCGACTGACCTCGATCTTGCCGCGCCCGCCGAGGCCGTCGGCCAGCAGGCGGTCCTTCTCCGCCTCGTCCGACGCGTAGACCGACCTCGCCCCCTGTGTCAGGCGGAACAAGGGCGGCGCGGCGAGGAACAGGTGGCCATCGTCGATCAGCGGCCGCATCTGGGTGAAGAAGAAGGTCATCAGCAAGGACGCGATATGCGCGCCGTCCACGTCGGCGTCGGTCATGATGATGATGCGCTCGTAGCGCAGGTCGGCGGCGTTGTATTTGGTGCCGGTCTGCACTCCCATGGCCTGGCACAGGTCGGCCAGCTCCTGGTTTTTCATCATCTTGGCCGAGGCCGCGCCCAGCACGTTCAGGATCTTGCCCCTCAGCGGCAGCACCGCCTGCGTGCGCCGGTCGCGCGCCTGCTTGGCCGAGCCGCCGGCGCTGTCGCCCTCCACCAGAAACAGCTCCGATTCCGCGCGCGAGGCGCAGGAGCAGTCGGCCAGCTTGCCCGGCAGCCGCAGTTTCTTGACCGCCGATTTGCGTTGCGTCTCCTTCTCGGCGCGCCGGCGCAGCCGTTCCTCCGAGCGCAGCACGAGGTAGTCGAGAATGGCGCCGGCCGATTTCGGGTCGGCGGCCAGCCAGTGGTCGAAATGGTCGCGCACCGAACTTTCCACCAGCCGCTGCGCGTTCGACGTCGCCAGCCGGTCCTTGGTCTGGCCGACGAACTCGGGCTCGCGGATGAAAACCGAAATCATCGCACAGCCGGCCGACGTGACGTCGTCGCGCGAAATCTGCTGCGCCTTGCGGTTGCCGACCAGTTCGCCGTAGGCGCGAATGCCCCGCGTGATGGCGGCCCAGAACCCGGCCTCGTGGGTTCCGCCCTCCGGCGTCGGCACGGTGTTGCAGTAGGAGTGGACGAACGGGTCGCGCGCCGGCGTCCAGTTGATCGCCCATTCGACGAAGCCGGGAATGTCGCGGCCAAAGCGCTCGGCGAACCCGACCTTGCCGGAAAACGGCGCGTCGCTGTAGGTGGCGGCGCCGGCGAGGCTCTCGTTGAGGTATTCTGACAGCCCGCCGGGGAAGTGGAACAGGGCCTGTTCCGGCGTATCGTCGTCGATGCATTCCGGTGCGCATTTCCAGCGGATTTCCACGCCCGAGAACAGATAGGCCTTGGAACGCGCCATCCGGAACAGCCGCGCCGGCCTGAACCGCGCCTTGGGGCCGAAGATCTGCGCGTCGGGGTGAAACAGCACGGACGTGCCGCGCCGGTTGGGAGTCGGCCCGAGCTTCTCGATCGGGCCAAGCGGCAGACCGCGGGAAAAAACCTGCCGGAACAGGCTGCGGTTGCGCGCCACCTCGACCTCCAGATGTTCCGACAGCGCATTGACCACCGATACGCCGACGCCGTGCAGCCCGCCGGAAGTCTGATACGACTTGCCGGAAAACTTGCCGCCCGAGTGCAGCGTGCACAGGATCACTTCCAGCGCCGACTTGTCGGGGAATTTCGGGTGCGGATCGACCGGTATGCCGCGGCCGTTGTCACGCACCGTCATCGAGAAATCCGGATGCAGTTCAACCTCGATCCGGCTGGCGTGCCCGGCCACCGCCTCGTCCATGGCGTTGTCGAGAACCTCGGCCGCCAGGTGGTGCAGGGCGCGGTCGTCGGTGCCGCCGATATACATGCCGGGCCGTTTGCGGACCGGCTCCAGCCCCTCCAGAACTTCGATCGAGGATGCGTTGTAGGCCGCGGCGGCACTGTCGGCGAACAGATCGTCGGACCGGGCGGTTTGCGTCATGGTTGTTCTCGATTCTTGACTGCTCGTCGCGATATTATGTCAGATCGCGGGGTCCGGGGGCAACATCTGGTGGCCGGTCGGGACGAATTGCGGCAGGCGGCACGCCGGGCCAGCGTGACTTTCCGGCGGTTTCCGGTGCTTTTTTTCCCGCGCCCAAGAAGCAAGAGCCGCGGGGAGATCGATCTCGCATGCTGTTTTGCCAGCTTTTCGACAAGACGTCATCCACCTGCACCTACCTTCCGGCCAGCCGCCGCGGCGGCGAGGCACCGCCTCGACAACCGGTCGCCGGCGCGATAGCAAATCCGCAGCCGGGCCCGCAAACCGGCGGAGGGAGGTAAGCATTATCAAGACGGCAACGTATCTGATTTCGCTGCTGGCGATGCTGGCCGTCAGCGGCTGCGCGACGCAACCGGCCGGGCCGCCGCCCGCCAACGAGAGCGA
>JBHHXR010000006.1:0-34137 GCA_046757205.1 Paracoccaceae bacterium
TGGTCCGCTTTCCCGACCGGCGGTCGCACCAGGTGTTTCTCGAACCCGAAGGCCTGACGGTTGACACCATATACCCCAACGGAATTTCGACATCGCTTCCCGTGGACGTACAGGAAGAGTATGTTCGGACGATCCCCGGTCTGGAAAGCGCGAGGATCGTTCAGCCCGGCTATGCCATCGAGTACGATTACGTGGATCCGCGATCGCTGAACCATACCCTCACGCTGCGATCTGCGCAAAACCTGTATCTCGCCGGGCAGATAAACGGAACGACGGGATACGAGGAAGCCGCGGCGCAAGGCCTTGTTGCCGGTCTGAACGCGGCGCTTGCCGCCCTGGGCCGAAACCCTTTCCTGATAGACAGAGCGGACGGATACATCGGCGTTCTGATCGACGATCTGGTAGTGCGCGGCGTCACGGAGCCGTATCGGATGTTCACTTCGCGTGCCGAATTCCGGCTGTCCCTGCGCGCCGACAATGCTGACCAGAGGCTGACGCCGAAGGGGCTCGAGGCCGGCTGCATTTCCAGGGAACGCAAAGATGCGTTCAGCCGGAAAATGGACACGCTGACGTCGGCGCGTCACCGGCTCGCGGCGCTTTCCGTCACCGCGTCGGGAGCGCACAAATCGGGTATTGGCATCACCCGGGACGGCGCCCGCCGCTCGGCGCTTGATCTGCTCGGGCGCCCGGATGTCGGGTTCGAACAGCTGATCGCCATGTGGCCGGAACTGGAAAACATCGAGCCCGCGATCCGCGAACAGCTGGAAAACGAAACCCGCTACGCCGGATACATCGAACGGCAGGCGGCCGACGTCGCCGCCATGCGGCGCGACGAATCACGCGGCATCCCGCCGGATTTCGATTACGACCGGCTCGGCGGACTGTCGGCCGAACTCCTTTCGAAACTCAAGGAAATCCAGCCCGCGACGCTCGGCGCCGCGGCGCGCATCGACGGCATGACCCCGGCCGGGCTGACGCTCATCCTGGCCGGCCTGCGCAGCCGGGAACTCAGGGAAAGCGCGTGAGAGGAAACAGCGCGGATCGCGGGGAATTCCGGCGGGCATTCGATGTTTCACGTGAAACAATGGGGCGGCTCGACGCGTTCGCCGGCGAGGTCGAGAAATGGACCGCGAAGATAAACCTCGTTGCCCCGGGCACGCTCGGCGACATCTGGCGAAGGCACATCGCAGACAGCGCCCAATTGTTCGACGTCGCCGGCGTGTCGGCCGGCCTCTGGCTCGACGCCGGCAGCGGGGGCGGGTTTCCGGCAGTTGTTGTGGCCATCCTGGCGCTGGAAAAGGCACCCCGGCTGCGGTTCAAGATGGTGGACAGCGACACGCGAAAAGCCGCATTTCTTCAGACCGTTACCGGCAATCTCGGCCTGCATGCCACGGTCGTGAACCGCCGGGTCGAGGAACTCCCGCCGACGAACGCGGACATCGTTTCCGCCCGTGCCCTGGCGCCGCTCGGAAAATTGCTGACGCTCACCGCCAGACACCGCTCGAACAGCGGATTGCTGCTGTTTCCGAAGGGACGAAATTACCGAACCGAGTTGACCGGCGCGGCGCGATGCTGGAAACTGGCGGTCGAGGAAATCCCGAGCAGAACCGATCCCGACAGCGTCATTCTGCGAATCAGCGAGGCAGTTCGTGTCTGACATACCTCCACCGGCAGGGCGGCACATCATTTCGGTCGCCAACCAAAAGGGCGGCGTCGGCAAGACGACGACCGCGATAAACCTCGGAACCGCGCTCTCGGCGGTCGGGCGCAAGACACTGATCATCGATCTCGATCCCCAGGGGAACGCCTCGACCGGCTTGGGAATTTCCCCTAAATCCCGGGAACTTACAACCTACGACCTGTTGTCGGGCGACGTCGGTCTTGCCGAGATCATCCACCCGACCTCGATACCGGCCCTGTTCGTCGCCCCCTCCACGGTCGACATGAGCTCGGCCGACATCGATCTGGTGAACGACCCCCGGCGCGTCCTGCGGCTCCGCGACGCGCTCGACAGACCGGGGGCCAGGGAGTGCGGTTTCGACTATATCCTGATCGACTGCCCGCCGTCGCTGAGCCTGCTGACGGTAAACGCGCTCGTCGCCAGCACGTCGGTTCTCGTCCCGCTTCAGTGCGAGTTTTTCGCCCTCGAGGGCCTGTCGCAGCTCATGCTGAGCATCAGGGAAGTGCGCCAGACCCTCAACCCGCAGTTGCGCATACAAGGTATTGTGTTAACCATGTTCGACAAACGCAACAACTTGTCGTTTCAAGTGGCGCAGGATGTCAGGGAAAATCTCGGCGATCTGGTCTACGAGACCACGATTCCGCGTAATGTCCGGCTCAGCGAGGCGCCGTCGCACGCCATTCCGGCGCTGATCTACGATCATCGAAGCTCCGGCAGCGTGGCCTACCAGAAACTCGCCGCCGAACTGCTGCGGCGGGTCCGGGATTCGGTGGCCGCCTGACGGTCAGGGAGGGAAGATGTCAAGAAAATCGGAACGCAAGGGCCTCGGGCGCGGCCTGTCCGCGCTTCTCGCCGACGTCGATCTCGCCCCGGACAACGCTGCGCCGCCGGTTGCCGATTCGCCGGCGCCGCTCCACGCCGAGAGCGTTGTTGCCATCGAGCGCCTGCGCCCGAACCCCGACCAGCCCCGCCGCGATTTCGCCGAGGGCGAGCTTGCCGATCTGACGGCCTCGATAAACGAGCGCGGCATCATCCAGCCGCTGATCGTCCGGCCCGATCCGGCTCACCGCGGCGACTATCAGATCGTGGCCGGGGAGCGCCGCTGGCGCGCGGCGCAGCGTGCCCGGCTGCACGAGCTGCCGGTGCTGGTTCGCGAATTCGACGACACCGAAGTTCTCGAGATCGCGATCATCGAAAACATCCAGCGCTCCGATCTCAACCCGATCGAAGAGGCGTCGGGCTTCCGGCAACTGATGGACCGCTTCGGCCACACCCAGGAAAAGCTCGCCGCCGCCCTCGGCAAGAGCCGCTCGCATATCGCCAACCTGTTGCGCCTGTTGAATCTTCCCGAACCGGTCCAGGCCATGATACGCGAAGGAAAGCTGACAGCGGGGCACGCCCGGACGCTGGTGACGGCGGCGGACCCGCTGGCGCTGGCCCGCGAGATCGTCGGCAAGGGCCTGTCGGTCCGCCAGGCGGAGCGCCTGGCGCGCGCGCAGGCGGCCGGCGGTGCGCCGAAACGCCGGCCACGACCCGAAAAGGATGCCGACACGCGTTCGCTCGAAGCCGCGCTGCGGGCCAATCTCGGGCTCAAGGTCAGCATCGCGCACCGGCCGGGCGGGCAGGCGGGAGAAGTGCGGATTTCCTACAAGACGCTCGAGGAACTGGACGGGCTGGTGCAACTCCTGTCGCAGTAAGCCCGGTTTCTAACCGCGCCCGACCGCGAGCCACATGCCCCGCGTCGGCGAGCGGCGCCTTGACAACCGGTCAGGCGACGAGCCGGGCGAGAATGGCGTCCAGCAGAGGCCGGCCCGCCGCCGTCGCGCGGAGATATCCGCCTTCAACCTGGATCAGGCCCTCGGAGGCAAGGAACGACGCCTCGTCCCAATTCACAACACTATCGCTAAGCTTTTGTAATCGTTTAATATTTAGTCCTTCCGCGAGCCGAAGCGACATTATCAGAACCTCTTCTGCCTGCTCTTTTTCCGACAGCGGCCGGGAAACGCTGGCGCCGGTTCCCGCGTCATCAACCGCGGCGATCCAGGCGGCCGGATCGCGCACCGCCTCGGTCGCGACGCGCGCGCCGCCCAGCGTAAGGCGCCCATGCGCGCCGGGCCCGATGCCAGCGTAGTCGCCGCAGCGCCAGCAGATCAGGTTGTGCCTGCTCTCCACGCCGCGCCGCGCGTGGCTGGATATCTCGTAGCCCGGCAATCCGGCGGCCGCGCATATCTCCTGCGTATCGGCATACAGGTCGGCCGCAAGGTCATCGGGCGGCAAACCGCGCAGCTTTCCCGCCCGGCGGAGCTCGCCGAAGCGCGTGCCGTCCTCGATGGTAAGCTGGTAAAGCGACAGGTGATCGTCGGCCATCGACAGCGCGCGCCGCAGCTCGCTGCGCCAGGATTCACGCGTCTGTCCCTGGCGGGCATAAATCAGATCGAAGCTGGTCCGCCGGAAATGCCGCTGCGCGGTTTCCAGCGCAGCCTGTGCTTCCGCCACCGTGTGCAGGCGTCCAAGCGCCCGCAGATCGTTGTCGTCCAGCGCCTGGATGCCGAGCGACGCGCGGTTGACGCCAGCGTCGGCATAAGCCCGAAACCGGTTGCCCTCCACCGAAGTCGGGTTTGCCTCCAGAGTGACTTCCGCGCCGGCGCCGAGGCCCCACAGGGACCGGACGCGGTCGAGAATGTCGGCCACCGTATCTGGCGGCATGAGGCTCGGCGTGCCGCCTCCGAAGAACACGCTGTGAACCGTCCGCGCACCGGTTATCGCCGCCGTCCGCTCCAGTTCCCGCAGCATCGCGCGGCGCCAGCGGGCCTGGTCTACGTCGCGGGCGACGTGCGAATTGAAGTCGCAATACGGGCATTTCGACTGGCAGAACGGCCAGTGGATGTAGATGCCGAACTCACCGCTCAACGCGTCATCCGCCGCCGAGACAACCGGCCACGAACTTTCTGAACGCCGCGGCGCGGTGGCTCATCGCCTGCTTCTTCTCCGGCGCCATCTCGCCGAACGTCTCGGTTTCGCCGTCGGGCAGGAACACCGGATCGAAGCCGAACCCGCGGTCGCCGCGCATCGGCCAGACGATGCGGCCACGCACCTCGCCGCGGAAAACCGCGTCCTCGCCGTCCGGCCAGGCCAGGCAGAGCGCGCATACGAACCGCGCCCGGCGCGGTTCCGGCGCGCGCCTTTCCTCCAGCAGCTTCCAGACCCGCGCCATCGCGATGTTGAAATCGCGCCCGTCGGGCGTTTTCGCCCATCCGGCGGTGTTCACGCCCGGCTTTCCGCCCAGCGCCTCGACCTCTATGCCGCTGTCGTCCGACAGTGCCGGCAGGCCCGTGGCGCGGGCGGCGAAATGCGCCTTGATCCGGGCATTGCCCTCGAAGGTGTCCTCGGTTTCCTCGGGCTCTTCCAGCCCGAGCTCGCCCGACGAGACGGCGGCGATTCCATAGGGCTCCACCAGCTTGCGGATTTCCGGCAGCTTTCCGGCGTTGTGCGTCGCGATGACGATCCTTGGCTCGGTCAGTTTCCGCATGCCTCAGGCCACCGCCGCGTTCTGCGCCGCGATCAGTTCGCCGACGCCCTTTTCGGCCAGATCCAGCAAGGCGTTCAGCGCATCGCGGCTGAACGGCGAGCCTTCCGCCGAGCCCTGCACCTCGACCAGCCCGCCGCGGCCGGTCATGACAAAGTTGGCGTCGGTTTCGGCCTCGCTGTCCTCGGGATAGTCAAGATCGAGGATCGGCTGCCCGCCATAGACACCGCAACTCACGGCCGCGATGTTGTCGGTCAGCGGATCGAGCCGCAGATCGCCCGCCTTCATCAGCCGGTTGGCGGCCAGGCGCAGCGCCACCCAGCCGCCGGTGATGGCGGCGCATCGCGTGCCGCCATCGGCCTGGATCACGTCGCAGTCGACCGTGATCTGGCGCTCGCCAAGCCCGGCCCGGTCGACGCCGGCGCGCAGCGACCGGCCGATCAGCCGCTGGATTTCCTGGGTCCTGCCGGATTGCCGGCCGGCGCTTGCCTCGCGCCGCATCCGCGACGTGGTGGAGCGCGGAAGCATGCCGTATTCCGCCGTCACCCAGCCCAGTCCGGTGCCGCGCAGCCAGGGCGGGACGCGCTCCTCCAGCGACGCCGTGCACAGGACATGCGTGTCGCCGCACCTGATCAGGCAAGAGCCTTCCGCGTGCTTGGTCACACCGGTCTCGATCGAGACCGGGCGCAGGGAGTCGGGGTTCCGGCCGGACGGGCGCATATGATCCTCCATGGCTGAATGCCGCCTCTTACAGAGTGCCACGCCCGCCGTCCAGAAGATGATGCCAAGGCAATTGACCACCCGCGCCACACGCCATACATCTGTACCGCTTTAGGGTGTGGCTGATTTGCAATGACGGACACCACGACGAAACTCTCCGAAATGAGCCGCCGGAGCCGCGAGGTATTCCGCCAGATCGTCGAGACCTACCTCGAGACCGGCGAACCGGTCGGATCGCGCAACCTGTCGCGCAACCTTGAGGAAAAGATCTCGCCGGCGACGATTCGCAACACCATGCAGGATCTGGAACTCATCGGCCTGCTGGACAGCCCGCATGTCTCCGCCGGGCGGGTGCCGACCGAGCTTGGCCTTCGCCTCTTCGTCGACAGCCTGCTGGAGGTGTCGACGGTGTCCGGCTCCGAGCGTGGCGAGATCGAACGCTCGCTTGAAGGAAACGAGGGCGACCTGACCGAGGTGTTCGAGCGCGCCGGCTCCATGCTGTCCGGCCTGACCAGCGGTGCCAGCCTGGTGCTGGTTCCCAAGATCGACGCGCCGATCAAGCACCTGGAATTCGTCTCGCTGGCACCGGACCGCGGGCTGGTGGTTCTCGTCACCGCCGACGGACAGGTCGAGAACCGGATTTTCACCCCGCCCATCGGACTGACGCCGTCGGCGATGCGTGAAGCCGCGAACTTCCTCAACACCATCCTGCAGGGCCAACGCATCGAGGACATCCGCGAAGTCGTCGGCCGCGAGATCGAGGCGCGCCGGCGCCAGCTCGACGAACTCAGCCGCAGCCTGATCGAAAGCGGCCTGGCGGTGTGGTCGGAGGAACCGAGCGGCGACCGCGACAGGCTGCTGATTCGCGGCCGCTCGAACCTGCTGGACCAGAGCGCCAGCGAGGAGGATCTCGAACGCATCCGCGAGCTGTTCGACGACCTCGAACGCAAGCAGGATCTGGTGCATCTGCTCGACCTCACCGAGGGCGGCGAGGGCGTGCGGGTATTTATCGGATCGGAGAACCGGCTTTTCTCACTTTCGGGTTCATCTTTGGTGGTTTCTCCCTATATGAACGCCGAACGAAAAGTCGTCGGTGCGATCGGCGTGATCGGGCCGACGAGGCTTAACTACGGGCGGATCGTCCCGATCGTGGACTATACCGCGCAGCTCATTGGCCGGCTGGTGTCGAACCGCGGGCGGGGCTGACAGACAGGAGTTTGAGGCGAGAGGATGGTAACGAAAAAGGACACCACTGCCGACGAGGAAGTCCGCACGGAAGAGGCCGTTTCCCGAGGCGAAGCGGAACCCGGAATACCCGAAGAGACCACCCCGGATATCGATGCCCTGATCGCCGAGCGCGACGACATGAGGGACCGCATGCTGCGCGCGCTGGCGGAGGCGGAAAACCTCCGCAAGCGCGGCGAAAGGGACCGTCGCGACGCCGAGACCTACGGCGGCACGCGCCTGGCCCGCGATCTGCTGTCGGTCTACGACAATATCAGCCGCGCCCTCGAAACCGTGACCGACGACATGCGCGAGGCCGCGGGGCCGATGATCGAGGGCATCGAACTGACGAAGAGAGAGCTTCTGGCGGTTTTCGCGCGCCACAAGATCGAGCCGGTGAACCCCGAAATCGGCGGCCGGTTCGACCCGAAACTGCATCAGGCGATGTTCGAGGCGCCGATCCCGAATACCGAGGCGGGATCGATCATTCAGGTCATGACCACGGGGTTCACCATAGGCGATCGCCTCCTGCGCCCCGCCCAGGTCGGAGTATCGTCCGGCGGACCCAAGGTCGATCTGTCTGTGCCCGAAGCGGAGGCCGCCAACGACGACAGGGAGTCCGCCAACCCCTGACCCGGGCCGGTCAGGGGCGCTCGTCCTTCAGCAACTCGCGCAGTTCATAGACCAGCGCCAGCGCCTGTCGCGGGCTCAGTTCGTCTGGAAGAATATCGCGCAGCCGCGCCTCCACCTGCGAACGGCGCGGGTTGCGCGGGGCCTGCGCCGGCGCCGCCCCGAAAAGCGGCAGATCGTCGATCAGCGCGGCGGCGCGCGGCCCGGATTCGCGGTCGCCCTTTTCCAGCGCGCCGAGAACGGCCCGCGCCCGTTCCACAACCGCTTCCGGCAGGCCGGCAAGCCGCGCCACCTGCACGCCGTAGGAACGGTCGGCGGCGCCGTCACGCACTTCGTGCAGGAAAATGACGTCGCCTTCCCATTCCCGGACTGTCACGGTCGCGTTCCTGATCCCGTGCAGCTTGGCGGCGAGCGCCGTAAGTTCGTGGTAATGGGTTGCAAACAGGCACCGGCAGCCGTTGACGTCGTGCAGGTGTTCCAGCGTCGCCCAGGCGATGGACAACCCGTCATAGGTCGACGTGCCCCGGCCGATCTCGTCGAGTATGACGAAAGCGCGCGGCCCGGCCTGGTTGAGGATCGCCGCGGTTTCCACCATCTCCACCATGAAGGTGGAGCGGCCGCGGGCCAGATCGTCCGCCGCGCCGACCCGGCTGAACAGTTGATCGACGACGCCGACATGCGCGCGCTCGGCCGGCACGAACGAACCCATCTGCGCCAGCAGCGCGATCAGCGCGTTCTGCCGCAAAAAGGTGGACTTGCCGGACATGTTCGGTCCGGTCAGAAGCCATAACGGGCGGGCTCCGGGCCCCTCGGCGGTAAGATCGCAATCGTTGGCGACGAACGGGTTGCCGCCGGAATGCCGCAGCGCCTGTTCGACGACGGGGTGGCGGCCGGCAACCACCTCGAAGGCGCGCGAGGCATCGACCTTGGGCCGCGTCCAGCCGTCGCCGGCCGCCAATTCGGCGAGCGCCGCCGCAAGGTCGGCCTCGGCAAGCGCCCGGGCGGCGGATGCAACCGCCGCGGCGCGGTCCAGAACCGCCTGGCGCAACACTTCGAAGATCCCGTTTTCCAGCTCCACCGCCCTGGTCCCGGCATTGAGTATTCGGGTTTCGGTTTCGGCCAGTTCCGCCGTCGTGAAACGCACCGAGTTGGCCGTCGTCTGACGGTGGATGAACTGCCGGTTCAGCGGTTCGGCCATCATTCTTGCGGCATGCGTCGCGGTGGTTTCGACGAAATATCCCAGCACGTTGTTGTGGCGGACCTTCAGGCTGGCGATGCCGGTTTCCCGCACGTACTCGGCCTGCATCGCCGCGATCACGCTGCGGCCCTCGTCGCGCAGCCTGCGCGCCTCGTCGAGGGCGCCGTCGTGTCCGGGGGCGACGAACCCGCCTTCCCGCTTCAGCACAGGCGGTTCGGCTACCAGCGCCGCGTCGAGCAGCGACGCCAGATCCTCGTGCCCTTCCAGGAGCGCGCGGCACGCCATGATGCCCTCGGGCGCTTCCGGATCGGCCAGCAGGCGGGAAATGGACGCGCCCTGCGTCAGCCCGTCGCGAATCGCCGCGAGGTCGCGGGGTCCGCCACGATCCAGCCCCAGCCGCGACAGCGCCCGCTCGATGTCCGGGGTCTTTCGCAAAGCCTCGCGCAGGTCAGCGGCGGTGTCGCGGTGCGATACGAAATACTCCGTGAAATCGAGCCGCTCACCGATCGCCCGGGTATCGGTCAGCGGGCTGTTCAGGCGCGCCTCCAGAAGCCGGGCCCCGGCGCCGGTGACGGACCGGTCGATCGTGTTCAGGAGCGAGCCTTCGCGCGGCCCTGAAAGGCTGCGCGTCAGTTCCAGATTGCGCCGCGTCGCCGCGTCGATTTCCATGACGCCGCCGGCGGTTTCCTGCACCGGCGGGCGAAGCAGCGGCACCCGGCCGCGTTGGGTGATCTGCAGGTAGTCCACCAGCCCGCCGAGCGCCGCCAGTTCCGGCCGCCCGAAGGCGCCGAAGGCGTCGAGCGAGGCAACGTCGAACAGGCGGCACAGGCGTCCGGCGGCTGCCGTCGAATCGAAGCTGGCGCCGGAAAGCGGCGTCAGGGCCGCTCCGGTTTCTTCGGCAAGCTCCCGCAAACCGCCGGCAGAGCTTTCGGCGGCCAACAGCTCGCGCGGCGACAGGCGCGCCAGCAACGGGGCAAGGGCAACGCGGGGGCAGACGACGACATGAAGCTCGCCGGTCGAGACGTCGGACCAGGCGACGGCGCCTTCGCCGCGTACCTCCGCCCATGCCGCCAGATAGTTGTGCCGCCTTGCCTCCAGCAGGCTGTCCTCGGTCAGCGTTCCGGGCGTGACGAGCCTGACCACGTCGCGCTTGACGACCGCCTTGGAGCCCCTTTTCTTCGCCTCCGCGGGATTTTCGAGCTGTTCGCACACGGCGACGCGGAAACCCTTGCGGATCAGCGTCAGCAGATAGCCCTCGGCGGCGTGGTGCGGCACGCCGCACATGGCGATGTCCCGGCCCATGTGTTTGCCGCGCTTGGTCAGCGCTATGTCGAGCGCCGCCGCGGCGGCCTCGGCATCCCCGAAGAACATCTCGTAGAAGTCGCCCATGCGGTAGAACAGCAGCGCATCGGGATAACGCGCCTTGATCTCAAGGTACTGCGCCATCATGGGCGTGGCGGTCGTGCTGCCGTCGGCGGGCATGGCGGTTTCTTGTTGCGTCGGTCGGGTTCCGGTGTCCCTAACATGCCGCATAGCGGAGGGGAACCGAGCGCGGCAACAACGCCCCTTGTGGCGCTCCGGATGGACGCTTAGATTGTTCGCCCGGGAGCAACGGGCATGTTTCAGTCACTTACAAACCGACGCCATTTCAATGATTTGAGCGAAAAGGAAATCCTTGCGCTGGCGATATCGTCGGAAGAGGACGACGCGAGGATCTACGGGACCTACGCCGGCCAGTTGCGCTCCGACTACCCGGCCAGCGCCGAGATCTTCGACACCATGGTCGAAGAGGAAAAGGAACACCGCAACCGCCTGATCGAACGGTTCAAGGAACGGTTCGGCGATATCATCCCGCTGATTCGGCGCGAGCACGTCGCCGGCTTCTACAGCCGCCGCCCGGTCTGGCTCGTCGGCAATCTCGGGCTCGACCGCATCCGCGCAGAGGCGCGCAAGATGGAGATGGACGCGCATAATTTCTACCTTGCCGCGGCGCAGCGAAGTTCCGACCCGGACACCAGAAAACTTCTCGGCGAGCTTGCCGCGGCCGAGGGCAAGCACGAGGCCAGGGCGGCGGCGATCACCGAAGGCGTGCGCAACAGCGAGGCAGGCGGCGATGAAACGTCGGCCGCGCACAGGCAGTTCATCCTGACCTGGGTGCAGCCCGGCCTCGCCGGCCTGATGGACGGTTCGGTCTCGACACTGGCGCCGATCTTCGCCGTCGCTTTCGCGACCCACGATCCGGGCACGACGTTTCTCGTCGGCCTCGCCGCATCCGTCGGCGCAGGCATTTCGATGGGGTTCACCGAAGCGGCGCATGACGACGGCGTGATTTCCGGGCGCGGTTCGCCGATCAAGCGCGGATTCGCATCCGGCATCATGACTGCAATCGGCGGCCTCGGCCATGCGCTGCCCTACCTGATCCCGCATTTCTGGACGGCGACGTCGATTGCCTTCGCTGTCGTCTTCGTCGAGCTGTGGGCGATTGCGTGGATACAGAACCGCTTCATGGAGACGCCGTATCTGCGCGCCGTCGTTCAGGTTGTCGTCGGTGGCGGCCTCGTTCTGGCGGCAGGCATCCTGATCGGCGGAGGTTAGCGGAAATGCGAGAGCGCCGGGCGGCCGGGCCCGGCCTCGCTTGCCGCCTTACCGGTGAAGCGGTAACCATGGCATGCAAGAGATGCCTTCCAGCGAACGCGGAAGGGAAAAGGGGAGGATCACGGTGTCCAATAACAGGCTGACCGACGACGAGGCTCTCGCCTATCACCTGAAACCGACGCCGGGCAAGATCGAGATCACCGCCACCAAGTCCGTCGCCACGCAGCGCGACCTGTCGCTGGCCTATTCGCCCGGTGTGGCGGTTCCGGTGCAGGCGATCGCCGACAATCCGCATGCCGCATTCGACTACACAACCAAGGGAAACATGGTCGCCATCGTTACCAACGGTTCGGCGATTCTCGGCATGGGCAACCTCGGCGCGCTGGCGGCCAAGCCGGTGATGGAAGGAAAGGCGGTCCTGTTCAAGCGTTTCGCCGACGTGAACGCGGTCGATATCGAACTCGACACGTCCGAACCCGAGGAGATCATCCAGGCGGTCCGGCTGATGGGACCGTCCTTTGGCGGGATAAACCTCGAAGACATCAAGGCGCCGGAATGCTTCATCATCGAACAGCGCCTGAAGGAAGAGATGGACATTCCGGTGTTCCACGACGACCAGCACGGCACCGCGGTGATCTGTGCGGCCGGCCTGATCAACGCCCTGCATTTGTCGAACAAGAAGCTGGAGGAGTGCAGGATCGTTCTCAACGGAGCGGGCGCCGCCGGCATCGCCTGCATCGAATTGCTGAAGGCGATGGGCGCAAGCCACGACAACTGCATCGTGTGCGATACGAAGGGCGTCATCTATCAGGGCCGCAAGGCGGGAATGAACCAGTGGAAATCGGCGCACGCCGCGAAAACCGATCTGCGAACGCTGGAAGAGGCCATGAAAGGCGCCGACGTGTTTCTCGGCGTTTCCGCCAAAGGGGCCGTGACGCCGGAGATGGTCGCCTCGATGAACGACAATCCGATCATCTTCGCCATGGCCAATCCCGACCCCGAGATATCGCCTGAAGACGTGCACGCCGTGCGCGACGACGTGATCGTGGCGACCGGGCGCTCCGACTACCCCAACCAGGTCAACAACGTGCTGGGGTTTCCGTATCTCTTCCGCGGTGCCCTGGACATCAACGCACGCGCGATCAACAACGAGATGAAGATAGCCTGCGCGAGAGCGCTGGCGACGCTGGCGCGCGAAGACGTGCCGGACGAGGTCGCGCTCGCTTACGGCCGGAAACTGACCTTCGGGCGCAACTACATAATCCCCACGCCGTTCGATCCGAGGCTGATTCACGTGGTGCCGCCGGCGGTGGCGAAGGCGGGGATGGATTCGGGCGTCGCGCGCAGCCCGATCATCGACATGGAGGCCTACGTACTGACGCTGAAGTCGCGGTTGGACCCAACCGCCTCGCTGTTGCAGACGCTCTACAACCGGGCCCGCCGCGAGCAGGCGCGGATCGTGTTCTCGGAAGGCGACAGCGAAACCGTGGTGCGGGCGGCCGTCGCTTTCCACCGCGCCGGCCTTGGCCAGGCGATCGTCGTCGGCAGGCAGGAACAGATCCAGGGATTCCTCGATGCCGCCGGCATCCCGGAAGCCATGAGCGAGATCGAGATCATCAACGCTGCTACGATCCCCGATCTGCAATCCTATACCGACTATCTGTACGAGCGCCTTCAGCGCAAGGGGTACGATCAGAAGGACTGTCACCGGCTGTCATCGCGCGACCGCCACGTGTTCTCCGCGCTTCTGGTCGCCCACGACTACGCCGACGGCATGGTCACCGGCGCGACGCGGAAATCGGCGCAGGTGCTGTCGCTGATCAATCATGTGTTCGACGCCGAACCGGGCAACGGCGCGGTAGGTATCACCATCGTTCTGGTGCGCGGGCGGGCTTTGCTGATCGCCGACACGCTGGTGCATGAATGGCCCGACGTCAAGGATCTGGCCGACATTGCCGAGCGGGCGGCGGACGTTGCCCGCAACCTGGGCCTGGAGCCGCGCGTGGCCTTCGCCAGCTTTTCCAATTTCGGATATCCGGTCTCGGAACGGGCGGCCAAGATGGGCGCGGCGTCCGCCGAACTGGAGCGCCGCGGCGTCAGCTTCGAACACGATGGCGAAATGTCCGTCGACGTCGCGCTGAACGCCGAGGTCTTGGAGCGGTATCCGTTCTGCAAACTGACCGGGCCCGCCAATATCCTTGTGGTTCCGGGCCGGCACTCGGCGTCGATATCGGTGAAGTTGTTGCAGGAGATGGCCGGGGCGACGGTAATCGGGCCGATTCTGACCGGCATCGATCGCCAGGTGAAACTGTGCGCCATGTCGGCCACGGTCAACGACATCATGCACATGGCGGTGATGGCGGCGTCCAAGGTGGGGTGACAGCGGGCGCCCGCGCCCGGCGCCGCGCTCAGCCCTTCATCCCCTCCCAGAAACCTTTGACGCGGGCGAAGAAGTCCTGGCTGGCCGGGTGGTTGTCCTTGGAGATTTCCTCGAAGCGGCGCAGCAGGTCCTTCTGCTCGGCCGTCAGGTTGACCGGCGTTTCGATGGCAAGCTCGATATAGAGATCCCCGATGCCGCTGCCGCGCAGCGTCGGCATGCCCTTGCCGCGCAGCCGCAACTGCTTGCCGGACTGGGCGCCCGGCGGAACCCTGACGCGCGTGCGGCCGCCGTCCAGCGTCGGCGCCTCGATGTCGCCGCCCAGCGCCGCGGTGGTCATCGATACGGGGATCCGGCAATAAAGGTTCTGGCCATCGCGCTCGAAGATCGGGTGCGGCGCCACCTCTATGAAAATGTAGAGATCGCCGGGCGGGCCGCCCCGCATGCCCGCTTCGCCCTCGCCGGCCAGCCGGATGCGGGTCCCGGTTTCCACGCCGGCCGGAATGTTGACGTTGAGCGTGCGGTCCTTCTGCACCCGTCCGGCCCCGGCGCAGGAGCGGCAGGGATTCTGGATGATCTGGCCGCGCCCCGAGCACGTCGGGCAGGTCCGTTCGACGGTGAAGAAGCCCTGTTGCGCGCGCACCTTGCCCATCCCCGAGCAGGTCGGGCATGTGCTGGGTTCCGCGCCGCCTTCCGCGCCGGTGCCGTTGCAGCCATCGCAGGCCACTGATCCGGGAACCGAAATCGTCGCCTGCTTGCCGCCGTAGGCCTCTTCGAGAGTGACGCGCAGGTTGTAGCGCAGATCGGACCCGCGAGTGGCGCGCTGCTGGCCGCCGCGCCGCCCGCCGCCCATGAAATCGCCGAACAGGTCGTCGAAGACATCCGAGAACGCGGAGGCGAAGTCGCCATGGCCATGGCCGCGGTGAAAACCGCTTGCGCTGGCGCCGTTGCCGCCCTCGAACGCGGCATGGCCGAACCGGTCGTAGGCGGCTTTCTTCTCGGCGTCCTTCAGAATGTCGTAGGCTTCGTTTACTTCCTTGAACTGGTCTTCGGCGGTCGGGTCGTCCTTGTTCCGATCAGGATGCAGTGCCTTGGCCTTCTGGCGGTACGCTCTTTTCAGCTCCTCCGGCGAAGCGCCCCTTTTCGCGCCCAGAACGTCGTAATAGTCACGCTTTGCCATCGTCGGAACGTCCTTTTCGAACGGTGAAACCGGCCCGCCGGAAACCGCGGGCCGGTTTCATCTTCTGTCGGCGGTCAGGACGCTTTCTTGTCGTCGTCCACGTCCTCGAAATCGGCGTCGACGACGTCCTCGTCAACCGGCGCGGGCTCACCCTCGCCTTCCGCCTCCGCCTCTTCGGCCTGTTGAGCCTTGTAGATGGCTTCGCCCAGCTTCATCGCGGCCTCGGTCACGTCCTGGCTGCGGGCGCGGATCTTCTCGATGTCGTCGCCCTCAAGCGCCTCCTTCAGCACCTTGATGGACAGTTCGATCGCCTCGATGGTGGTCGGGTCGACCTTGTCGCCGTGTTCGGCCATCGACTTTTCGGTGCCGTGGATCAGGCTTTCGGCCTGGTTCTTCGCCTCGACCAGTTCGCGCTTGGCCTTGTCGGCTTCGGCGTTTTCCTCGGCCTCCTTGACCATCTTCTCGATGTCGTCATCCGACAGACCGCCCGACGCCTGGATGGTGATCTTCTGTTCCTTGTTGGTGCCCTTGTCCTTGGCGGACACCGAGACGATGCCGTTGGCGTCGATGTCGAAGGTCACCTCGATCTGCGGCACGCCGCGCGGCGCCGGCGGGATCTGTTCGAGGTTGAACTGGCCCAGAAGCTTGTTGTCGCCGGCCATTTCGCGCTCGCCCTGGAAAACCCGGATGGTCACCGCGTTCTGGTTGTCTTCGGCGGTCGAGAAGATCTGGCTCTTCTTGGTCGGGATCGTGGTGTTGCGGTCGATCAGCCGGGTGAACACGCCGCCCAGCGTTTCGATGCCCAGCGACAGCGGCGTCACGTCGAGCAGCACCACGTCCTTGACGTCGCCCTGCAGAACGCCGGCCTGGATGGCGGCGCCGAGGGCCACCACTTCGTCCGGGTTCACGCCCTTGTGCGGCTCCTTGCCGAAGAACTTGGTGACTTCCTCCATGACCTTGGGCATGCGGGTCATGCCGCCGACCAGCACCACTTCGTCGATGTCGCCTTTTGACAGGCCGGCGTCTTTCAGAGCGGCCTGACAGGGCTTCATGGTCCGCGCAATCAAGTCGGACACCAGCGATTCCAGCTTGGCGCGGGTCAGTTTCATCACCATGTGAAGCGGCGTCGAGGTCTTCGGGTCCATCGAGATGAACGGCTGGTTGATCTCGGTCTGGGTCGACGAGCTGAGTTCGATCTTGGCTTTCTCGGCGGCTTCCTTGAGCCTTTGCAGCGCCATCTTGTCCTTCGTCAGATCGACGCCGTTTTCCTTTTTGAATTCGCCGGCGAGGTAATCGACGATGCGCATGTCGAAATCCTCGCCGCCGAGGAAGGTGTCGCCGTTGGTGGATTTCACTTCGAACAGGCCCTCGTCGATCTCCAGGATCGAAATGTCGAACGTGCCGCCGCCGAGGTCGTAAACGGCGATGGTCTTGGAACCCGTCTTGTCGAGCCCGTAAGCCAGCGCCGCCGCCGTCGGCTCGTTGATGATGCGCAGCACCTCGAGACCGGCGATCTTGCCGGCGTCCTTGGTGGCCTGGCGCTGGGCGTCGTTGAAATATGCCGGAACGGTAATGACCGCCTGCGAGACATTTTCCCCGAGATAGCTTTCCGCCGTCTCCTTCATCTTCTGGAGAATGAACGCGGAAATCTGGCTGGGCGAGTATTTTTCGCCCTTCACTTCCACCCAGGCGTCGCCGTTGCCTCCGTCGACGATCTTGTAGGGCACGAGTTCCTTGTCTTTCTTGGCCATCGGGTCGTCCAGACGGCGGCCGATCAGACGCTTGATGGCAAACAGCGTGTTTTCCGGGTTGGTCACGGCCTGGCGTTTGGCGGACTGTCCGACCAGGCGTTCCTGGTCCGTGAAGCCGACGATCGAAGGCGTCGTGCGCGATCCTTCCGAGTTTTCGACGACTTTCGGCTGCGCGCCGTCCATGATGGCGACACAGGAATTCGTGGTACCGAGGTCAATACCAATGACTTTTGACATTCGCTTTTCCTTTCCGGCGGCGATTTCAGGAACCGGACCCTCACTAGGCCCCCGGCCCCTATCCCAAGGTCGGATTTGCACGCAGAACGCGCACGAAACCGGTTCTGCGGGCTATATAGGGTTGTGACTCGGGCCACGCAACCTTGCTGAACTGGCACGAAGAAGGAAAATCGCGCAAATGGCCGGCGCTTTGAAGATTGAAGGATTCGATATCCACAAGGGTTTGATTCCGCCCGCCGAACAGCGGGCGATGGCCGGCGATATCTTCGAGGTCATCGCGCAGGCCCCGCTGTTCTCTCCGCAGACGCGCTGGGGAAAGAGGATGAGCGTGCGGATGACGTCGGCAGGCCGCTATGGCTGGTACTCCGACCGGGCGGGCTACCGCTACATCGAAACCCATCCCGACGGCGGGCCGTGGCCGCCGATCCCTCGTAGCGTTCTCAGTGTCTGGAAGGCGCTGGTCGGCGGCGCCCGCGAGCCCGATTGCTGCCTGATAAACTGCTACGGCGAGAACGCGCGAATGGGGCTGCACCAGGACCGGGACGAAGCCGACTTCGCGTGGCCCGTGCTGTCGATTTCGCTGGGCGACACGTGCATATTCCGCATGGGCGGGACGCGGCGACAGGACCCGACGACATCCATGCCGCTGGAAAGCGGCGATGTGGTGGTGATCGGCGGCGCGGCGCGGCTGGCGTTTCATGGCGTGGACCGCATCCGGTTCGGAAGTTCCAGGCTCTTGCCGGGCGGCGGACGGATCAACCTGACGCTCAGGGTCGTTGACTGACTGCCCTACGGCAGCGGCCGTTTCCTTCCGCTTTCGTCGACGGCCACGAAGATGAACTTCGCCTCGGTCACCTTCAGGCGCCGGGCCTCTGGCTGGCGGGTGACCCAGACTTCAACGGCGACGGTCATCGAGGTGGTGCCTTCATCGACGAGATCGGAGTAGAGCGATACCACATCGCCGACATTGACCGGACGGTGAAACGTCATTGCCTCGACCGCCACCGTCGCGACGCGCCCGCGCGCCCGGCTGCGGGCGAGAACCGAGGCACCAAGGTCCATCTGCGCCATCAGCCAGCCGCCGAAAATGTCACCATTGGCGTTGGTGTCCGCCGGCATGGCGATGGTCTGCAGGGTGATTTGCCCGCGTGGCCCGGTGCTGGTCATGCCCTTACCGCCGTCAAATCTGCCGTTTCCCCCAACTCAGGCTCATGTTCTTGCGCAACGAGAAGTCGGCCATCAGCCCGATGGTGATCACGACGACAGTGAAGTAGATCGGGTACTCGATATTGGTGTAGCGCGGATAATAGTTGATGAACGCCTCGCCTCGCGACTGGTCGATGGCGTGAAACAGCGGGTTCCAGGAAAACCATTTTGCCATTGTCGCTCCCATGAAGTTCGCCGGCAGCATCTTGCCGCTGGTGATCATGTTGGCGCGCCGGTAGAACGCCGCGAACATCGGTATCAGGCGCGGAAAAAACGGCTTCAACACGCGGAAAATCAACCCGATCGCCACACCGCTGGACCACGCCAGCAGGAAGGGCAGCACCATGCCGCCCGGGTTTGCATAGTCCAGCCCGCCGCGCAGCACATGAACCGCGAACAGGACAAGGAACATGCTGAGCGTCTGCAGGTAGAGCACCGAGAACGCGGTCGAGGCGATGGCGATGACCGAATTCATCGGCGGATGCTTCATCATCGGCCCGATCGGCGTTTCCGCCGTCATCACCCGCCTGATCGCCAGATTGTGCGTGAGAAACAGAAAAATGCCGGTCAGCAGGTAGACCACGAAATCACCGCGAATGACCAGATGACGAAGCTGCAGGGTTTCGTACATCAGGTAGAAAACCGCGAGCATGATCAGGCTCATCGATACCGAATAAAGCAGCCCCAGCGTCGCGCCGCCGCTTTGCTTGCGGACCGCGCGGACGACATTGTGGTAGATAAGTTCGCCGACACTGAACGCGGAATCGACGAGTGACCGGTTGCGCTCGGTGACGGTGATCATCCTGCCCCTGCCTGCCTTCCGCGCCGCCCGATTGCCCGAAATCAGCCCTTGCCGATCCTATTCGGCGCTTTAAACAGAGCTTATGGCGCGAGGCCACAAACCGTCAACAACCGTGCAGGGGCAGGATGGATTTCGACAGAATCGCAAGAGCCGCAAGAAACCTCGCAATCGAGGCCGGCGCGGCCATTATGGAGGTCTACTGGCGCGACGGCGTTTCGGTCAGCCGGAAGGAGGACGAAAGCCCGGTTACGGAAGCCGACCTGGCGGCCGACGCGATCATTTACGCCGGCCTGCGCAAGCGATTTCCCGGCATCCCCGTCGTTACCGAAGAACGCGCCGAAAGCCACGGTGTGGACAGCGGGACGTTCTTCATCGTCGACCCTCTCGACGGAACCAAGGAATTCATTCAGAAGCGCGGCGAGTTCACCGTCAACATCGCTCTTGTCATAGATGGCGTGCCGAGGCTGGGCGTCGTCTTTGCTCCGGCAAAGACGCGGCTGTTCTGGACGGCGGAAGACGGGCGGTCCGTCGAGGAGGACGGGCCTCACTTCGCCGGACGCATCGGAAACCTGACGCCGATACGCGTGTCGCAACCGGACAATGCCGCGCTCAGCGTTGTCGCATCGAAATCGCACCGCGACGCGGCAACGGACGCCTATATCTCGAAGTACCGGACGGCGGAATTTCTCAGCGCCGGCTCGTCGCTCAAGTTTTGCCTGGTCGCAGCAGGCGAGGCCGATCTCTACCCGCGGTTGGGGCGGACCATGGAATGGGATACCGCCGCAGGCCACGCGGTGCTGCTCGGCGCCGGCGGCAGGGTCGTGCGCTTCGACGACCACAGCGATCTTCGCTACGCCAAGCCGGGTTACGAGAACCCTTTCTTCATTGCGTTTGCGCCCGGCGTTGCCCTGAAGGACGCCTGAAATGGCGGTCCTCATCGCGATCCCCGCTCGCTACGCCTCGACCCGGTTTCCCGGCAAGCCGCTGGCGAAGCTGCGCGGCGCCACCGGCAAGGCGCGCAGCCTGGTGCAGCGAAGCTGGGACGCCGCGCACAACGTCGCCGGCGTCGACCGTGTCGTCGTCGCCACCGATGACGAGCGGATTCGCGAAGCGGCGGTGGCGTTTGGCGCCGAGGTCGTCATGACGTCCTCCGACTGCCGCAACGGAACGGAGCGCTGTGCGGAGGTGTCGGCCATATTCGGCGACAGGTACGACGTCGTTGTCAACCTTCAGGGCGATGCGCCGCTGACCCCGCCGTGGTTCGTCGAGGCGCTGGTCGCAGACATGCGCGCCGACGGAGCCATCCAGGTGGCGACACCGGTCCTGCGCTGCGACGCCGCCATGCTTAACGGTCTCCGGGAAGACCGGCGCGCCGGCCGGGTAGGGGGCACGACGGCGGTTTTCGATACGCGTGGAAGGGCGCTCTATTTTTCCAAGGAGGTGATTCCGTACACCGGGCGCGAGTTCGAGGCCGGCAGGGAAACGCCGGTCTTCCACCATGTCGGCGTTTATGCCTATCGCCCCGCCGCTCTGGCCGAATACCGGCGCTGGGCGCCGGGGCGTCTCGAAGTCGAGGAAGGGCTTGAGCAACTCCGGTTCATGGAAAACGGATGGTCCGTGGTATGCGTCGAAGTGGAGGCGCGCGGGCAGGCGTTCTGGGAAGTAAACAACCCGGTGGACGTGCCGAAGATCGAGGCCATGTTCGCCGAGTGGGGAATAGAATGAACGCGCCTCCGGCCGTTTCCCTGATCGTCGTCAGCCACTCCCGCCCGGCGAGTTTGGAGAGGCTGCTGCGCAGCCTGCGATATCAGACGCTCCGGCCGTTTCAGCTTGTCGTCGTCGCCGACCGGAGGCCGAAGATTTCGGAACCGTTCGATTTCGTCGGCTTCGCCGGGCTGAACATCTCCGCCGCCCGCAACCTCGGCGTGGCGCGCGCGCGGGCCGAGGTCGTGGCATTTTGCGATGACGACTGCATTCCCGAGCCGGTTTGGCTGGAAAGACTGACGGCACCGTTCAGCGATCCCGCCGTTGGCGCGGCGGGCGGGTTCGTTCGCGGCCGCAACGGCGTGTGTTTCCAGTCGAAGGCGGTCATGTGCGACCGGAACGGGCATGATTTCCCGCTGCCGGTGGCGGCCGGAGAGCCGTGGACATGCCCCGAAACACCGGACGGCTTCGCCGTAAAGACGGTCGGCACGAACTGTGCCTTCCGGCGCGCGGCCCTCGTCGGGATCGGTGGTTTCGACAGCGGATTCCGCTTCTATCTAGAGGAAGTGGACGTCGATTTCCGGCTTGCCGGCGCCGGCTGGCGGACGGCCGTTGTGCCGGGCGCGCAGGTGCAGCACGAAAGGCATGCCGGGCCGCACCGCACCGAAAGCGGCGCGCCGCGAAACCTTCGCGAAATCGGTGCGAGCCACGCCCGGTTTCTGGCGAAACATGGCCGCAGGTCCGAAATGGAACGGGAACTGGCGGGCTTCCGGCGCAAACAGGAGGGGCGGCTGCGGCGCTTCGTTTCGGATGGCCGTCTGACCAGCGCGGCGGCGAAAAAACTCGCTGCGGAACTGCAAGCGGGCATGGCCGAAGGCCCGGTGCGGCGACAGCAGAGCCTGCCCCGGGGCCCCGCCGGCCAGGGCGCCGCCGTCATTGACGACACCGCACCGTTCGGCGTCACGCTGATCGCCCGGCCTTTCCGCCGCCGCCTCGCCCGCCGCCTGGCGGGCCGCCTTGCCGAGGCCGGCATTCCGGTAACGCTGATAGATTTCAGGCCCGGCGCGCGACGCCTGCGCGTGCGGTTCACCGGCGGCGGATACTGGCTCCACAGGGGCGGAACGTTCGGTCGCGTGCTGCGCGACGAACCGGTGTTCCGCCTTGCCACAACAAGGCAGCGCGGCGCCCGCGAATCGGAAAGGATGGCCGACAGCCGGCGCACGGTCATGGTACGCGAAGTCGATAACTGGACGCTTGCGGCGTGCCTTAACGCATTGAAATCACGGTCGTTAAATGTCTCACGAGCAGGCAGGAATTCGTCGGAATCCGCGATTCGGAAAAAATGGGGCGCGGCGTCAATATCTTGGCCGATTGCCATTGTTTCACCACAATCTGAAATATGATACGGTGGTACCGAGGCTGCTTTGGCGGCCTTGCGTATTGTGGGGGATTTTCAGAGAAGGGTGAGTATGTCCTGTTCAGTAAGAAAGGCGATATTTCCTGTCGCCGGGCTCGGCACGCGTTTTTTGCCGGCAACCAAGTCAATTCCGAAGGAAATTCTGTCGCTGGTGGACCGGCCGCTGATCCAGTACGCCATCGACGAGGCGCGCGAAGCCGGGATCAAGGAGTTCATCTTCGTGACGTCGCGCGGCAAGAGCGCTCTGGAGGACTATTTCGACGGCGCGCAGGATCTGGAGGAAAACCTTCGCCGGCGCGGCAAGCACGATCTGCTCGATGAGCTGCGCCGCACCGACATGGAAAGCGGCGCCATCGCTTATGTCCGCCAGCGCGAGGCGCTCGGCCTCGGCCACGCGGTATGGTGCGCCCGCAGGCTGATCGGCGACGAACCGTTCGCGGTGATCCTGCCCGACGATGTGATCGCGGCGGAGAAGCCGTGCCTCCAGCAGATGGTGGAGTGCTACGAGGAAATCGGCGGCAATATGGTCGCGGTGATGGAGGTCCCGAGGGAGAAGACCGGCGCCTACGGCATCCTCGATGTGGCCGACGATCACGGCCACGTGGTCTCCGTCAAGGGGATGGTGGAAAAGCCGGACCCGGATCTGGCGCCCAGCAACCTGGCGGTGATCGGACGTTACATCCTTACGCCGCAGATCCTGAAGTACCTCGATTGCGGGGTGGAGGGCGCGGGTGGCGAAATCCAGCTCACCGACGCCATCGCCAGGGAAATCAGGTCGACCGGCGCGGTTCACGGTTTCCGCTTCCGCGGCGACCGTTTCGACTGCGGTTCCAAGGCCGGGTTCCTGCAGGCGACGGTTGCCTTCGGGCTCAGCCGTCCGGAGTTGCGCGACGAGTTTCTTTCGTTCCTGACCGAGACGCTCGCGATCGGCCAGGCAGCTCAGTAGGGCCAAGCGAAAGCGCCGCCGGGGAGGGTTTGTGAAAACAATACTTGTCACCGGCGGCGGCGGATATATCGGTTCCCATGCCTGCAAGGCGCTTTCGCGTTCCGGCTACCGCCCCGTCACATTCGACAATTTCTCGACCGGCTGGCGCGAAGCGGTCCGCTTCGGGCCGCTGGAGGAAGGCGATCTGACGGACCGCCGCAGGATCGCCGAGGTGTTCGCCAGGTATCGCCCGGACGCGGTGATGCATTTCGCGGCGCTGTCCGAGGTCGGCCAGTCCGTCACCGAGCCGATGCGTTACTGGCGCAACAACGTGCTCGGCGGCATGAACCTCATCGAGGCCATGCTGGAGAGCGGAATTCACTCCATAGTGTTTTCCTCGACCTGCGCCACCTATGGCGATCAGGACGGCGTTCTTCTGACGGAGGATACCGAGCAGAAGCCGGCCAACGCCTACGGGAGCTCCAAGATGGCCATCGAAGAGATGCTGCGCGACGCGGGCCGGGTCTCGCCGCTGCGCCATGTCATCTTCCGGTATTTCAACGTCGCCGGGGCCGATCCGGAGGCGGAGATCGGCGAAAACCATACACCCGAGACGCATCTTGTCCCGCGCGCCATTCAGGCGGCGCAGGGGCGGGGACCGGCGCTGACGATTTTCGGCACCGACTACCCGACGCCGGACGGCACCTGCATCCGGGACTACGTCCATGTTGCCGATCTGGTGGACGCGCATCTGCGCGCCATGGACTGGCTGCAAGACGGAAAGCCGTCCGCCGTGTTCAACCTGGGAACCGGCAACGGTTTCTCGGTTCGGGAGGTTCTCCGGTCGGTGGAGCGCATCGCCGGACGCGAGGTACCCTTCGAGACCGGAGAGCGCCGCCCCGGCGACTGCACGTCGCTTGTCAGCGCGGCAACACGGGCGATGGATGTCCTGGGCTGGCGGCCGCGGCGCTCAACGCTGGATGACATGGTCCGTGATGCGTGGAGATGGCACGAAACCGATGGATTTGGAACCTAGCGCCTATCTGCTCGATATTTCGCGGACCCTTCGCCGCACTGTCCGGGCGACCGGGATCGACCGGGTGGAGCGCGCCTACGCCCGGCATCTCGCCCGGCTCGAAGGCGTCGTGTTCTTCCTGGCCCGGTTGCCCGGCGGATACGGCCTGTTCGACCGGGCGCTGTTCGCCTCGGCAGCCGGCGCGCCGGCCGCGGTGGCGCGCTGCGGCAGGTTCGGACTGGCGCGCATGCTGCGAAGCCACCTTCCGGCCGGCTTCGAATATCTCAACGTCGGCCACAGCAACCTCGGGAACGCCGTCTTTCGTGCCGTCAGGCGCGGCGGCGCGGGTCGCATCAGCGCCATGGTTCACGACATGATCCCGCTGGATTGCCCGCAATTCACCCGCCGCGGCGTCCCGGCGGGATTTTGCCGGAAGATGCAGTCGGTGCGGGCCCATTGCGACCGGGTAATCTACAACTCGAAGGCAACGAAGCTCAGCGCAGAGGCGCGGTTTGCCGGCTGGGGAAGACCGCCGCCGGGCGTGGTTGCGCATCTCGGGTTCGACCCGGTGCCCTCCGGTTGCCAGACCGATCTCGCCGAAATGCGGCATTTTGTCGCACTTGGAACCATCGAACCGCGGAAAAATCACGCACTCCTGCTGGACATCTGGGAGGAATTCGGCGCCACCCTGCCGCCTGACCGGATTCCCCATCTCTACATCGTCGGCCGTCGCGGATGGATGAACGGGGATGTCTTCGCCCGGCTTGATGCGGCAGCCCGCCCGGGGCGCCGCGTGCACGAGCTGGGCGCCCTACCTGATAACGAGGTGCGCCACCTTCTCGGCGGCGCGGGAGCGCTGCTCTTTCCCTCGCTGGCGGAGGGCTTCGGGCTGCCGGTGGGCGAGGCGTTGCAGCTTGGCACACCGGCAATATGCAGCGATCTGCCCGTCCTGCGCGAGGTTTACGGAGATTATCCGCTGTATGTGCAGCCAAAAGACCGCGCTTCGTGGGTAAAATCCATACTCATGCTTGCAAATCCAAAAAACATGCCTCACGATTCGTGCCGCAGAAGAAGATTGGCGCCATTGCCGGCTTGGGACGACCATTTCGCCCAGGTATTTGGCAACAAAAACAAGTGCGTCAGCGGGCACGGGCGACAGGCAACCGATGGTGAGGCAGGCACTGCGGGCATATTCCCTGCGACTGGAACGCAGGCGAAGACGGCTTCGTGCGATCCGCAGGAGCCGCGAACTGCGTTCGCTGCACGACCTGACGCGGCAGATTTCCCCGGGTGACGTTCTCCTTTTCTCCACGGTCCGCAACGAACGCATCCGGCTGCCGTATTTCCTGCGATACTACCGGAAACTCGGGGTCGGCCATTTCCTTGTTGTCGACAACGGCTCCGACGATGGAACCGCGGAATACCTTTGCCGGCAGAACGACGTTTCGCTGTGGGGATCGAAAGGCAGCTACCGGGAGTCGCAATTCGGCGCCGACTGGCTCAACTATCTTCAGAACCGGTATGCCCACGGGCACTGGATACTTGTCGTCGATCCCGATGAATTCCTGGTGTTTGCGCACTGCGACACGCGCCCCGTTCAGGCGCTGACGGACTGGCTCGACGCCGGCAACGTGAAATCCTTCAGCGCCATGCTTCTGGACGTGTACCCCGGCGGCGCGGTGGCGGGCGCAACCTACCGCGAGGGCGACAACCCACTCAACGTCCTTCCGTATTTCGACGCGGGCAACTACACCGCCTGCGAAAATCCCAGATACGGAAACCTGTGGATCCAAGGCGGGCCCCGGCAACGCGCGTTCTTTGCCGACCGCCCGGCCGACGCGCCGGCGCTCAACAAGATACCGCTGGTCAAATGGAAGCGCGGGTCGGTCTATGTCAGCTCGACGCACATGCTGCTGCCGCGCGGATACAACCAGGTCCACGACCGCTGGGGCGGCGAAAAGCCCAGCGGCTGCCTGCTGCACGCGAAGTTTCTTCCCGTCCTGAAGGACAAGGCGACCGAGGAGCTCGAGCGTAAACAGCACTACGCAAACGGGCGGGAATACAAGGCCTATCTGAAGCACGGCGGCCACGAAAATTCTCTGTGGACGCCGAAATCGGAAAAATACCAGGGCTGGGCGCAACTCGAGGAGTTCGGCCTCATGTCATCGGGCGGCTGGATATGAGGGGCGCATGAGCATCGGAATAATCATGTTGGCGCACAGCCATCTCCACCGTGCGGAAGCGTTCGCGCGGGCGCTGGTGCGTGACGGCTGCAAGGTTGCGATACATGTCGACGGCAAGACGCCGGAGGACGAATTCTCGCGGTTCCGCGAGGCGCTGTCACACAACCGGAACATCGTGTTTTCGCCGCGCGTCACCTGCGAATGGGGGGCTTTTTCACTGACGGAGGCCAGCCTTTCCGCTTCGGAGATTCTGTTGCGCCGCTGGCCCGATGTCAGCCACGTGGCCCAGGTGAGCGGCGCCTGCCTGCCGCTGAGGCCGATCCCCGAGCTTCAGGTATTCCTGCGCCGCAACCCCGAAAAGGATTTCATCGAAAGCTACTCGGCCTCCGACAGCCGCTGGGTCAAGGCCGGTCTGTCGGAAGAGCGGTTCCGGTTCTATTTTCCGTTCTGCTGGCGCGAGAGGCGGCGGCTGTTCGACCTTTCCGTCCGGCTGCAGCGGCGGCTGGGGGTTCACAGGGAAATACCCGACGGGCTGGAGCCGCACATGGGTTCGCAATGGTGGTGTCTTTCCCGGCGGACGCTGAACGCCATCGTGTCCGATCCAGAACGGCCGAAATACGACCGCTTTTTCCGCAAGTGCTGGATCCCGGACGAAAGTTATTTCCAGACCCTCGTGCGCAAGCACTCCCGCGATATCGAGTGCCACTCGCTGACCTTCGCGCGCTTCGACCACCAGGGCAAGCCGCACATCTTTTACGACGACCACGAATCCTTCCTCGCCGAAAGCGACCGGTTTTTCGCACGCAAGATTTGGCACGGCGCTGACAGGCTCTACGACCGGTTGCTGGCGCCGCTGCGCCCGGTGCGCGACGCCCCGGAATTCAACCCGCCGTCGCTGGAAACGCAGTTCCGCGAGGCGGCGCGCCGGCGCAATGAAGGCCGCCGCGGCCTGAGAATGCAGAGCCGCTTTCCCTGCCACTGGCACGAACGCCAGCCGGAGACGGCGCGAACCTACGCCGTGTTCACCGGCTTCGACCGGGCATTCGCCGACTTCCGCGCCTGGCTTGCGCGGAAGAGCGAAACTTCGGTGCACGGGCGGCTGTTCCGGCCGGACGCCGCCGAGTTCGGCGCAAACGAGGAATTCGCGGCGGGCAATCTTTCGTCGCATCCCGCGCTGCGGGACTACCGTCCCGACGCATTCCTCGCGAACTTCATCTGGAACAATCGCGCCACGCATCAGAGCTTCCTTTTCGAGCCGGGCGACGGCCGTTCCGTCGGCGCCTTTTTGGCCCGTGATCCCAACGCGCAGGTTTTCGTCATCACCGGCGCCTGGCTGACGGAGCTTGCCCTCAGGGCGGATTGCGAAGACGCGGAACTGCGCGCGCGTGCGGCGCGGTATCAGGCCCACGAGCGCGATTACCTGGAGCATCTGCGCTGGAATATCCGTGGCCGGACCTGCCACATCTGGAAACTCGGCGAGGCGCTGCGCGAGCCATACCCCTTGCTCTCGGCCGTTCAGGTGGCCCTTGACGGCAGACAAAAGAAAGTGCTCATCGGCATGCCGAAGATCCGGACCGTGAGCCGGCTCGAAGCGACGGCACGGCGGATACGCAACCTTGGCATCGATCTGAGCGATGCCGGGGAGCTGGGCTTCAGCGTCATGGAGCAGCCGGCGAAAGAGGCTTCGGTCGCGTATGCCGGCGGCTGAAATGCCGGCCCGCCCACCGGCATATTTCGCCATCTTCGCCGCCATGCGAACCGGCTCCAACCTGCTGGAAAAAAGCCTTGAGCTTTACGACGGCATCAAGACCTACGGGGAATTGTTCAACCCGGCCTTCATCGGCAAGGCCGGCCGCGAGACGTTTCAGGGCGTCACCCTCGAAGAACGCGAACGGCGGCCGGAAGCCGTGCTCGCGGCGATGCATGCCGACAGCGCCGGCGCGACTCCGGGCTTCCGGATATTCGACGGGCACGATACCCGGATAGAAGAGCGGTGTATTGCCGATCCCGATTGCGCCAAGATCGTCCTCGAAAGGGATCCGCTCGAATCCTATGTTTCCCTGAAGACGGCACGCGCCACGGACCAGTGGATGCTGGGACAGGTTTCGCGGCGAAAATCCGCCAGGACCGAGTTCGCAGCCGATGAGTTCCGCGCCTATCTCGGCGAGATACGCGGCTACTACGCGCGCATCCGCCGCAAGCTCAAGATTTCCGGCCAGACCGCGTTCTTCCTGAATTACCGCGATGTGCTCGACGCTGATGTCGTGGCCGGTCTTGCGCGGCATCTCGGAGCGGCGATGCGGCGGAAGCCGGGCCGCGTGCGCATCCGCCGCCAAAATCCCGAAGCCATGTCCGACCGGGTCGAGAATTTCGAATTCATGCGCCGCGTGGTCAGTGAAATGGGTATTTCGCCACGGGAAATGCCGTTTGACGACGAGCCGGAGCGCGGCCCGGCGGTACGGCGCATGGTGGCGTCGGAGACCCTGCCGCTGCTTGTAGCCGTCGTACCGGGCTGCCCCGCGCCGGGCCTGCTGCGGTGGATGCGGGGCGGGGCAGCGGGAAAGGGTGCTGCGGAACCGCCGCCGCGCCGCTTCAGCGACCAAAAGGAGCTGCACGAATGGCTGTCCGCCAATCCCGGTTTCGTTTGTCTCAGCGTCGTCCGCCACCCCGTGGCGCGCGCCTACGACGTTTTCATGCGGCGGATCTTCGAAGGCGGCTACCCCGCGATCCGCGAACGGCTGTGCCGGCATTTCGGGCTCGACATTCCACCGGCCGACCAGGTGCGGGCGGGCCGGGATTCGCTGCTGGGCACGGGGTATTCCGCGGCGCGGCACCGCGATGCCTTCCTTGCCTATCTCGAATTTGTCCGCGCCAACCTTTCCGGCCAGACCGGCATCAGGACCGACCCGGACTGGGCGAGCCAGACGGCGCATCTCGAGGGTTTCTGCAAGGCGGTGCCGCCTTCGAACATCCTGCACGAAGCTGATGTGCCGCGCGAGATCGCGCGGCTGGCCCGCAAGTGGGGTGTGGAAGCCCGGCCGGAGGCCGCTGAGGGTCCGGGCGAACCGGAGTTTGCCGGGCTTCATGAAATTTATGACGAAAAGATAGAGCGGCTGGCGCGCAGGGCCTATGCCAAGGACTACGTGAAACTCGGGTTCGGCGACTTCGGCGGCGGCGGTTGACGCCGCGCCGCGTCACGCCGCGCGAGAGGCGGGCGGTTCGGTAAGAATGGCGTAAAGCGCGGACGGCTCCTCGGTGGAACGGAGCTTGGCGCGGACCGCCGCGTCGCGCAGCGTCCGCGACACCCGGGCCAGAGCCTTCAGATGCTCGGCCCCGGCGCCGTCGGGCGCGAACAGGGCAAAGACGAGATCGACGGGTTCCTTGTCAACCGCCTCGAAGTCGACCGGCTTGTCGAGCTTGACGAAGAGCCCGACGACCTTGTCCAGACCGGGCATGCGCGCGTGCGGAATCGCCACGCCGTGGCCCATGCCGGTGGGCCCCAGCAATTCCCGCTCCTGCAATGCGTTGAAGGTCTCTTTCTGGGGCAGACCGCAGACGGAATGCGCCATTTCCGCCAACTCCTGCAGAAGGCGCTTCTTGCTCGCCACTTTCAGATGGCCCGACACGGCGTCGGTTGAAATGATCTCGGAAAGTTCCATTCAGCTTTCTCTTGATTGACGCGCGACGGGAAACCTACTGCCGGGCATTCCGGGGGTCTATCCAACCGACGTTGCCATCTTCTCGCCGATAAACGACATTGACGCCGCCATGCGCGTCGTTGCGGAACACAAGAAGCGGCGCGCCGGCCAGTTCCATCTGCATCACCGCTTCACCGACCGACAGGGATTTCACCTTGGTCTGGGTTTCCGCGACGATCACCGGCTGCAGAGATTCCGGTTCCGGCGCCTCCTCGTCGCTGTTGCCGGCCAGCACGTAGGCGTTGGCCATGATCGCCTCGATCGGATCGGGCCGGTTCTTGTGGTGATCCTTGAGCCGCCTCTTGTAACGGCGCAACTGCTTTTCAAGGCGGTCCGCGGCATTGTCAAACGAACTGTAGATCTCGTTTGCCGATCCGTGCGACTGGGCCGTCAGCCCGGTGGAGAGATGAACCGAACAGTCGCACACGAAGGCGTGACCGTTACGGGAAAACGTGACGGCAGCCTCTACCGGACGCTCGGCATATTTCCCGATTGCAACCTGGATTTCCGATTCCACGTGGCTGCGAAGCGCTTCACCGATGTTAATGTGTTTACCTGTAACCTGAATTCTCATCGATCCTCTCCGCCTCAACCGAATCCGCTTCGGTCGTTTGCGAACCGACCTGTTCTGCGGCGCGCGGAAACTATGGTCAGCCAAATCCCGAGTCAACCGCAGAGTTCCCGGCCGCGCCGAAGCCACGGCACCGACTCACGAACGCCGCTGCCTGCGCTTTACGGATGACGGGATTTTCATGCCTTCACGATATTTCGCAACCGTTCGCCGCGCAACCGCCACACCCTCGCGCGAAAGGATTTCGGCAATCCTGTCGTCGGATATCACGGCGTCCGGTTTTTCGTTGGAGATCAATTGCCTGATCCTGTCGCGGATGGCTGCCGACGAGATCCCGGAGCCGTTTTCACCACCCGGTAGCCCGGTCGTGAAGAAGAACTTCAACTCGAAAGTGCCCCGTGGACAGACCATGTACTTGTTGCCCGCCGCCCGGCTGACGGTCGATTCGTGCATCCCGAGGCGATCGGCCACCGCCTTCAATGTCAGGGGCTGCATCCGCGATATTCCGAATTCCAGAAAACCGGTCTGCCGCCGCACGATTTCGCTGGCAACACACAGGATGGTCCGGGCCCGCTGGTCCAGCGCCTTGGAAAGCCAGCTCACCTGGCGCCGGCAGTCGGACAGGAAAAGCCGGGTTTCGCGATCCTGCGCGCTGACGGTGGACGCGTAACGGCTGTCGATCAGCACCTTGGGAAGGTTATCCGGATTGAGATCGATAACCCATTGGTCGGTCGCGGCCTTGCGGACGATGATGTCGGGGATCACCGTCTGCACCGGCGCGTGCTGGAAGCGCAGCCCCGGCTTGGGGTCGAGTCTCCGAAGAATGGCGAGGCGTTTTTCCATCGACCGCGGGTCCGCCCCGGTTTCCGCGGCCAGCCGCCGGACATCGCCGGACGCCACGGCATCCAGCCGCTCAAGCAGCACGCGCATGATGCTGTCGTGTCGTCCGGAGGCGCGCAGCTGCAGGGCCAGACACTCCGACAGATCGCGCGCGCCGAAACCCGCGGGCGCACAGGCCTGCACGGCTCGCAGCGCGCGTTCGACGAGGTCCACGACGACGCCGGCCCTGTCGGCGATCTCGAACAACGGCGTGCGCAGATATCCGTCATCATCCAGTTCGTTCACGATCAGATGGGCGAGCACTTCCACTTCCGGCGAATGTCGCGACAGCCTGATCTGGTGCCCCAGATGCTCGCGCAGGGAAACCTTTTCCTCCACCTGTTCGAGAGGGTCGTGGCGTCCGTCGGACGGCTGTCCGCCCGATCCGGCGCCGGTGCGCCGCGCGGTTTCACGGGGCGCCTCCGGCAGACCCTCATACGCGGCGGGGGCCTCACCGGAAACCGGCGTTGCCCCGGCGCCACCTTCGAGGTTGCTGTTCAGATCGACCAGCGGGTTCTGTTCGGCGATCTCCGCTATGAAGGCGCGCGCCTCGACATTCGACATCAGCAGCAGCTTCATCGCTTGCTGCATTTGCGGGGTCATCGTCAGCGACGTTGACGTTCTTGGCGCTAGTTTCGGCTTCAGGGACATCGTGAAATTCGATCCGGCCGGTCCCGGCCCGGACCGCGCAGGCTGATGCGGTCAGAACCTGAATTTCTCTCCGAGGTAGACACGCCGGACATTGTCATCCCGAACCACTTCATCCGGCACGCCGCTCATCAACACCACGCCATCATGCAGGATATACGCGCGATCGACAATCTCCAAGGTCTCGCGGACGTTGTGATCGGTGATCAGAACGCCGATCCCCCGGTCCTTGAGGTGGGAGACCAGACCGCGGATTTCCCCCACCGCGATCGGATCGACGCCCGCGAACGGTTCGTCGAGAAGAACATAATTCGGCTGGCCGGCAAGGCATCTGGCGATCTCCACGCGGCGCCGCTCGCCGCCCGAGAGCGACAACGCCGGGGCCCGCCGCAAATGGGTGATGGAAAATTCCGCCAGCAACTCGTCGAGCAGGGTCTCCCGCCGGTGCCGGTCCTTCACCGACAGCTCCAGCACCGCCCGGATGTTGTCTTCCACCGACAGCCCGCGGAACACCGACGCTTCCTGCGGCAGGTAGCCGATACCAAGCTTGGCACGGCGGTACATCGGCAGATAGGTCACGTCGTGCCCGTCGATCTCGACGCTCCCGGAATCCGGCGTGACGAGCCCGGCGATGATGTAAAAGCAGGTAGTCTTGCCCGCCCCGTTGGGCCCGAGCAGCGCAACCACCTCGCTGCGGTCGAGCGTGACCGAGACGTCGCGCAGCACCGGCCGCTTGTTGTAGGTTTTGCCGATCCCGCTGACACGCAGCCCGGCGGAGCCCTCCGTGACGGTCAGTCCCGGCTGCAACCTCATTCGGTTTCCCCGGTTTCGCCGGCACTGCCTTCCGGGGCCGCCTCCTGCTTCGGCTGAATGACCGTGCGCACGCGGCCTTCCACGCGGGCCGTGCCATCGTTCAGGTTCACCACCGCGACATTCCCGGCGATCAGGCTCTGGCCCTGCGTCAGGAGGACGTCCTCTTCCATGCGGATCAGGCCGGCCGTGACATCGTAGTCGGCTCTCTGAGCCTTTGCGGTCTCCTTGCCGTTCGTCACGTAAACGTTTCCGGTTGCCAGCATGCGGGTTATGGTCGTGTCGCCGCTCTCTTCCTGCTTCGAGTAAAACACCTTGACGCGGTCCGCATTCAACCGCAACTCGCCCTGAACCGCCTCGACATCGCCCTCGAAGATGGCGTTGCCCGTGGTCTGGTCCACCATGAGAGAGTCGGAAACCACCTCGACCGGCAGCGAAGAATCGAGCTTGAACCCCTCGAACGGCACCTGCGCGCCCTGCCCGAACGCCCCGGCGCCGGCAAGTCCCGCAAGCAGGCAGGCGGCAAGTATTCTGTTCATTGTCTTCATCTTATTGCTCATTTGGTTAGCCATCATCCGCCGTTTTTCGGGACAAACAAGAGCTTAACTCTGTTTTCAAACCAGATGACGGTGTTTTTACCACTAGGACTGGCTGGATTCTGCCGCTGGAACATCCGGAACGAACCCGCGTCGATCCGGCCCAGCGGCCCGGTCGCCACAACCGGCCGGTTGCTGGCAATCGTTCCTTCGCGGAAATCCGCGGTCGCGGTCTCGCCGCGCGCCACGTATCCGTCCGAGGTCGTGACCACGACATGGCCGTCAAACCTCCCCCTCTGGTCCAGAAGCCAGATATCCGCCGTATCGGAGGCCAGCGTGACACGGGTTCCGTCCGGATAGTCGATCTTCCCGGTGAACACGGTGGCCGTCAGCAATTTCGGCTCGGGCGAGTCGGGGATCACCAGTTCCGCCCGGAATTCATAGGCTTCGCCGTCGTCGCCGCGTCCGGAAAAGACCGCGTTCTTGACCCTGAGCGCCGATCGGAGCTCCTCCAGATCGGCCTTGGAAAACACCAGCCCGGTGCCTTCGAAATTCTCCGGCGGCGAAACCAGGAAGACGCTGGCGACCAGAACCACCGCGGCCAGCGGCAGGGCGATCTTGGTG
>JBHHXR010000007.1:0-33536 GCA_046757205.1 Paracoccaceae bacterium
AGCGCCGGATCGTTGAACCTTTCGGGATGCGGCATCATGCCGAGAACGCGCCGGTTTTTCGAAAGAATGCCGGCGATGTCATCGGTTGACCCGTTCGGGTTGTCCACGTAGCGGAACGCCACGCGGCGTTCGCCGCGCAGACGGCGCACGGTTTCCGCGTCGGCGATGTAATTGCCGTCGTGGTGCGCCACGGGGATCCGGACGACGGCCGCCTCGCTATACGCTGCGGTGAAAGGGCTATCCACGGTTTCCACCGTTAGTTCAACGGCTTTGCAGACGAACTTCAAGTTGGAATTGCGCATCAGCGCACCCGGCAGGACACCCGCTTCGAGCAGCACCTGAAATCCGTTGCAGATGCCCAGGACCAGACCGCCCTTGCCGGCGAAGTCAACGACCGCACGCACCACGGGCGAGCGCGCGGCGATGGCGCCGCAACGCAGGTAGTCCCCGAAGGAAAATCCGCCGGGAATTGCCACCAGATCGAGGCCCGGAGGCAGCGCCGCCTCCTTGTGCCAGACCATCTCGGGGGCGCGGCCGGAAGCCTTTTCCAACGCCACGGCCAGGTCGCGGTCGCAGTTCGATCCGGGAAAGACGATGACGGCCGCGCGCATCAGAAAATCTTCACGTCAAAATCTTCGATGACGGTATTGGCAAGCAACTGCTCGCACATGCGTTCCACCAATTTCCGCGCCTCCGACGGGTCGCTTTCCTGCAACTCCAGTTCGATCACCTTGCCTTGCCGTACCGCGTTGACGCCGGAAAACCCCAGCGTGCCGAGGGCATGGCGGATCGCCTCCCCCTGGGGGTCGAGAACGCCATCCTTCAGGGTAACATGTACGCGTGCGCGCATGAGAAGTATCCGGGTCCGCTGCCTGCTGGCGCCGTTTCAATCAGAAGGGAAGGGGAAATTCCAGTCCAAACGGTGCGGTCGGGCACAAAACCCGCCGGCGAAAAGACCAGGCCGGAACCCGGTGCCGCCCCGGATATCAGTGCACGAGCTTGGGCCCGGCCTGGTTGCCGTTGTTGCGCGGCAGGACGCCGAGCCGCTTGGCGACCTCGGTATAGGCATCGGTCAGGTTGCCCAGATCGCGGCGGAACACGTCCTTGTCGAGTTTCTGGCCCGATTTGGTGTCCCACAACCGGCAACTGTCGGGGCTGATCTCGTCGGCCACCACCAGTCTCTGGAAGTCGCCGTCGAACACGCGGCCGATCTCGATCTTGAAATCCACCAGCTTGATGCCCACACCCAGCATCAGTCCCGACAGGAAATCGTTCACCCTGAGCGCCAGCGCCACCATGTCGTCGAGGTCCTGCTGGGTCGCCCAGCCGAAGGCGATGATGTGCTCGTCGGTCACCAGCGGGTCGTGCAGATCGTCGTTCTTCAGATAGAACTCGATAACCGGACGGGGCAGGGCCGTGCCTTCCTCGATCCCCAGCCGGCTGGAGATCGAGCCGGCCGCGATATTACGCACCACCACCTCCAGCGGGATGATCTCCACCGACCGCACCAGTTGCTCGCGCATGTTGAGCCGGCGGATGAAATGCGTCGGAACGCCGATACTGGAAAGGCCCTTCATGAAGAACTCGCTGAGACGGTTGTTGAGCACGCCCTTGCCCTCGATCACCTCTCTTTTCTCGCCGTTTCCGGCCGTGGTATCGTCCTTGAAATACTGTATCAGCGTGTCGGGTTCAGGCCCCTCATAGAGGATCTTGGCCTTGCCCTCGTACACCATTCTGCGTCTGGCCATGAAAAATCTCCAAACCTGCGGTCCCGGGCGCGGCCTGCTTCACGGGTCCAGTTGCTGGCTCTATATGCCCTGTCATCTGTATCGGCAAGGACAAGTCAGCCGGGGACTTGCCGGACGGCACCCGCAATGCTTATCTGTGCGTCAGCGCAGCCGGGAGCAAAGCATGACCACATTCGACGAACGCGAAGACACATTCGAGAAAAAGTTCGCCCATGACGAGGAAATGAAATTCAAGGCGCAGGCGCGCTGCAACAAGCTGCTCGGGCTGTGGGCGGCGGAATACCTTGGCAAGAGCGGCGAAGAGGCGGAGAAATATGCCCTCGAAGTGGTCAAGTCCGACTTTCAGGAACCCGGGCACGACGACGTGATCCGCAAGGTCGCCGGCGATCTGGGAGACATGGCCGACGAGGCCGTCATTCGCGCCAAGATGGCGGAACTGCTCGAAGTGGCGAAGGAGCAAATCGCCGGCGAGGCGGACTGACACAGGCCGCGCCCGCAGGTCGCAAGGGGCGATACGCAGTCACTTACGTTTCAGCTTCCGAACACCCGCCGGAAAATCGTGTCCACGTGCCGGGTATGATACCCAAGGTCGAACAGTTCCTCGATTTCCGACGCTGACAGCGCGGCCGCAACCTCCGGGTCGCCCTTCAGTTCCGTCATGAAATCCGCATCCTCTTCCCAGACCTTCATGGCGTTGCGCTGCACCAGGCGGTAGGCGTCCTCACGAGACAGGCCCTTCTGGGTCAGCGCCAGCAGCACGCGCTGCGAATGCACCAGCCCGCCGAGCTTGTTCAGATTCGCCAGCATGTTGTCGGGATAGACGATCAGCTTGTCTATCACGCCGGTCAGCCGCGCCAGCGCGAAATCGAGGGTCACAGTGGCGTCCGGCCCGATGTTGCGCTCTACGGATGAATGCGAGATGTCGCGCTCATGCCACAGCGCCACGTTCTCCATCGCCGGCACCACCGCCATGCGCACCAGCCGCGCCAGCCCGGTGAGGTTCTCGCTCAGGACGGGGTTGCGTTTATGCGGCATGGCCGACGAGCCTTTCTGGCCGGGCGAGAAATATTCCTCGACTTCCAGCACCTCGGTGCGCTGCAGGTGGCGGATCTCGGTGGCGATACGCTCAATGGAGCTGGCCACCACGCCGAGCGCGGCAAAGAACGCCGCGTGGCGGTCGCGCGGGATCACCTGGGTGGAAACCGGCTCCGGCTGCAGCCCCATCTTCTTGCAGACATGCGCCTCCACGCCTGGGTCGATATTGGCGAAGGTGCCGACAGCCCCCGAAATCGCCCCGGTGGCAATCTCGAAGCGCGCTTTGAGCAGCCGGTTGCGGTTGCGCTCCATCTCCGCATAGGCCTGCGCCAGTTTCAGCCCGAAAGTCGTCGGCTCGGCGTGGATGCCGTGGCTGCGGCCGATGCAGATTGTGTCCTTGTGCTCATGGGCGCGCCGCTTCAGCGCCGCCAGCAGCCCGTCCATATCGGCGATCAACAGGTCGCAGGCGCGCACCAGCTGGACGTTGAAACAGGTGTCCAGCACGTCCGACGAGGTCATGCCCTGATGCACGAAACGCGCCTCCTCGGCGCCGACGATGTCCGACAGATGGGTCAGAAAGGCGATGACGTCGTGTTTGGTGACCGCCTCGATCTCGTCGATGCGCGCCACGTCGAATTCCACGTCCCGGGCCTTCCAGACGGCGTGAGCGCTTTCTTTCGGGATGATGCCGAGCGCGGCCTGCGCATCGCAGGCGTGCGCCTCGATCTCGAACCAGATGCGGAACTTGGTTCGAGGTGACCAAATTGCCACCATGTCTGGCCGCGAATAGCGTTGGATCATGACTTTCCGCCTGTGATGTTGTCGGCTTTCCGCGATCTGTTAAACTGTCCCGGGGCGCGCGACAAGGAAGGCATCTTGCCGATGTTTCGAATATTGCTGGCGGTCGCCGGCATGCTGTGCGCAACCGTCCTGTCCGCCGCGGCGACAGAGGACTGGGTGAAGCTGAGCGATTCACAGATTCTCAGCGCGCTGTCCGGCCGCGCCCTCGATTTTGGAGACGCGGTCCAGACGTTTCTTCCCAGCGGACGCACTTCATTTGACGCAGGCAGCATCTCGTGGGGGTATTGGCGCGTCGAACAGGGCCGGTACTGCTCGCAGTGGCCGCCGGCGGACTTGTGGACATGCTACACGGTTGAATCGAACGACGGCGGGATCCGCTTTGTCGGCGCGGATGGCAGTCTCTCCGAAGGCCGTTACCGCTAGGTGCGCGTCCGGCACCTGACACTTTCCGACTTTCGGGGAACATGGTCCCTGGAAAGGGAGATCGAGGACCGGTACTTGGGACGGGTCGGGAAACTTTCCGGCCGCGCCTCTCTGACGGGGCAGGGACGGGCGCTTCGCTACGATGAATCCGGGTACTTGATATTTTCCGCTACGGCCGCCTTGAAAGCGCATTGAACGTATCTTTGGCACTGGCGGGGTGACGGCGGGGTCGACGTCCGGTTTGAAGACGGCCGGCCATTTCACAGCCTCGATCCGAACCGGGCGCAGGCTTGGGCCATCCATATTTGCGGCGCCGACGCTTATCGCGTCCGTTACGATTTTTCCCATTGGCCGGAATGGCGGGCTGAATGGATCGTTACGGGCCCAAACAAGGATTACACCAGCAAAACCCGGTTTTCCCGGTAGTCGCATAGGCGCTTGCCCGACAGGGGCATTCGTGCCAAATGGGCGGAGAAATGTCGACTTTGCCGGGAAGGGAAACGGGAATGACGGTGCAAACCGGTGAATCTGTCCTGCAAGAGGTGCTCTGGCAGGCCGAGGGTGCGGCCCTGTGGGCCAAACGGGTGGCGCTTTTCGTAATCGGAATAGCGGTTCTTGCCATCGCCGCGAAGATCAAGGTGCCGCTGTGGCCGTCACCGGTTCCGATAACCATGGGCACCTTCGCGGTTCTCACCATCGGAGCAGCCTACGGCCCGCGCCTGGGTCTTGCGACGATATTGGGCTACATGATCGTCGGCGCCGCCGGCTATGACGTCTTCGCCAATTCGAGCGCGGAGGCGGCCGGGCTCGACTACATGTTGGGCGGCACCGGCGGGTATCTGCTCGGTTTCGTCCTTGCCACCCTGGCGCTCGGACACGCCGCCCGCAAGGGCTGGGACCGGAACGTTTTTCAGATGGCGGGCGCCATGCTGGTCGGCAACGCGCTGATCTACATTCCCGGAATATTCTGGCTGGCACATCTCTACACCTGGGAAAAGCCGATCCTCGAATGGGGGCTCTATCCCTTCCTTGTTGGCGATGCCCTAAAGCTGGTACTGGCCGCGCTGATCGTGCCCGGCGTGTGGAAACTTGCGGGCCGCGCCCGCGGCTGAAATCCTCTTGAGGTTTTTCGGCGGCGCGTTCGCAGCCCGACGGGCGGTTTCCGCTACCTGCCCTGGGGGCCGGAGTAAGCTCGCTCGACCCGCGCTACGCGCACGGTGTAGTGTTCGTACCACCGCGTCTTGCCGAGTTCCTGCGCCGCCAGATGATCCGCGGCCGCCTTCCAGCCTCTGATATCGTCCTCCGAGCGCCAGTAGCTGACGGTAATTCCGAATCCTTCCGCGTCGCGTGTCGTTTCGACGCCGAGGTACCCCGGCTGGCCGGCGGCCAGCTCCAGCATGCGATCTGCCATCGCCGGATAACCCGCGTCCCGTGCGGTTCGCTGGGCCGAAAAGATCACGGCGAAATAGGGCGGGTCGGGCAGGGGCGCAAACCGGGACAAATCGCTCTCCCAACCGGGCGGCCACAATTAAAACGGCCACGGCAAGGGGGGAATTGCCGTGACCATTTGCTGTCGGAAATCCTTGGAGGGAATCCTCTTTCAGCCGAGCTTAATTTAATCGCTGATTCGTTCTTGTCGAGGGATACTTGGCCATTTTCCCTTACCAATTCGGGGTGAATCGGCAGTTTTCCGCGACATGGCGACCAATTACGGACCAGTTGCCCGTCCGGCGAGGCAAATACTGTGCGAAATCGGTCACGGTAACGAATATTGTGCCGTTTGCGCGTCTGATTGCGCTGGCCGAGCATTGAGATGCCGCCGGTGAATTCGGCCCTGGCGGCGGGCGCGTCGTCGCAGCACACACGAAACGCCGCCCCGGCGTCCTACTCCGCCGCAGCCAGCTTGATCACCGGCTCCATCCGGTCGAGATACTCCTGCGAGAGGTGGCACTTTATCTGATGGCCGCCGGAGATGGTGCGCATCTGCGGCACCTCCTCGTCGCACAACCCGTCCGGTACGTCCGACTTGTGCGCGCAGCGGGTCTGGAACGGACAGCCCGAGGGCGGGTTGACCGCCGACGGGATATCGCCTTCCAGAACGATCTGCCGTTTCTTTACGCTGGTGTCAGCGATCGGCACCGCCGACAGCAGCGCCTCGGTATACGGGTGGTAGGGGGGCGAGAACACCTGGTCGGTGGAGCCAAGCTCCACCACATGGCCGAGATACATGACCATCACCCGGTCGCTCAGATACCGCACAATAGAAAGGTCGTGGCTGATGAACAGCATCGTTGTTCGGCGGTGGCGCTGGATTTCCATCAACAGATCGGTGACCGCCGCCGGTACCGACACCTCGAGTGCCGAGACCGGTTCGTCGGCGACCACGACCTTCGGCGTTCCGGCGAACGCCCGCGCGATCCCGACGCGCTGTTTCTGGCCACCCGAAAGCTGGCGTGGCATGCGCCGCGCGAATTCGCGCGGCAGCTTCACCAGATCGAGCAGTTCCAGCATCCGTTCCTCGCGTTCGGCCTGATTGCGGCCAAACTTGAACTTCTCCAGCACGCGGATGATCTGGTTGCCCACCGAATGCGAGGGGTTGAGCGTGTCGAACGGGTTCTGGAATACCGTCTGGATCGACGCCACGGTCGAGGTTTCGCGGTCCTCGATCTCGGTATTCGCAATATGCAGGCCGCCGAGCGCGACGTCGCCATCCGTTGCGGTCTCCAGCCCCATCAGAACCTTGGCCAGGGTCGACTTGCCGCAGCCGGATTCACCGACGATGGCCAGCGTTTCGGCTTCGCGGGCGTCGAAGCTCAACGTCTCGTTCGCCTTGACGACACGCTTTTCGCCGCTGCTGAACAGTGCGCTCGCCGAAACTTCGTAATATTTCTTCAGGTTGCTGACCCGCAGGATGACATCGCCCGGTTCGCTCACCTCGATCTCTTCGGCGCGTTGCGGCTCCGCTTGCCAGTCGATTTCGCCGAATCTCAGGCAGCGGCTCTCGTGCCGGTCCTCGGGCGCACCCACCGCCGACATCGGGATCTCGGCGGAATTGCAGCGGCCTTCCTGGAAATAGTCGCAGCGCGGGCCGAAATTGCACCCCGGCGGGCGTTCGTGGGGCAGGGGGAAATTGCCCGGGATGGCCACCAGCGGGCGCGCGTTCTTGTCGGCGCCCGGCAGCGGGATCGAGCGGAACAGCGCCTCGGTGTAAGGGTGCCTCATCTCGTCGAACACATCCTTGATCGAACCGGTCTCGACGGCCTCGCCGGAATACATCACGCATATCCGGTCGCAGGTTTCGAGAATCAGGCCGAGGTTGTGCGATATGAACAGCATCGAGGTGCCGAATTTTTTGCCCAGGTCCTTGACCAGATCGACGATCCCTGCCTCGACGGTGACGTCGAGCGCTGTCGTCGGTTCGTCGAGGATCAAGAGCGACGGTTTCGACATCAGCGCCATGGCGATGACAATGCGCTGCTGCTGGCCGCCCGACAACTGATGCGGAAAGGATTTCAGGATACGTTCCGGATCGGGCAGACGGACGGCCTCGACAACCTCGAATGCCAGTTTTTCGGCTTCGTCAGCCGACATGCCTTCGTGGATCATCGGCACTTCGATGAGCTGCTTTCCGACCTTCATCGCCGGATTCAGCGAGGCCATCGGTTCCTGATAGATCATCGCGATCTCGGAGCCGCGCAAATCGCGCAGTTCCTCGTCTGACATCTGGTTCAGTTCGCGACCCTTGAACTTGATGCTGCCGCCGACGATCCGGCCGTTCTTGCCGAGGTCCTGCATGACACCGAGTGCGACGGTCGACTTGCCGCAGCCGGATTCGCCGACCAGTCCCATCGCTTCGCCCGGCTGCACAACCGTCGAAAAATCCATCACCGCAGGAATTTCCCCGGCACGCGTGAAGAAAGAGATCGACAGGTCCTCGATCTCCAGGATCGGGCCGTCATAGTCCCATTTTGCCACGGTCGTCCTCCCTCAATCCTTGAGTGATTCTTCGCGCAACCCGTCGGCCAGCAGGTTCAGACCGAGAACCAGGCTCATCAGGGCAATCGCCGGCGGAAGGGCCGGGTGCGGATAGATCGTCAGGAGCTTTCGGCCCTCGTTGATCGTCATGCCCCAGTCAGGGCTCTCGGGGCTGACGCCAAGACCGAAGAACCCCAGGGTTCCCAGAAGGATCGTCGTGTATCCGATGCGCAGGCAGAAATCGACGATCAGCGGGCCGCGGGCGTTGGGCAGGATCTCCCACAGCATGATGTACCACGCCCCCTCGCCGCGGGTCTGCGCCGCGGCCACATAATCCCGCGTCTTGATGTCCATGGTCAGCCCGCGCACGATGCGGAACACCGTTGGCGAGTTGACGAACACCACCGACACGAAAATGTTGAGTGCATTGGCGTCCAGCGGCAGCGCGAACCATGGCCGGTAGTTCGCCCGCGTCGTCTCCACCCATTCGGCGATCGGGTTGCCCTGGTTCACATAAGACATGAACCCGGTCCAGGACCAGATGAACGGATCCCACTCGAACACGGTTCCGAGGTAGATCAGGAACATGACCAGCGCGACGGGCGCGCCAAAGAAGAACAAGATCCCCGAGCGGGTAAAGAACCGTGAATAAATCAGGACAACGAAGAAAATGATCGGGAAGATGAACAGTACGGCCGACACCCAGGTGATGACCCCGGTCTGCCGTATCTCGGGCGTGACCAGAAGGTAGAAAAGAAGGATCACCGGAAACGCCAGGACGAGGTTGGCCAGAAAGCTCAACGTGGTGTCCAGACGGCCGGAGAAATACCCGGCCGGCAGGCCGAGCGTAACGCCGACGAGAAAGGCGAACAAAGTCGCTGCGGGAGCGATCCGCAGAACCGTCTGCGAGCCGTAGACCATCCTGCTGAAGACGTCGCGCGCCAGGTTGTCGCCTCCCAGCAGATAATACATCCCGTCCATGTTCGGCACCGGCACGCCCGGTTTCTTGTTCTTCAGTCCCGAGATTTGCTCCAGCGCATCAAACGGCGCGATCGAACTGGCCCAGATCGCCGTGAACACCCAGAACAGGATGATGGCGAAACCGATCATTCCGACGGTGCTGTCGAACAGCCGTCCGTAGAGCGAAAGACGCGCCTTGAAGAATATCGACAGGCCGAAAACGACAGCCATCGAAATCCACACCGGCAGAAACGCTTCCAGCATCTTCCCGAAAATCTGCAGCCACGAGAGGGATTCCATGATTCCGTTCCCCCTATTTCACGCGGATGCGCGGGTTGAGGTAGACATAGCCGATATCCGAAATCAGCTGTGTGACCAGCACCACGAACACGGCCACGATCGAGCATGACAGAAGAAGCTCGATGTCGTTGTTGCTGGCGGCCTGAACCAGTGTCCAGCCGAAGCCCTTGAAATTGAACAGCGTCTCGACGATCACAACGCCGGTCAGCAGCCACGGAAACTGCAGCATGATCACAGTGAAGGGCGCAATCAGCGCGTTGCGAAGCGCATGCCTGAGGACGATGTTGCGGAAACTCACGCCCTTCAGCCGCGCCGTGCGGATATACTGCGCCGTCATCACCTCGGCCATCGAGGCGCGCGTCATCCGCGCTATATAGCCCATTCCGTAAAGCGCCATCGTCATCACCGGAAGGGCGAAATTCTCGAATGTGATGTTCTCGGTGGCCGAGGTTGAAACGCCCTTGACCCATTTTAGCCCGACGATGGAGGAAGCGAAGATAACCGTGAAAATGACGCCCGAGACGTATTCCGGCGTCGCGGTCGTGGCGATGGAAAACGTGCTCAGACTTCGGTCCGTGACCGTCCCTTCGCGCATACCCGCCAGAACGCCCACCACGAGCGCCGTCGGAACCATGACGATCATCACCCAGAACATCAGTTTGCCGGTGTGGCCAAGCCGCTCGGTAACTATCCCGGCCACCGGTTTTCTGAACCGCGTCGAATGGCCCATATCTCCGGTGGCCGCGGCGCCCAGCCATTCCACATAACGAACCCCCATCGGCCGGTTATAGCCGTTCTTTTCGAGCCAGGATTCAACCTGCGCGTCTGTCATGCGCATGTTGTTCTGTTCCTTGGCGAGTTTTTCGAGGTTTGGTTCCAGATTGGTCAGAAAAAACACCACGAAGGTCAGGCAGATCGCCGTGAGAAACATGACCAGAACACGCCTTACCAGGAATGCAAGCATAGTACGCTATCCCCCGTTATCGGATCCCGAACCAGTTTCGGAAAGTTCGTCAGGCGGCTGCCAGAATATCGGCAAGTATACGGGAGGAGGGGGTCCTCCTCCCGTTTCGCTCATGCTTCGATGGACCACAGGTCGTGATGGTGCTCGAATGTCGGGTGCATCTCGGCACCCTTGACCTTGTCGGTCGTGTGCCGGAACAGCTTGCGCCAGTACGGCTGGATCAGGATGCCGCTGTCCTGCAGAATCTTTTCCAGGTCCTTCATGATCTCGCGGCGCTTGTCGGCGTCGGCGATCGACAGCGCCTGTTCCAGCTTGGCGTCGAAATCCGCGTTTGACCATGCCGCCTCGTTCCAAGCTTCGCCGGAACGGTAGGCCAGCGCCAGAACCTGTACACCCAGCGGACGCATGTTCCAGTTGGTCGTCGAGTAGGGGTACTTGGCCCAGTCGTTCCAGAACGTGGCGCCCGGCAGGATAGTGCGCTTCACCTTGATGCCTGCGTCGCGAAGCTGCGCCGCGATGGCATCGGTTGTTGCACGCCGCCAGTCGTCGTCGATCGAGATCAGCTCGTGTTCGTAATCCGCCATCCCCGCTTCCTTGAGCAGCGCCATCGCCGCCGCGGGGTCGCGCGCCGGCATGCCGATATCGGCGTATTCAGGGTGCATGGGGCCGACATGGTGGTTTTCCGCAACCGCGCCGAGGTTGTTGTAACCAAGTTCGAGAACCACATTGTTGTCGACAGCCAGTTGCAGGGCTCGGCGCACGCGCTGGTCCGCGTAGGGTTTATTGCCGTCGACCTCGGCTTCGACATTGGTGCGCGCAACGACGGTCGCGGCCGTAACGACATCCGATACCACCAGCCCCATCGAATCCAGTATTTCAATGAAATCGCCGTTGGTCTGGTACACCGCATCGATTTCCCCGGCATCGAACGCCGCGACATATGCCGAAGGATCGGTGCCATAGTCGGTGTATTCGATCCGGTCGAGCGCCACGTCGCCGCCCCACCACGAGCCGGCCGGGCGCTTCACCAGCGCCGCGCTGACACCAACCTCGATGTGATCGAGTGCATAAGGGCCCGTGCCTATCGGGTTCTCCGTGAGGTTCGCGCCGGTATCGTCGAAGCTCGGATGAACGATCAGGCCCGGATAGTCCGTCATGCCGGGGATGAGCGTGATATCGGAGGCCGACAGGTTCAGTTTCACCGTGTGGCTGTCGACGATCTCGATGGCACCCGCCGCGGCCTGTCCGGTGTCGGCGTCGATGAGGCTCGACATCCGGGCCGCCATCGAATTGCCTTCCACCGACTTGTCGGTCCAGCGCCGGAGATTGTAAGCAACGTCCTCGGCGGTGAAATCGTCGCCGTTCGACCATTTCACGCCCTTGCGGACGTTGAGTATGTAGGTCTTGGCGTCCTCGGAGACCTCCCAGCCCTCAAGCAGCCACGGCTCGAAGGTGAAATCGCGAGTGTACCGCACGAGGTTTTCCGCCATCCCGCGGCCGACGTTGCCCATTTCCGACCAGTCGAAAATCCGCGGATCCACGACCGGCTTGATCTGCATCTGCATGCGCAGCGTGCCGCCACCGGCCGCCGCGTTTGCCCGCGTCGGCACGGCCGCGCCCAGAAGCCCGTAGGCCGTCGCCGTCGTCGCACCCAGCGCCGTCGCCGTCGCCAGGAACTCGCGGCGGTTCATCTTTCCAACGCGCGCTTCCCTTGCGTACATTTCGATCGCCGGATGCAGCGCCTTGCCGTTGATGGTCTGCTTGGTCATAATTCCACTCCCTGTTTGGATCCGTGTTTTGTGATATGGGAACCGCGCCTGTCCCGGCGCTTTCGGTCCCTTATCTTCATCCCTCTTGTCAGCCCTTTGCGGCCTTTCAGCCGGCGGCGCCGTCGGTCTTGTTCCCCCGATCGCGCCTTGTCAGCAATAGCAGGCGAAAACGCCCGGCCGGTCAACCGGGCATCGGAACTTTTTTTAAAATATTACGACACAGACATGCCTGTTTGCGACATATTCTTTCGCAAGGCCGGAATATCAGCGGCGTCCCGGCTGTTCAGCGCATCAGTCGCCGGTACTCGGTCGGCGATTTGCCCACTCTCTCGGTGAACTGGCGCGAGAAATAGGCCGGATTGGAATAGCCGAGCTGCGCGGCGATTTCGGAAACCCGCCTGTCGGTTTCCGTCAACGATTTTCGCGCTTCCTGCAAGACCCGTTCCTGGATAAGCGTCGAGGCCGGCTTGCCCGTCGTCTGGCGACATATCCTGGTCAGGTGCGTCGGCGTCACCGCAAGGTTGGTGGCGTAATCGTTGACCGTGTCCTGCGTCCGGTAACGCTCTTCCATGAGTTGCAGGAACTTTCGCATCAGGCGCCGCCGCGCCGGGCTGCGGGTTCCCGCTTTGCCGGCGTCGCGGTTTTCCTGACGCCGGTACCATACCGAAAGCAGCCCGATCTCGTACTGAAGGGCGAACTTGTGCTCGGAATCTCCCGCCGCAAGCTCGTCATTCAGGGCATCGAAATGCGCGACCACACGCTTCTGTTCGCGCAGGTCCGACACCGACCGGACAAACGGCTGGTCCGGGAGCGGCAGGTCGCGGGCCGATCCGGCCGACGCGACCCAGCCCTGCGTCCGGGGCGAAAACGACATGCCATGCATCGTCAGGCTGGGAACGAATATGGCGGTGTTGGCGCCAAAGCCGCGTACCGATCCGTCGATGCACGCCCGGCCGCCGCCGCGCGACACCCAAATGAACTGGTTGAATTCATGGTGAGTCAGGGAATCCGCCGAACAATCACTTTGGCGGCAATAGGAAGCTATGCTTTGACACGTTACCGCTTCGGTCGCGTGAGAAACCTCTCCCGCCTCCGAAACTAGTTCGAGGTTAGTGATAGACATGGTGGGGGCCATTCTTGTCTGGATTCAAATGTAAGTCCATGGATTGTGCAGAAAATGTTCGATTCTTGCAACCAAACTGGTTTCACCGCCCAGCCGGCAATAGCCATCCGTGATAATTCGGCGACATTCCGCCACGCCGCTCACTCGATCTGGCGTGCCAGCTCCGCCGCCTCGCAATGAGCAGCGTCCAGCCATGTCCAGTTGGCCATCCTGTTCCTGAACCACGTTCTTTGCCGTTTCGCGTACCGCCGTGTTTTTACGACAATTTTCTCCTTTGCCGCTTCAAGTGAAATCTCTCCTGCAAGATGCGAAACAAGCTCCGGGGCGCCAAGTGCGCGTGCGGATTGCAGGGCAGGGCTCCAGCCCACGGCCATCGCCGCCGCGCATTCCTCAAGCGCGCCTTCGCATATCATTCGCTCAAGACGCGCGGAAATCCTTGTATTCGCCTTCGCCGGATCGGACCTGAGGACGACCGCGCGGGCCCGCTCCATCGGCAGCAACGGCGGCCCTGTGTCCCGCTGCCACGATGCAAGGCCGCGGCCGGTGCCGGTCGCGACCTCCCAGGCGCGCTGCAGCCGCACGGCGTTGTTCCGGTCTGTCTGCGCCAAGGTCTCGGGGTCCAGATCCGCCAACCGGCGCACGAAACCGGACGCACCCTCCGTTTCCCGGATCGTGTTGCCGAGCACGCGAATTTCCGCGGAAACCTGCGGGATTGCGGCCAGTCCTTCCGTCAGGGCCGAAAAGTACAGCCCGGTACCGCCAACGAATATTGGCCTCAGGTGCAGTTTCCGGCACTCCGCCAGGACTTCGGCGGCGTCCCGCAGCCAGTCGCCGACGGAATAGGCGGACTCCCTGGCAACCGTACCGTACAACCTGTGCGGCGCGCGCCGTTCGTCGGCTGCCGACGGTCGGGCCGTCAGCACGCGCCAGCACGAATAGACCTGAAGCGCATCGGCGTTGATGACACAACCGCCGTCGCGCTCCGCCAGGGCCAGCGCCAGTTCCGACTTGCCCGATGCCGTCGGGCCGGCAATCAGGATCGGAGGGCGCATGGTTCTGCGAAAGAAACAGCATAGGAATTTGAAATCATTGGTAATGCTTCGTTTGCATCATGGTTTTACAAATGCCGCATATTAACATAATATATATTATGCGCATTATGCCACCTTGGACGACAGGTGCTGAAACAGCGCCCTCTGGCGCTTTGACCAGCTCACGTCAATCGCCAGTCCCCCGTCGGTTGCTGTCTCGCCGGTTACGACTTTGTGCTCGTACAGCCAGGCACGCCGCCGGCCATCGTCAAAACCGACGCGGATGGTTTCGGTCTGCTTTGTATCGGCCAGCGCGTTTCTGAGGCCGGTAGTCAGGTCGGAGAACCCCGCTCCGGTCAGGGATGATACCGGGAAGACCCGGTCGCTGCGGTTGGCCCGGTTACGGACGGTGGGCAAGATATCCGGTGCCACGAGGTCGATCTTGTTCCAGACCTCGTAAATGTCGCCCTGCCGTTGGTCGCCGATCCCCAGTTCGCGCAGAATCTCGCGCACGTCCTCGGCCTGTTCCTCGCTCTGCTCGTGAGAGATATCGCGGACGTGCAGGATGATATCCGCGTTCAGCACTTCCTCGAGCGTGGCGCGGAAGGCTGCGACGAGCTGTGTCGGAAGGTCCGAGATGAACCCGACGGTATCGGACAGGATGATCTTTTCTCCGTGTGCCAGTTCCACCGCGCGCATCGTCGGATCAAGCGTTGCGAACAGCATGTCCCTGGCGTCCACCGAAGCGCCGGTCAGGCGATTGAACAATGTCGATTTGCCGGCGTTCGTGTACCCCACGAGCGCAACGGTGGGAAAAGGAACCCGGTCCCGCGCCTGGCGATGCAACCGTCGCGTGTTGACTACCTTCCGCAACTGTTTGCGGATGCGCAGGATCTGTTGCGATATCGCGCGCCGGTCGGACTCGATCTGGGTTTCGCCCGGACCGCCGACAAAACCCAGCGCCCCGCGCTGCCGTTCCAGGTGCGTCCAGCTGCGGACCAGCCGGGATTTCTGGTATGTGAGATGCGCCAGCGCGACCTGGAGCACCCCTTCCCGCGTGCTCGCCCTGTCGCCGAAGATTTCCAGGATCAACCCGACCCGGTCGAGGACCTTGGCGTTCCAGCGCGTCTCCAGATTCCGCTGCTGTACCGGCGTGATCGAGGCATTGATGACGACAAGACCGACGTCAAGTTCGCGCACCCGTTCGGCAAGCTGCGCGACCTTGCCGGTGCCAAAATACGTTCCGGCACGCGGCCGCGGCAGGCCGATGATCTCGGAGTCGGCGATCTCGACGCCGAGCGCCGCGGTCAGGCCAAGGGCTTCGCGCAATGCATGAGAGGGGTCCCGCCGGTCTGGCAGACCGGTCAGTTCGGGATGCAGAACCAGACTGCGCATCAGCGCCGGTCAGCCCTCCTCTTCCGCCTCGTAGAGGTGGACGGGCTGCGACGGCATGATCGTGGATATGGCATGTTTGTAAACCAGTTGCGACTGGCCATCGCGACGCAGAAGGACGCAGAAATTGTCAAACCACGTTATGACGCCCTGCAGTTTCACGCCATTGACCAAAAAAATCGTAACGGGAATCTTTGCCTTGCGGACGTTGTTCAGGAATACGTCCTGCAGGTTCTGTTTTTCGGCAGCCATTGTTCTCAGCCTTCAGTTTTATGGCCCGCGCAATGCGGTGCTTATAGTTATGCCGGTAAAATAGTCGGTGATTGGGGGAAATCCAAGTCCCATACAACCCAAAAGGGCAATTCAGGGAAAATTTCGCGTCAGCGCCAGTAATCGGGATTGAGGAGCGCGATGACCGCCAATGTTTCCATGCGCCCGAGGATCATGGCGGCGCACAGAACATAGCGCGGAAATGCCGCAAGATTCGCATAGTTGGTGCTTCCGGTATCGACCAGCGCCGCTGCCGGGCCGGTATTGGTCACACTCGATACCGCCAGCGCCAGCGAGGCCTCGAAACCGATTCCGGCCGCCGACAGCAGCAGCATGAGCGCGGCGACACTGAGAAGGAAAAGCATCAGAAAGACCCAGGCGAGTTGCGCTCCCTCGCGGCGAAATCGTCGCGCCGACGATCCCGCTCCGGCCACTGCGCTGGGATGCACGAGCCGGTTCATTTCGCGCATTCCGTGCTTGTATAGCGCAAACACCCGCAGGAGCTTGACGCCGCCCGCCGTAGTGGCCACGCCGCCACCCAGCATCGCCAATCCGAGCAGAACCAGCCCCGGTGTTCCGAGCCCCGACCAGCTCCGCGACGTCGACCAGTCGGCGCTTTCGAAACCAAGCGTCGTAAGGAACGAAAACGCCGTGAAGAAGCTGCCCCAGAAGGCCCGCAACGCCGAGGTTACGTTCTGTTCCTCCTCGACTTCGAAGGCGGCGAACCAGTGACGCAGGAAGAGCGCAACGGCAACGAGGGCAACGATGTTGACACCAAGCAAGATTTCCGGGTCCCGGCGCAAGGCACGTATCTGGTCGCGGCTGAAATCGAACCTGAAAAGCCAGTGCGACACGGCGAAAAACAGAAAGACCGCAACGACCATTTCACCGGGAATCCCCGAACTTGCCCCGGTTATTCCGCCGACGGGCGATGTCCCGTTGGTCGCCAGCACCGCCATGGCGTGGCTGACGGCAACGAAAGGCCGGTCGCCCAGAAGGATCAGCAACAGGGCCAGGACACCGGTCAGAACCACGTAGGGACCCGCCAGCCCCCTTGATACCCGGATTATCCGCTCTGTCGCTTCCTTTGACGCATCGGTGCTGCGCACCGTACCGGAGCCGGAACGCATCACCACGGAGCGGATTTCGAAACCGCCCAGGTTCATCGGTTCCAGTACCGCCAGCGCCGCCATCAATATCAGGAATCCGCCCATCCAGCCGACCAGCGCACTCCACAACTGCAGCGGTTGCGCCAGTTCGCCGGGCCGCTCGAATACCGTGCCCCCGGTTGTCGTGAGGTTCGCCAGCATCTCGAAATAGCCCTGGCTGAAAGCAAGGCTGGGTACCAGTTGCAGCACCGGGGCGGCCAGCATGGCCGGGAACAACAAATAGCTGAGAAATAGTGTCAGCAGATGCGCTTTCGCCGTCAGCCTGGGCGCCCGGTTCATCGTTGCGACGCCAATGATCGACGCGAACATGAAGAAGAATATCCCGTGATACAGGAATGTCCTGGCAATCTTCCACTGTTCCAGTTGAACGGCGTGCAGCGCCGGAACCAGCATTGCGGCCGCACCGATCATCGCCAGCAGAACGAACAACGGAAACTCGGTCAGGGTGCGCATCGCTCAGAAAAATTCGATGTTGACCTGGAACAGCTTCTCGACCTGCGCGACGACGCGCGCCAGGGCGAAGACCGTCACTACGTCGCCCTCCTCGATCCGGACGTCCCCGCGCGGTTTCACCAGCTTTTCGCCTTTCATGATCGAACCGACGATGGCGCCATCCGGCCAGCCCATTTCACGCAGCGTCTTGCCGGCGATCGACGAGGTCGACATGACCTGCGCCTCGATCACTTCCGCCTCGGCGTCGCCGATCGAATAGACTGCGCGGATGCGGCCATGACGGATATGCCGCAGGATGGACGAAACGGTCGTGGCCCGCGGGTTGACGTAGGCGTCGATCCCCAGCGGCTCTATCAGGCTGGTCAGACTGGGGTCGTTTATCAGCGAAACCACCAGCGGCACACCGATCGCCTTGGCCTGCGCGCAGCTCAGCATGTTCGTCTTGTCGTCGTCGGTGACCGCCAGGACCGCATCGGCGCGCGACACATTGGCCTCTTCCAGCAGCGCCATGTCGAGCCCGTCGCCATTGAGCACGATGGTGCGCTCCAGCGCGTCGGCGGCGCGCTCGGCGCACGACCGGTCCCTCTCGATCAGCTTCGCCCTGAGTTTGCTCCCGCTCTTTTCAAGGGTTTTCGCCACCGTCAGTCCGACGCTGCCGGCGCCAATGATGATCGCGCGTTCGCTGCGTACCGATTTCTTGCCGAAGATCTCCATTGTCCGTGCCATGTCGGAGGTTTCCGAAAACACGTAGATCTGGTCCCCCTCGAATAGCTGGTCATCTGGGTCGGGCACGAACAGCTTGCCCTTGCGGCGGACACCGACAACAATCGCGTGCAGGGTCGAGAACAGCTCCGACAGTTGCCGCAGCGGCGTGTTCAGAGCGGCGCAGTCCTCTCGCAGCGAAATGCCGACAAGCTGGACGCGACCGTTGAGAAAGCTCTCGGTGTCGAAGGCCGCCGGCGCGTTCAACCGCCGCAGCGCCGCCTCGGCAACTTCGCGTTCCGGCGATATGATGACGTCGATCGGCAGGTGATCCTGACGGTAGAGGTCGGCGTAATGCGGGCTGAGATAGGACTGCGCCCGAAGCCGGGCGATCTTGCGCGGAATACCGAAAACCGAATGCGCCACCTGGCACACCACCATGTTCACTTCGTCGGCGAAGGTGGCGGCGATTATCATGTCGGCGTCGCGGGCCCCGGCCCGCGCCAGAACATCGGGATGGGAAGCGAAACCGGTAATGCCGGCGACATCCAGCGCGTCCGTCAGCCGCCGGATGAGCGCGGGCTTGCTGTCGATCACCGTCACATCGTTACCCTCGGCCGACAGGTGGCGCGCAATCTGCCCGCCAACCTGGCCGGCGCCGCAAACGATAACCTTCATGTCTTGTCCCCCGGGATGTCACCTGCCCCATCGCCGCGCGTATCGCGGCCTCTCATTCTGTCGCGAACGGGCCTCAGGCTTCCTCGGTGGCCTTGGCTTCCGAAGCCTCGCCGGCGTGCTGATCGCCACCCCCGGACGGCCGTTGCCGGGACACGACGTTGAGCGATTTCAGCTTGCGGTGCAGCGCCGAGCGCTCCATGCCGACAAACGACGCCGTCCGCGAGATGTTGCCGCCGAAACGGTTGATCTGCGTGAGCAGATATTCCCTCTCGAACATCTCCCGCGCCTCGCGAAGCGGCAGATTCGCCAGATTTCGCGCGATTGCCGCGCTGCCGTCAACCTCGTCGCCATCTCTTTCCTGGGGAAGTTCTCGCGCGGAAATGACGCCCTGCCCGGAACCCAGTATGAGCACCCGCTCGATGGTGTTCTTGAGCTGCCGCACATTGCCCGGCCACGCCATGGTCTGGAGTTGGATCTCCGCCTCCGAACTCAATTCGCGGGCGGCGAGTCCCTGCTCGGCGTTGAGTTTGCCGATGAAATGCCGCGCCAGCGCCGGAATGTCGTCGCGGCGTTCGTCCAGTGTCGGAACATCAATCGGTACGACATTGAGACGATGATACAAATCCTCCCTGAAACGCCCCTCCTGAATTTCGGTGATGAGATCCCTGTTGGTCGCTGAAATCACCCTCACGTCCACACGTACGACATCGTTGCCACCGACCCTTGTGAATTGCTGGTCGATCAGAACCCGCAGAATCTTTGACTGGGTTCCGATCGGCATGTCGGCCACTTCGTCGAAAAACAGGATGCCGCCATGGGCCAGCTCGAACAGCCCCGGCTCAACGCCCCGGTCCGTGGTTTCGCGGCCAAACAGAACTTCCTCCATCCGCTCGGATTCAATCGTCGCCGACGTCACGGTGATGAACGGTCCCTTCGCCCGGTTCGATTCCTTGTGGATGTAGCGCGCCGCAACCTCCTTGCCGGCGCCGGACGCGCCCGTCAGCATGATCCGGCCGTTCGATTTGGTCACCTTGTCGAGTTGAGCCTTCAGCGTGCGAAACTTCGTGCTTTCGCCGATCATCTCGACCGTGGACGAAGCGCCGAACCGTAGCGCGTTGTTTTCGCGGCGCAGCCTCGAAGCTTCGAGCGCTCGTCGAACCACCACCAATAACTGATCTATATTGAACGGTTTTTCGATAAAGTCATAGGCGCCCTGTTTGACGGCCGCCACCGCGATTTCGATGTTTCCGTGCCCGCTGATGATCACCACCGGAACCTCTGGATTGTCGCGCTTGACGGCCGTCAGAATGTCGATCCCGTCCATCTTGCTGTCCTTCAGCCAAATGTCGAGAATGATCAGGTCCGGCGCGTCGAGGTTGATCTCCTTCATCGCCTCGTCCGAGCCGCCCGCCAGGCGGGTGGTGAACCCCTCGTCCTTCAGGATATCCGAAATCAGTTCGCGAATGTCCTTTTCGTCGTCAACGACCAAGATGTCGCTCATGCTACTCTTTCCTCCTTCGTCGTTTTTGTGGTCTTTCCCTTGGGCGGTTCTTGCGCCGCGTTTTCCTTGCTCAGCGGAAGCACGATGCGCGCCTCCGCGCCGACGTGCCCGTCGCCATCGAAGTCCGGCGCATCCGACAGGCTGAGTTCGCCGGCGTGTTCCTCGATGATCTTCTTGACGATCGACAGCCCCAGCCCGGTACCGTTTGCCCGATGGGTGACATAGGGCTCAAACAGACGCGAGCGCTCCTCCGGAAGGCCGATTCCGTTGTCCTGTATACGGATCGCCACCTTGTCACCGCCAACCTCCAGGAGAACGTTCAGGCGCCCCTTACGGTCTTTTTCACGCTCCAAATCCTTTTCGGCGTCAATTGCTTCCACGGCGTTTTTCATCAAATTCGTAAGCGCCTGATTGATCATTGTCGCATCGATATCGACCATGACCGGGCTGCCTTCGTCGCCGATCAGTTCGATCGCCATATCGGGCCGCGCGGTTCGTTGCAGCAGCACCGCGTCGCGCAGCACCTCCATCAGATCGAGGCGCGAACGCTCCGGCGACGGCATACGGGCGAACTTGGAAAATTCGTCGACGATCCGCCGCAGATCTCCGGTTTGTCGGATGATGACGTCGCTGTACTGTTCCAGTGCGTCGCGGTCCTTGCCCACCATCGGCGCGAATTTCCGCCGCAATCGTTCGGCGGAGAGCTGGATCGGGGTCAGCGGATTCTTGATCTCGTGGGCAATCCGCCTGGCAACGTCGCCCCAGGCCGCCATTCGTTGCGCCGATACCAGATCGGTTACATCGTCGAAAGTAACCACATACCCTTCCAGCGTGCCGCCGTCGCCTTCTCTCCTGGCGAATCTGACAAGCAGAGTTTCGCTTACCCGGTGCCTGATCAACCTCACCTCGCCCTGAGAAACACTTCCACCCTGCTCGATAAGACGCTGAAAAAGATTGGCGAATTCCGGGACCGCCAGGCTGATGGGCAGGTCGTAGGCGGAACCGCCGCTCAACGACAACATGCGCAGGGCGGCAGAATTCAGCAATTCGATGCGGCCTTCGTTATCGAGCCCGATAACCCCCGCGGTGACGCCCGAAAGGACAGAATCGAACAGCCGGCGCCTTCTGTCGATATCCTCGTTGGTTTTCATCAGCGCGTCCCGCTGCAGTTTGACCTGTTCGGTCATGCGGTTGAAGACCCGGCCGAGGATCGCGATCTCGTCGTCACCCTTTTCCTCGCGCACCCGCACCTCCAGATCGCCGGCGCCGACGCGCTGCGCCGCGCCGGCCAGCCTTCCGACGGGACGCGACAACCGCTCGGCGAACCACAGGCCGAGCCAGACCGCAGCGAGGATGATGATGATTGCAAAACCGAGATAGATCAGTGCGAACTCGAACAACAGCCGTCCCCGCTCGCTTTCCAGTTGCTGATACAAAGTTGCCGTTTCGCGGGTCTGATCAAGCAGGCTGAGAATCTTCCCGTCGACGTCCCGTGTTACGTAAAGGAACCGGTCATTGAAATTCGGCAATGCCATCAAGGCCCGAAATTCGTTGTTGGGCCAATCCTCTACGATGACTATTTCACCGGAAATCGCGCGGTCGAACTCGCCACCTGAGGGCCTCTCGAAATCGAACAGGTAGCTGCGCTCGCCGCGGGCGCGGATGTTGCCCGAGCTGTCGATCACGTAGGCTTCCCGGAACGGCCGCTGCATCTGCGTCTGGCCTTGGCTGAGCAATTCGCGCAACTGGCCGCCGGTAAGAAACCCAAGCCTGTCTTTCTGCGAAATCACGAAATCCGCCAAAAGCTTCGCGTCGGACTGCAAATTTATCCTGTGTTCGTTTTCATACGCCTGTGCCGCCGACATGGAATTGCCGACCACTTGCCGCACGCGGTCAGAAAACCAGCCTTCCAAACCGAAATTCAGCGTTACCGCGGCGAAAACCGCGACCATTATCGTCGGCACAAGTGCAATGATGGTAAAGACGCCGGTCAGCCGCATGTGGAGCTGCGATCCAGCTGATTTCGCCCGCCTCGCCGAGACCATGCGCGCCACCCGCACCGCGATGAGCGCGGCGACAATGATCACGTAAACGAGGTCGACCAGAACTATGGCGCGCAGCGGTTGCGAGGCGGCAGCGCGCTCGACGGTGCCGAAAGCCAGAAAGGTGAGCAGTACCAGAAGCGGTCCGATGATAACCAGCGCGAGCGCCAGCCCGTTCTGCACGTTCCTCCGCCGCGCCCAGCGCGAAAGGGCTACGCGGGTCTGAGTCAGCACATTCTGTTGCAAAGCGGTTACAGAACCTTCGGCTTTATTGCGCTGTGGCAACATTACATCATCTTTTTGCCACGTGTAACCCGAATATCAAGCCCCTTGATTTTCTTGCGCAGGGTATTCCGGTTCATCCCGAGCAGCTTCGCCGTCTGCACCTGGTTTCCGCGGGTCGCCGAAAGCGAGAGGGCGATCAGCGGCAATTCGACCTCCTTGATAATGCGGTCGTACATGCCGTCGGGCGGCAGGGTATCGCCGTGCATGTCGAAATAGCGCCGCAGGTGTTCTTCGACGGCGGCCGACAATTTCTGCTGGCGCTGCGGCGACGGCGCCACGGCCGAACTGGGACGGGCCTCGATTTCCTTGCTGACGGCCGAGGCGCTGATGATTTCGTCCGGGCAGAGGACGCTCAGCCGCTTGATCAGGTTTTCCAGTTCACGGACATTGCCGCTCCACGTCTGCCGCCGCAGCAGCGCCAGCGCGTCGCTGGAGATCGACTGCCGCAGCCGCCCCCCGTCGGCCGCCTGTGTAAGGAAATGCCGTACCAGATCCGGAATGTCGCCGAGCCGTTCGCGCAGCGGCGGCAGGTGCACCGGCACCACGTTCAGCCGGTAAAACAGATCTTCGCGGAACCTGCCCTGACGGATCAACTCGCGCAGGTCCTGATGCGTCGCCGCAATGATGCGCGCGTCGGCGCGGATCGTGGCACGCCCGCCGACCCGGGCAAACTCGCCCTGCTGGAGAACCCGCAGCAGCCGTGTCTGGGCATCGCCGGGCATGTCTCCCACCTCGTCAAGAAACAGCGTTCCGCCGTCGGCCTGTTCGAACTTTCCCGCCACAGGAAGGGCGCCGGTCCCGGTGCTTTCGTGGCCGAACAGTTCGGCCTCGATGCCCTCGGCCGGGATGGCGGCAAGGTTGACAACCACGAAAGGGCCGTCCTTGCGAAGTCCGAAATCGTGCAGGGCGCGTGCCACCAGTTCCTTGCCGGTTCCCGATTCGCCGGTGATCATCACGCCGAGATCGGTATGCATCAGCCGCGCCATGATGCGGTAGACTTCCTGCATCGCCGGCGACCGGCCGATCAACGGCATCTTGTCGTGTTGCGGTGCCTCCTCCTCTTGCCCGCCGGGTCGGGGCTTCCGGTTTCCTGCCGACAGCGCCCGGCTCACCTGCGCCAGCACCTCTTTCAGATCGAAGGGCTTCGGCAGGTATTCGTAGGCGCCCGCCTCGGCGGCGCGTATCGCCGTCATTACCGTATTCTGCGCGCTCATCACGATCACCGGAAGGTCCGGGCGCCTGCGGCGTATCGAAGGCAGGATGTCGAGCGCGTCGCCGTCCGGCATCATCACGTCTGACACCACGACGTCGCCCTCCCCCTCCTCGATCCAGCGCCACAGCGTCGATACGGTCGAGGTCGCGCGGACCCGGCACCCCGCCCGCGTCAGCGCCTGGCTCAGCACGGTGCGGATGGTCCGGTCGTCGTCGGCAATGATCACGGTTCCGTCCATCAGGCCGCCTCTCCGCTGCGGTCGTCACCGCGATCATTCCACGCCGGCATCAACAACTCGAATCGCGTCCGGCCGGGAGCGGAATTGCAGCGGATCACGCCGCCGTGGTCGGCCACGATCTTGGAAACCAGCGCCAACCCCAGACCGGTGCCATTGGCCTTGGAACTGACGAACGGATCGAAAATGTCGCGTACCATCGTCTCGGGAATTCCGGGGCCGTTGTCCGTGATGCTGAGCTGCAGTGGCAGGCTTTCGCGCCGCCGCCCCGGCAGGGCGATCTTCACGCCGGCGCGGTACTTGGTTCGGATGGTTATCGTCCCGCCCGCTTCCGGCACCGCCTCGGCGGCGTTCTTGATCAGGTTCTGCACCACCTGGACAAGCTGGTCGGCGTCGCCGGCGACCGGCGGCAGCGAAGGATCGTAGTCTTCGATGAAACGCACGTGCGCCGCATAGCCCGCCTGCGCCGCGCGCTTGGTGCGTTCGATCACGTCATGGATATTCACCGCCACCCGTTCCGCCGGGCGCGGATCGCCGAAATCCTCGACTTTCTCCACCAGTTTCCCGATCCGCTCGGTTTCCTCGCGGATGAGGTCCGTCAACTCCTGCTGATCTTCGCCGGGACCCATGGCGATCAACTGCGCGGCGCCGGAAATACCGGCCAGCGGCGTGCGGATTTCGTGCGCCAGCATCGCTGCCATTCCGGTCACCGAACGGGCCGCCGAACGGTGGCTTAGGCTGCGGTCCATCTGCTCGGCCACGCCGCGCGGGCTGAACAGCAGCAGGGTTTCACCGGTGCCTTCCTGCACCCTGCCCGCATGCACCGTGCAGACCCCGAGGTCGCGGTCGTTCCAGTTCATGGAAATATTGTGCTGAACCACGGAAACCGCGCCCGAGCGCACCTGCACAAGGATATCGTTGATCGCGCTGTCCCGGCCCACGAAGCCGTCCAGCGCGTGCCCGAGGATCCGGTGCCGCGATGCGCCGCAGAAGTTTTCCGCCGCCGGGTTGAGCGTCAGGATCGTTCCGTCGGCGCCGATCACAAGAACCGGCAGCGGGATCGAGGCCCAGAGAATGCTCAGATCCGGAACCTTCACGCCGCCGCCCCAAGATCGGTTGCACGATGTTCGGAAAATACCTGCCGGATCAGCCGGATCACCTCATGCGGATCGGTGCCGCGCAGAATTCGCTGCCGCAGGGGGACTTCAGCGGGAATGCGATCGAGATACCAGCCGAGGTGTTTGCGGGCGCAGCGAATACCGAGATCGGTTCCGTAGAACGCCAGCATGGCCTCGTAATGGCGCACGACCAAATCGGCCAGCTCCGCGCCGGACGGGACGACGGGCGCCTGCCGGCCCCCCAGCCGGGCCGCTATCAGCGCCGGCAGCCACGGCCTGCCGCGCGCGCCGCGCCCGATCATCAGGCCATCGGCACCCGACAGCGCCATCGCCGCGCGCGCCGCGCCCTCGCCGGTGATGTCGCCATTGGCGATTACCGGGATCGAAACGCTGTCCTTCACCGCCCGGATCGCCGCCCAGTCGGCACGCCCGGTGTAGAACTGGCGGCGGGTCCGCCCGTGCACCGTGATCATACCGATACCCGCTGATTCGGCGCGCCGGGCGATTTCCGGGGCATTCCGGCATTCGTCGTCCCAGCCGAGGCGGATTTTCAGCGTTACCGGTACCGAAACCGCGCTCACCACCGCCTCGATCAGCCGCAGCGCGAGGCCGGGCGCGCGCATGAGCGCCGATCCCGACCAGCCGTTAGTCACCTTCTTCGCCGGGCAGCCCATGTTGATATCGATGACCGGCGCGCCGGCGGCTTCGCATCGCCGGGCGCACTCGGCCATCCAGAAGGCCTCCCTGCCGGCGATCTGGACGGCGGTGCGGGCCCTGCCCGGACCCATGGCGGCACGCATGCGCGCCGCGGCGCCTGCCTGCACCATTTCCCGGCTGGCGACCATTTCCGAGACCGCCAGCCCGGCGCCGAACTCCAGAACCAGATCGCGAAACGGCAGGTCGGTGATCCCCGCCATCGGCGCCAGCAGGACCGGCGGGTCCACAATCATGTCGCCGATACGCAGGGCCATCTGCCCAATCCTTGTGCAGTTGTCGCGCTCGGGATAACCCAGCAGGCGGACACGGGCAACCGAAATGCCGCCGCCCGCATTGTGGATACCGGTTGCGCCCGATATTACGGGCGCCAGATGAACGGAGCCGAGAGTTGATCATTGCCGGATTGATCGTCGCTGCCGGACGCGGTACGCGGCTCGGCACCGCGACCCCGAAGCAGTATCTGCCGATCGCCGGCGAACCGGTGCTGGCCCGCGCCGCGCGCGCGCTCCTGGCCAGCGGCCGCCTGTCCTGCCTGCAGGTGGTGATCGGCCCGGACGACACCGAAAGTTACGCATCCGCCACCGCGCATATCGCCGATCCTCGCCTGCTGCCGCCGGTCACCGGCGCGGACACAAGAAGCGGATCGGTCAGGCACGGGCTGGAGGCGCTCGCCCCGAGCGAACCGGATTTGGTGCTGATCCACGACGCCGCCCGGCCGTTTCTTCCCGCCGCCGTGCTAGACAGCGTAATCGAGGCGGCGCTCGAACACGGTGCGGCCTTCCCGGCCCTGCCCGTCGTCGATGCGCTGTGGCGGCGCGAGAACGGCACGATCGTTCCCGGCCCCGACCGCGCGCCGCTCCTGCGGGCGCAGACGCCGCAGGCGTTTCGCTACCGCGACATTCTCCGGGCGCACCGCGCCGCCGCCGCGCCGGCCGACGACGACGTGGCGCTGGCCCGCGCCGCGGGGATCTCCGTTGTCCCGGTCGCCGGTTCGGAGGACAATTTCAAGATCACCACGCCCGAGGACATGAAACGCGCCGAAAGGAAGCTCTTCGCCAGGCAGGAAACGCGGGTCGGCAACGGGTTCGACGTCCATCGCTTCGCCCCTGGCGATCACGTGGTGCTTTGCGGAATTGAGATCCCGCACGACCGCAGCCTGTCGGGGCATTCCGATGCCGATGTCGCGATGCACGCGCTGACCGACGCCATTTTCGGCGCGCTGGCGGAAGGCGATATCGGACGCTGGTTCCCGCCTTCGGACCCGCAGTGGAAGGGTGCCGCTTCACGCATCTTTCTGGAAAAGGCCGTGGCACGAGCCCGTAAACGCGGTTTCCGCATCGCCAACCTGGACTGCACGATCATCTGCGAGCACCCGAAAATTGCGCCCTACGCCGAGAAAATGCTGCGCAATATCGCGGCCATAACCGGCATCGAACCGACTGCCGTCTCGATCAAGGCCACGACCACCGAAGCCCTGGGCTTCACCGGCCGCGGCGAGGGCATCGCGGCGCAGGCAAATGCCACGCTGGTGGCGCCATGACCCGGCTGATCGCCACCTTCTTCGGGGTCGGCCTGCTGCCCGGCGCGCCCGGCACGTGGGGGTCTCTCGCGGCGCTGCCGCTGGCCATGCTGTTGCACTATCTCGGCGGCTTTCCCCTGCTCGCTGCCGCCACGCTGGCGATCTTTTTCGCCGGCTGGTGGGCAACGGCGGCCGAGACCGCGAACGGCGGCGATCACGACCCGTCGGAAATCGTCATCGACGAGGTTGCCGGGCAGCTGGTGGCGCTGTTTCCCCTCTCTGCCGGGCTCTGGCTGATGGACCGGCCGCCGCAGGTATTTCCCTGGCCCGGCTGGGTCGCCGCCTTCGTCTTGTTCCGCTTCTTCGACATCGTGAAGCCGTTTCCCGTCAGCTGGGCGGACCGCAAGCCGACGCCGCTCGGCGTGATGCTCGACGATATTGTCGCCGGAGCGCTCGCCGCGCTCGTGGTTCTGGTATCGGCGGCCGTGGCGCACGGCTGGTTCCGATGACGGAACGGTCCGAACTCGCGGCCCGGCTGATCGGACTTTGCCGCCGCCGGGGATGGATGCTGGCGACCGCCGAAAGCTGCACCGGCGGGCTGCTCAGCGGCGCGCTCACGGAAATCGCGGGGGCCTCGAAAGTTTTCGACCGCGGCTTCGTCGTCTATTCCAACCGGTCCAAGACCGAACTCCTGGGCGTCGAACCCGATACCATCGACGCTCACGGCGCGGTTTCCGAAGAGGTGGCGCGGCAGATGGCCGAGGGCGCGCTGCGGGGATCGCGCGCCGCGCTGACGCTTTCTGTCACCGGCGTCGCGGGTCCGGGCGCTTCGGACGCCAAGCCGGAGGGCCGCGTCTGTTTCGCCGTCGCCGGCGTCGGGATGGCCACCGGCACATCACGCCATGACTTCGGTCCGTTGGGCCGGACGCGCGTGCGCGAGGTTTCGGTGATCACCGCCTTGCAGCTCGGGATAAACGCCGCGGAAAGCTGAGAGCGCCCGGGGCCGGCCGACCAAGGCCCAATATTGCGGCATAACTTCAGAAGACTGCCCACGAAACGGGCAGATGGCGTTATCTGCCCACATTGCGGGCGAAAATTGCTTGTGTCACGGTTCCGCCCAAAACAGACAGTCCCGAGAGAAGAGCCCGCCGGTACGGCGGGCGAGACAAGAGGGACACTCATGAATTCGGCAGATACCGTGTGGATCATTACTGCAACCGTGCTCGTCCTGTTCATGACGCTGCCGGGGCTTGCGCTGTTTTACGGCGGACTTGTCCGTGCCAGGAACGTGCTCTCGGCGCTCATGCAATGCGTGTCCATTGCCTGTCTCATGTCGGTGCTTTGGCTGGTGGCCGGCTATTCGATCGCCTTCGGCGACGGCGGAGCCCTGAACGCCTGGTGGGGCGGGTTAGGCAAGGCCTTTCTGCTCGGTGTCGAACCGGACTCGCTGGTTGGCACCATCCCGGAGATCGTGTTTTTCGGCTTCCAGATGACCTTCGCCATCATCACGCCGGCGTTGATCGTCGGCGCCTATGTGGAGCGCGTCGGCTACGGCTTCGTGATGCTGTTCTCCGGTCTGTGGATGCTGATCGTCTATGCGCCGGTGGCGCACTGGGTCTGGGGCAGCGGCGGCTGGCTCCTCGAACTCGGCACCGTCGATCTGGCCGGCGGCTTGGTGGTGCACGAAACCGCCGGTCTGGCGGCGCTGGTGGTGGCCATCTTCCTCGGCACCCGCAACGACAGGACGAAACCGCCCCACAACCCGGCCTACGTGATGTTCGGCGCCTCGATGCTGTGGGTCGGCTGGTTCGGCTTCAACGCCGGTTCGCATTTGTCGGTATCGGCGGCCGCCGGCATGACGCTGGTCGTCACTCATCTGTCGGCGGCCAGCGCGTCGCTGAGCTGGGCGCTCTACGAGCGCGTCAAGTACGGCAAGGCCTCGATGGTCGGACTGGTCACCGGCACCATCGCCGGTCTGGCCTCGATCACCCCGGCTTCGGGCTCCGTCGGGCCGCTTCAGGCCGTCGTCATCGGCACCGTCGCCGGGGTGCTGTGCCAGGAAGCGACCGGCCTGATCAAGCAACGGCTGAAGATCGACGACACGCTGGATGTGTTCGCCGTCCACGGCGTCGGCGGCATTTTCGGCACCCTGATGATCGCGGTGTTCGGCGCCGCTGGCTGGGGCGCGCAGATCATCGCCCTCGTCGCCGTCGGCACATTCACCGTCGCCCTGACAGCAGCCATCGTCGTCGTCGCCCGGTCGCTGACACCGATCCGGGTGACGCAGGAGGACGAGTTCACCGGGCTCGACTACACCAGCCACGGCGAGAAGGCCTACGACCTGACAACGTGACCCGCCGCGCAACGGCGCGGCACGGTCGCCGCCTTATGTTGCCCGAACGAACCTCGCCAATTCGTCGGCATCGGGTCCGGCGTCAACGGCTTGCCAGGCCCGTTCGGCCCGGTCGCTGCCGATCAGTGCCACGGCCTTCGCCTTCAGTTTCGCGGTGCGGACGCCCATCGCCATCGGCGCCGCCAGATCGTGCGCCGCCACCCGCTCGCTGCCGTCGCGCTTCCGCAGCGTGACCCGGGCCGCGGTCTCCGGCAGCCGTTTATCCGTTTCCACCCGCACAAGATCGCGCAGCGCGACCAGTTGCGGATCGGCGCAGGCGGCGTCCGAAAACGTCGTCATCGCGGCCGTGTCGCGCCCGGCGAGCGCCATCGCGGCGGTCAGGCGAAAGCTGAATTTCGCCGCCAGCCCGGTTGTCGGCCCGGCGATGTCGCAAACGCTCAGCCAGCGCGGGTGGGTGCGGATCGTCACCACCGCCACCTCGGCCGGCTCGACCCCGCCGCGAACCTGCGTGAGCGCCTCCAGCGCCGCGTGCGTGCCATGGCAGCAGGCGTGAAACTTGTGGCTGACGGTTTCGAACAGCCAGTTTGTTCCCAAACCGTCCAGCGCCGATGTATCCGCTTCCCCGGCATGGGTCGGGCCGAACCCCTGATCGCCGTCAAGGGCGCCGGGGTCGGAGACCATCCCGGCTGCGGCGAGCAGCGACGCCTCGACGCCGTTGGCCGCCGCGACCCCGGCATTGTACGGTTTGCCCATGGTTCCGAACTGCGACTTGAGCCCCGATGCCCGCGTCGACGCCAGCCCCAGCGCGTTGGCCGTCGTTGCCGGGTCGAGCCGCAGCAGCCGCGCCGCAGCCAGCGCCGCGCCGAAGGTACCGGCCGTCGACGTCTGGTGAAAGCCGGCCTGGTAATGGGACCGTCCCAGCCAGATGCCGACGCGGATCGACGCCTCGGCGCCGATCAGCGCCGCCGCCAGCATCGTAGCGCCCGGCGCGCGGCACCGCTCGGCCACCGCCAAGGCCGCCGGAACCGCGGTGACCGACGGGTGGCCGATATGCGCGAAATGGGTATCGTCGAAATCCAGCGCGTGGCCGGCCGCGCCATTGACCAGCGCCGCCGACCGCGCCGGAACCCTGTCGCGCAAACCAAAGGCTGAAGCCTCGTCCGATCCGCCCTCGCCCGCGATCATCGACCGCACCGCGCGCGCCACCGGTTGGCCGCTTCCCGCCGCGCCGCAGGCCATCCAGTCGAAGACGGACAGGCGCATCATCGCCAGCGCGGTTTCCGGCGGGCCGGCGCCGAGGGCGAATTCCGCCAGTGCCCGGGCGATATTTTCCGCCATCACAAAGCTTCCCGATGTTGCGCCCAAGCCTATCGCGGGAACCGGCGGCTAGCCGGACGCCCCGCCGTAAAGCGCGTTGGCGCGTTTTTCGAACGCGGTGATGATCCGCTGCATGGCCTCGTAGAAAACCAACCCGATGACCTTCTGCAGGATCACCGAACGGAACTCGAAATCAACGTGAAAATCCACTTCGCAGCGGCCGTCCGGCAGGGGGTGGAAATCCCAGCTGTTGTTGAGATGCCGGAACGGCCCGTCCAGATAGTTGACCACGATTCGCAGCGCGTCGCGGGGAAACGTCACGCGGGTGCCGAAACGTTCACGAAACAGCTTGAAGGAGATCACCATGTCGACATCCATGATCTCGGCCGACAGGTCGGGCAACGCGTGCCGGCCGCGAACGCGGGCCGCCGCGCACCATGGCAGGAACTCCGGATAGGACGCGACATCGGCGACCAGATCGTACATCTGCCGCGCGGTGTACGGGACGACCCGCCGTTCCGAGTGGGTGGGCATTGCGCGTATTTTCCTCTGCCCTTCCCAGGCGGGAGGGTGACAAACCTTTCCCGTTGGATAGACTGAAGGCGGCGCGGGAGGCAAGGGTATGGACCATTCCAATTACGTGATCGACGAGATGATATCGGCCAAGTCGATCGCGGCGCGCGTCGAGGAACTGGCCCGGGAAATCACCGCGGAATTCTCCGATACCGACAAGCTGGTCGTCGTCGGGCTCCTGCGCGGCTCGTTCGTCTTCATCGCCGATCTGGTGCGCGAACTGGAGCTCCCGGTCGAAGTCGATTTCATCGAAGCCTCAAGCTACGGCAATTCCACCGAAAGCTCGCGCGAAGTCCGCATCCTCAAGGACCTCCGTGGCGAGATAGAGGGGCGCGACGTGCTTGTGGTCGAGGATATCGTCGACACGGGATACACGCTGAAGCACGTGCTTGAGATTCTCAAGACGCGCCACCCCAGAAAGCTGAAGGTCTGCGCCCTGCTCGACAAGCCGACGCGGCGGGAAGTGGACGTCAAGGCCGACTGGACCGGTTTCGAAATTCCCGACAAGTTCGTCGTCGGCTACGGCATCGACTACGCGCAGCGCAACCGCAACCTGCCGCATATCGGCGCCGTGCGGTTCGTCGAGTGAACCGGTTGACGCCGGCGCGCGCGCAACGTTGCCGGCAAATCCCGGCGCGTCGCCGGTTTCCACCGGAACACGCTGAAGGCGGCGGCCGGTCTCAGGAAACCGTCCGCAGCCAGTCCACGGTCGCCCGGATATAGAAATGTTCGGAGACATGGCCGTCCCGCATCCGACAGGCATCCTTCACCTCCGGCGCCGAATTGGCCGGGCAGATCGGCACGTCGACCTCCCGCAGCATCGGCAGGTCGTTCAGCCCGTTGCCGACGCCGAACGTCCGGACCGGCCCGTGCGCCTCTCCGTCCGTGATCAGCCGCACGCCGTGTCCCTTGTCGATGCGGCACATGATGTCGACGAAACCGTCGCTGAAGCTGTTATGGAAAACGAAACGTCCGGCGTCGAACGGCGAATCCTTTTCGATCAGCGCCACCGCCGCTTCGTACATCCGCTCCTGCTCAACACCGGCGGGCGTCACGAAAGTCAGGTTGGCCGACTTGGCCAGTATCCCGACGTGCCGGCCAACCCGCTCGGCGATCCGCTTCCGGCCGGTGTCCTCGTACCAGTCCAGCAATTCGTGGATATCTGCCAGCGATTCGTAGGCCTCGGCAACTTCGGGCGACGTTGATCTGCCGGCAAGCGTGCCGAGGTCGATCTCCCGCTGCTGGCGCACGTCGAAGCCGATGGCGCCGTGCTCGGCCAGAACGTATTGCAGCCGCGAGCTGCCGATCGCCCGGGCAACGGTGAGCGTGGCGTCCAGCCCACGCCCGGTGTTCAGCACCAGAACGTCGATCGCGCTGGCATCGACGGCCCGGCCCAGCCCAGCCATCCCGGCGGCCTGCGCCGCGGTCAGGGTCGTGCCGTCATCGTCGATCGGTTGACCATCTTCGGCGTTCAGGCAGCCGTCGACGTCATGAAACAGGATATTCAACAAAATTTCGCCGCCCGCAGTTCGTTATTTCGCCAGTCTTGCCCGCCGCGCCGCGCGGAGCCGCGCGAAATCGTCGCCCGCGTGGTAGGACGACCGCGTGAGCGGCGTTGCCGAAACCATCAGGAAACCTTTTCCGAAAGCGGCCCGCTCGTAGGAGGCGAATTCTTCCGGCGTCACGAAACGGCTGATCGCGTGATGCTTCGGCGTCGGCTGCAGATATTGCCCGATGGTCAGGAAGTCGACGTCCGCCGCGCGCAGGTCATCCATCACCTGGTGCACCGCCTGCCGTTCCTCGCCGAGCCCGACCATGATGCCCGACTTGGTGAACATCGCCGGGTCGATCTCCTTGACCCGCTGCAGGA
>JBHHXR010000008.1:0-32141 GCA_046757205.1 Paracoccaceae bacterium
AGAACGGCACCTGCGAAACCGAATGCAGGGTCAGGCGGTCGCGGCTCGCATCGTATTCCGCCAGGGCCGCGTGGGGTTCCATCTGCGCGTGGTTGACCTCGGCGCATCTGAAGGTCGCTTCGCGCACCAGGGCGGCCTCCGCGAACCCGGCCGCGGGGTCGCCGAATTCATCATGCACTTCGCGTTCGATATTGCCGGGCTTGTCGTCGTGCAACAGTTCGGCGCCGGCGGCGCGCGATTGCTTCGGCGTATAACAGGCCGGAAGCTCCTCGATCTCCAGTTCGATTAGCTCCAGCGCCTGTTCGGCGGTGCGGGCATCGAGCGCCGCCACGGCGGCAACGGGCTCGCCGCGATAGCGCACCTTGCCGCGCGCCAGCGGGTATTCGTTCATGGCGATGGGGATCACGCCGTAGGTGTGCGAACAGTCCTCGCCCGTGACGACCGCAACCACGCCCTCAAGCTCCGCGGCCCTGGTAGTATCAACCCTGACAATCCGGCCATGACTGACCGGCGAGCGCAGAATCCGCCCGACCAGGCAATCCGGGGTTTCCATGTCGGCGGTATAGATCGCCTTGCCGGTGACTTTTTCGAGCCCGTCAACCAGCGGTACACGCTTACCGGCCGCGTGACCTTTCAGCGGCGCGTTCATGACATTGCCCCGGCAGCGATGCGGACCGATTTGATGATCTTCACGTAACCGGTGCACCGGCAGATGTTGCCGCCGAGGGCTTCCCTTATCTCCTCCTCACCGGCGTTGGGCGAGCGGCGCAGCAATGCCTCGGCGGCCATGATCATCCCCGGAGTGCAATAGCCGCACTGGGCGCCGAGGTTTTCGTGAAATGCGCGTTGCAATGGCGACAGTTGCCCGTTTCTTGCCTGACCTTCGATAGTCTCGACCGTGGAGCCGTTGCAAATGGCCGCCAGAGTGATGCATGCAAGTCTCGCCCGCCCATCCACCAGCACGGTGCAGGCGCCGCATTCGCCGCCGTCACAACCCATCTTGGCCCCTTTCAACTGCCTGACTTCACGCAGATAGTCGATCAGCAACATGTTGTCGCCGACAGCATCCTCGAAGGACTTGCCATTGACCGTCAGGCTGACAATCCGCTTCATGGAACGCGACCTTTCATTGCAAAAGAGCCTGGAAATACTAATTTAAGTACCATTATACCTATTTCTGATCTATGGTATAGAGGCAGCGGCGTTTTCTCTGTTGAGGCTGAGGTTGAGATGGCCGGAAAGACCTTGATGACGGTTCGCGCACCCGGCGAGGTTGCAAGACCGTTTTTGTTGGGGTTGTACCCCGCAACCGGGTGCGCAGACAGGACCGGCGAGACCGCAGAGAGTGGATATGGGCGAACCTGAAAGCGTATCGAGCGCGCCGCTGAAAAGCGGAATTCATATCCGTCGGGTACGGCAGGCCGATCTCGATCAGATTGTGGCGCTCGACGAACGTGTCACCCGACTTGCCAAGCCCGACTACTGGAAAGACATTTTCGAACGCTACGCAACGAGGCGGCTGGACGAAAGGTTCTTCCTGGTAGCCGAGACCGGCGGCGATGCGGCGGGTCGGAAGGTGCTGGGCTACATTGTCGGGGAAGTCCGCGGCTGGGAGTTCGGATCGGAGCCCTGTGGCTGGGTATTTGCCTTCGCGGTCGAGCCGGACACCAGACTGCAAGGTATTGGCGAGCAGCTGCTGGAGGCGATATCGACCGAGTTCAGATCGGCTGGAATGAAGACCATGCGCACCATGGTGCCGCGGCAAAACCAGCTTCACATGGCGTTCTTCAGAAGCGAAGGCATGGTTGCGGGGCCATATATCCAGTTGGAGATGGACTTGGACAGATAGGTTGGAAGAAAAGGTGGTATGAAATTGCAGAAATCCAGTCGCCTGGCTATCTATGCCCTGATCGAACTGGCCTCTGACCCGAAGCGGCAGGTGTCAGTGTTGGAAATCGGTGAAAAGTACCGCGTTTCGGCGCATCACCTCGCCAAGGTCATGCACACGCTGGGCAGGGCGGGCCTCGTGCGTTCAATTCGCGGGGTCGGAGGCGGCTACAGTTTCAGCGGCAATGCGCGGCGCACGACGCTGCTCGACGTCATCAGCCTGTTTGAAGACGTCTCGGGCGAGTGCAAGCTGGCGGACCCGTCGGAGGCCACGTCGGTGGAATGGGCGGTGTTCGACGTCATGTGCGAGATCGACGACATCGCGAAAGCGACGCTGGGAGCGATAACGATTTCAACGATGCTCAAACAGATTGCCCGGCGCGAGAAACAGGCCGCTACGCCCCAGGCAGCATCTGCAACTCGATGATACCATGCCATCCGCGAAGTCAGTCAGCGGGTAGAACAGCGGTTGCTTCAAGTTCGATCTTCCCCGGGTGATCCAGTAGCTCGGCAACAAAGATCATGCTCATCGCGGGGAAGTGCTTGCCCATATGGGTGCGCCAGATACGGCCCAGTTGCGGGCGCGCCGCAAGATAGGCCGGTTTGTCACAGCAAAAGGCGGTTATCCGGCAAATATGATGGGGCTCTCCTCCGCCTTCGGCGACAACGGCCAGAACATTCCTCAGGGCCCGATCAAATTGCGGAACCAGCTCTTCGCTTTCAAATATCTGGTTTTCGTTCCATCCGACCTGCCCTGCGACGAAAATCATCCGCCCCGCCGGCACGGTAATGCCGTTTGAATAGCCGATCGGCGATGCCCAGCCTTTTGGGTGGAGTGTTTTCATGGCAATCTCGCATTGCAGGTTTCGCATTTAGACGTATACACGTACTATAATGCGCCTATAAGAAATTGATAGCGCACAGGGAGCGACGTCATGCAGGGACCCAGGCAGTACAACGCTGTCCACGATTTCGTTGACCGCAACGTTGAGCAAGGCTTCGGCGAAAAAACTGCATTTGTCGATCACCAGCGCACGCTGAGCTACCGGGACTTGCAGACCGCGACGAACCAGATGGCCAACGTCTTCGGCGCGCTGAACATCAGGCGCGAGGCGCGAATAGCCATGTTGATGCTCGATACCGTCGATTTTCCGGTTGTATTCTGGGGTTCGCTGCGGGCCGGTGTGATCCCGGTTTGCCTGAACACGTTGCTGACCACCGAGCAGTACGAATACCTGCTGACAGACAGCCGCGTGGAGGCATTGTTCGTCTCCGCTGCCCTGCTGCCCGTTGTCGCACCGGTCCTGGAACAGCTTGACGCCCTGCAACAAGTCGTTGTTGTCGATGGCGACGGCGGCGATCGTCTCGACTTTCAAACTCTGCTTGATGCCGCAGGCAAGAGTGCCGAAACAGCGGCGACCTGCGCCGATGAAACGGCGTTCTGGCTGTACTCGTCGGGCTCGACCGGCAACCCCAAGGGGGTGAAACATGTTCACAGCAGCCCGATCTATATTGCCGAAAACTATGGCCGGGGCGTGCTTGGCATCGAGCATGACGACGTTTGTTTCTCCGCTGCCAAGCTGTTCTTCGCCTACGGTTTCGGCGCCGCCATGGCGATTCCGATGTCTGTGGGCGCGACCGCGGTTCTGCTGACCGGCAGACCGACGCCGCAGTCGGTTCTCGAAACCATGCACACGCACCACCCGTCGATGTTCTTCGGCGTGCCGACGCTTTACGCCGCCATGCTCGCAGACCCTGCCTGCCTGCCCGAGAATGGATCCAATCGATTGCGCCGGTGCATTTCCGCCGGCGAGGCGCTGCCGGAGGACGTCGGCAAGACCTGGAAGAAACGCATGGGGGTGGACATTCTCGATGGCATCGGATCCACGGAGATGCTGCATGTGTTCCTGTCCAACCGGCCCGATGACAACCGGTACGGCACGTCAGGCAAGGAAATCCCCGGCTACAAGCTGAGACTGGTAGACGAAAATGGCAACGAAGCCGGTGTTGACGAAATCGGGGAATTGTTGGTTTCCGGAGATTCAGCGGCCGATGGCTACTGGAACCAGCGGAAGAAATCTCGGGCGACATTCATCGGTGAATGGACCCGCACGGGCGACAAATACACCCGCGACAGCGAGGGTTACTATCATTACTGCGGCCGCACCGACGACATGTTCAAGGTAAGCGGCCGCTGGGTGTCGCCGTTCGAGGTGGAGCAGGCGCTGGTCTCGCACCCCGCGGTTCAGGAAGCTGCCGTTGTGGCCAAGGAGGACGACGAGGGGCTGATCAAACCGAAGGCCTTTGTCGTGCTCGGCGGTGGTGCGCCCGGAGAGGACCTGTTCGAGACCCTGAAGGAGCACGTAAAATCATCCGTGGGCCCGTGGAAATACCCGCGCTGGATTGATTTCGTCGATGATCTCCCAAAGACCGCGACAGGCAAGATCCAGCGTTTCAAGCTGCGGGAATAGCGGCCCGCTGCTGCCCGCCCGTCTGCGCGACCGGTCGGATGATCGGCGACCGGCCGGGGCAGGGATCACCGCGCCGCGCCCGTCATGACCGTTGCAGCCGGCAAGCCGGCGCGCAGAAAGCCGGCCATTTCCTCCAGTTTCGGGCCGGCGTGCCGGAAGAAACGCCGGTAGGCATCGCACAGGTAGTTGAGACCGTTCTCGCCATCGCCGGTTTGCGCGAAACGATGCTTCGGGCAGCCGCCGTTGCAGGCAAACCGGAAGCGGCACCGCCGGCACTGCCGCGGCAGGGCGGACGCCTTGTAGCGTCCGAATTCGGTTTGCCTTGCGGACCTCGCCATCTCGGCCATCGGTGTCTCGGTGATGTTCCCGAGACGGTACTCCGGATAGACAAAGTGATCGCAGGAAAAAAGGTCGCCGTTGTGTTCCAGCGCCAGCGCCGGGCCGCATTCTTCGGAGAATACGCATAACGACGATGGCAGGCCCATCCACAGGCCGAGATGGACGTCGAACATCTGCACGAATATCCGTCCGACATCGCGTTTGACCCACATGTCGAAGATGTCGCAAAGAAACTTGCCATAGGCGCGGGGGCTGACGCTCCAGGGTGTAACCCCTGAGTCCTCGACCGCTCCGCCAGGATCCGGAACGGCACTGGGGACACTTCCGCCGGTCGCGCGTTCGACTATCGGGATGAACTGGATGTACTCGACCCCTTTGCCGCGCAGGAACGAATAGACCTGTTTCGGCTTCAGGGCGCTGTGTTTGTGCACTGCGGTCAGGACGTTGTATTGGACGCCAAAGGACTGAAGAAGATCGAGCCCGCGCATAACCGCATTGAAAGTCGGCCGCCCGGCGCGGTCCATGCGGTAGCGGTCGTGGATGTGTTTCGGGCCGTCGATGCTGATACCGACCAGGAATTCATTGTCGGTCAGGAACCGGGCCCATTCCCGGTCAAGCAATGTCCCGTTTGTCTGGATCGAGTTCCGGATGACGACGCCGCTTGGCCTGTAGCGTTCCTGAAGGGCCATCACCTTGCGGAAATACTCCACCCCCAGAATGGTCGGCTCGCCGCCCTGCCAACAAAAGTCGATCTCCTTTCCGCCGCCTTCCGTCTGAGACGAGATATAGTCGCCGATAAAGCGCTCGAGCACCTTGTCCGGCATCCGGAACTTCTTCGTCTCCGGATACAGTTTTTCCTTGTCGAGATAGTAACAGTACGTGCAGTCGATGTTGCATCTCGGCCCGATGGGCTTGGCCATGACCTGAAACGGCGCCATGTCCGCAGCGCGGCTCATGTCGTGCCCCTCGGTCGGTCGATATCGAACATGCGTCGGTGCTCAGACAGCCGCCATGGCCACGGCGATGCCCTGGCCGACGCCGACGCACATGGCCGCCATGGCAAAGCGCCCGCCGCGTTCGCGAAGTTCGAGCGCCGCCGTGCCGGCGATGCGCGCCCCGGACATGCCCAGCGGATGGCCCAGCGCGATGGCGCCGCCGTTGGGGTTCACGCGCGGGTCGTCATCGGCCAGGCCTATGGCGCGAAGCGTCGCCAGCGACTGGCTGGCGAAGGCCTCGTTGAGTTCCAGAACGTCGATCTGTTGCGGCGCGATTCCGGTTCTCGCGCACAGCTTGCCGATCGCCGGCACCGGCCCATAGCCCATGATCCGCGGCGCGACGCCAGCGGTCGCCCCGCCGGTGATCCGCGCGATCGGTGTCAGCCCGTGTCTTGCGGCGGCCGCCTCGGTCGCGACGATGAGCGCCGCAGCGCCGTCATTGACGCCGGACGCGTTGCCGGCTGTGACCGTGCCGCCTTGCCTGAATGGCGTCGGCAGCTTGGCGAGTTTTTCGAGCGTCGCGTCGGGGCGCGGGTGTTCGTCGCGGTCCACGACAACCGGCTCGCCCCGTCTGCGTGGAACCGCGACGGGCACGATTTCGCGGCCCAACCGCCCGCTTTCCTGCGCCGCCGCTGCCTTTTGCTGCGAGCGCAGGGCGAAGACGTCCTGATCCTCGCGCGTGATGGCGAAATCCTCGGCGACGTTCTCGGCCGTTTCCGGCATCGAATCGGTGCCGTAGAGCTGGCGCATGCGCGGGTTGACGAAGCGCCAGCCGATGGTGGTGTCGAACACTTCGGTTGCGCGCGAAAACGCCGCCTCCGCCTTGGGCATCACGAAGGGCGCGCGCGACATGGATTCGACGCCGCCGGCGATGGCGAAGTCGATCTCGCCGGCCCTGATGGCGCGCGCCGCGCCTATTACGGCATCCATGCCGGAGCCGCACAGCCGGTTCAACGTCGCCCCGGGCACCGTCTCCGGCAACCCCGCCAGCAGCAGCGCCATGCGGGCCACGTTGCGGTTGTCCTCGCCCGCCTGGTTGGCGCAGCCGAGACAGACCTCGTCGAGCGCCTCCCAGTCGGCGTCGGGGTTTCGCGCCATGATTTCGGCGACGGGTGCTGCCGCGAGGTCGTCGGTGCGCATACCCGACAACGCGCCGCCGTAGCGCCCGATGGGCGTGCGCACATAGTCGCAAATGAACGCTTCGGCCATGATTATCCCTTTCGTCGGGCGCCAGCCCGCGTTTCGCCGGAACTTGCCCCGACCCTTCGCAATTCTCTTAGTCCTTTGCGCCGGTTGCGGAAAGCTGTTCCGATGCGTGGTCGGACAGGGATTTTCCGTCGCGCACCAGTTGGCGGAGCAACCGGCTCGGTTTCCAGATCACCGGGTCCTCTCTCGCGAGGTTTTCGATGCGGGACAGGATGCTTTCGAGGCCGATGGTTTCCGCGTAATGCAGCAGGCCGCCGCGCCAGCGCGGGAAGCCGTAGCCGTGGATGAGCACCAGGTCTATGTCGGAGGCACTGCGCGCGATGCCTTCGTCGAGAACGTCGAAAGCTTCGTTGACCATGACGGCGAGCAGCCTGTCGCGTATCTCGTCGTCGGTGAACTCGCGCCGCGTGATGCCGGCGAAATGTGCCTCCTCGCAGATCAGGTCCTCCAATAGAGGATCGACGACAGCACCGCCGCCGCCGGGATAGCGATACCAGCCGACGCCGGCCTTGCGGCCGAGCCTGCCCTCCTCGACCATGCGGTCGGCGATGGCGACATAGCGCCGCTTCGGGTCGCGGGTCGCGGCCAGGCGTTTGCGATTGGCGTAGGCGATGTCGAGGCCGGACAGATCCTGCGCCATGTAGGGGCCCATGGCGTAGCCGAATTCGACCATCGCGTGGTCGATCTCCCACGGCAGGGAGCCGTCGATCATGATGATGTCGGCCATCTCGCGGTAGCGCGCGTAAATGCGGTTGCCGATGAAGCCGTCGCACACGCCTGCGAGCACCGGAACCTTGCGCAGCCGCGCCGCCAGCCCGAAGGCGGTGGCCAGCGCGGCGCGGCCGGTGCGCTCGGCGCGCACGATCTCCAGCAGTTTCATGACATGCGCCGGGCTGAAGAAATGCAGGCCCAGCACGCGCGAAGGATCTGCCACCGTTTCGGCTATCTCGTTGACGTCGAGATACGAGGTGTTGGTCGCCAGGATGGCGTGCGCGGGCAGGGCGGCTTCCAGTTTCGCGAACACCGCCTTTTTCACCGTCATGTCCTCGAACGCGGCCTCGATGGCGAGATCGGCCGGAGGAATGTTATCGTAGCCGGCCTGAGCGGTCAGCGCCGCCCGGCGGCGGTCGGCCGCCCCTCCTTCGAGAATCCCGCGGTTGACCGCATCGGCGAACAGGCGCTCGACATTGGCCTTCGCGCGGTCGCAGGCATCGTCGTCGGCCTCGATGACCGTGACGGGGATGTCGGCCCGGTCGAGGGCATAGGCGATCGCCGCGCCCATGGTGCCGCCGCCGACCACCACGGCCCGTCGTATGTCGACCGGATCGGCGTCGCGGAACTCGGCGGGCATCGAGGCGGCGCGCTCCGCGAAAAAGATATGCCGGAGGGCCCTGGCTTGATCCGACCGGCGCAATTCGAGGAATTGTTCCCGCTCGCGCGTCATCGCGTCATCGAAGTCCGCCGTGGCCGAGAGGGCGACAAGGTCGATGGCCCGCAATGGCGCGATTTGGCCGCGCATGCGCTTGCCGGCCCGTTTGCGGGCAGCCTCGATGGCGGCATCGTCGGCTTTCGGTCTTGGCGCCCCGGAAAGCGGTTTCACATCGGCAAGTGCCGACAAATCCATAGCCAGCGCATGGTCGAGCGGATCAGCGGCAATGTGGTCGACGAGACCAAGCGTCAGAGCCTCGCCGGCTCTTACCACCCGGCCTTGGGAGATCAGGGAAACCGCCGGGGCGATTCCGATCAGCCGGGGCAGCCGCTGGGTGCCGCCGGCGCCCGGCACCACGCCGAGCGTGACCTCCGGCAGGCCGAGCAGCGCATCCGGCGAAGCGATGCGGTACCCGCAGGCCAGCGCCAGTTCGTAGCCGCCGCCGAGCGCCGCGCCGTTTATCGCCGCGATGCAGGGTTTGCCGCAGGTCTCGATGGACGCAATGACGTCCGGCAGGTGGGGGGCAAGTGGCGGGCGGTCGAATTCGCGGGCGTCGGCGCCGGCTGCGAAAGCTCTCCCTGAACCGGTCAGCACCACACGGGAAATCGCGTCATCGCCAGCGAGTTTTGTGAAAGCGTCCAGCAGGCCCTGCCGGATTTGCCGTGAAATCGCGTTGACCGGCGGCCTGTCGAGGATAACGATCGCCGTGTCCCGCTTCGTTTCAACTCGAACTGGCATGTGCGGCTTTCTCCATTACAATCGTGGTTCAGGAGATATATTGCATGGGTCGGAAAATAGTAATGCAACAATTTGACGTGTCGGAGGATCGGCATGACGCAAGCCGCTGGTAACCCCGGGCGGAATACCGTCGTCAGCGAAACCGGCGACGGGTATTGCAGGCTTACGCTCAATCGTCCGGAACGCCGGAACGCGCTTACCGGGGGGGTGCTGCGCGAGTTGCATGCCTGCCTGCGCGCCTGCCACGAGGACGAAGACGTCCGCGCGGTCCTGATCACGGCCGCCGGCATGGCGTTCTGCGCGGGGCAGGACCTGAACGACCGCGATCCGCGCAAGTTGTCCGCGCCGGTCGATCTGGAGGCTATTCAGAAAGAGCTTTTCCACCCGGTTCTGCGGACGATCCGCGCCATGGAAAAGCCGGTTGTCGTGGCGGTAAACGGGGTTGCAGCCGGCGCCGGGTCCTCGCTGGCGCTGGCCGGCGACATCGTTATTGCAGCGCGCTCGGCGCAATTTGCGCAATCCTTCGCCAAGGTCGGCCTGTCCGTCGATGCCGGCGGCGGCTGGCAGCTTGTCCGGGCGCTTGGGCCTGCCCGGGCGCGCGCATTTCTGATGACCGCAGGCAGCCTGACCGCCGAAGAAGCGGAGCGTTCAGGCCTGATCTGGAAATGCGTTGACGATACAGCGCTGGAACGGGAAGCGAAGAAATTGCTGGCGCGCCTCGTTGCCGGGCCGACACGGGCTTATGCCGGTATCAAGGCGGCAATAGCCGCTGCGGAGGAGGGAAACGGTTTCGAGGCTTATCTCGCAGCCGAAGCGCGCCTTCAGGGGGCGGCGGGGGCCACGCATGATTACCGCGAGGGCGTGCTGTCATTCCTTGAACGGCGTCCGGCGGATTTCAAGGGAAACTGAACCGGTTCGCCGGGATTCAGTTTTCCAGAAACGCGTTTTTTTCAATGACTGTGGACAATTCCGCCAGGCTTTCCTCGACCGTTGCGTTCGATGTGTTCACGCGCGCATCGGCCTTGGAATAAAGCACCTCGCGGCTGGTCAATATGCTGCGAAGCTCGTTCATGGCGTCGGGGTTGCCGGCCATCGGGCGCTCGTCGCCCTGGGCGCGAACGCGCTGCATGTGTTCTTCGGGCGCGGCCTTCAGCCAGACGGTGTAGTAGTGACGGAGCAGGTAGTTGAAAGTCTCGGGTTGCGAAACGATGCCGCCGGCAACGGCGAGAATCAGGGAATCGTGGGTCGCGGCGACCCGTTCAACCGCCTGACGCTCCAGCAGGCGATAACCTTCCTGGCCGTAAAGTTCGATGATTTCGTTCACCGGCATGCCGCCGGTTTGCTCGATTTCGTCGTTGAGCTCCAGAAAATGCAGTCCCAACGCCGATGCGGCAAGCCGGCCCAGCGTCGACTTGCCCGCACCACGCAGACCGATCAGTGCAATTCTGTTCGCCTTGGCGAGTTTCGGCTGTCCCGGTTCCAGAATCCGGAAAATGCGCTCTCGCTGATCCTTTGTCGCACCGCGAAGCAGATAAGACGCCCTGGCGGTTTCCGAATTCCACGGGTCGTCGTCGGACACCAGCCATTCGATGCCGAAATCCAATGCGTCGGCGATGCGCATGAGCAGCCCGATCGAGATGTTTCCCTGTCCGCTTTCAAGCTGTGCCAGGTAGCGTTGGGAAACGCCGGACATTTCGGACAGGACGCGCCGCGAGATACCCATGCGGGTACGCGCATTACGAACCCTCTCGCCCACTGAAACCAGGAAACGTGCGACCTTGGCATCATCCGGTTTGGAGCCGTCAGCCGTGGGCGAAACCCGTCCGCGGATTGTTACGATTTCACGCATACCGGCACCGATTTATCCAATCGAGGAAATATAGTGCATACTATCCGCTCTGAAACAACATTCGAATCATGGCAAGACGTTTCGGCCGGCAAAGTTTCGAAAAGCTTCAGGCCTTCGCCAAGAGAGGTTTGATTGCCGCCAGCAGTTCTTCGGGGGGGCGGCGCGGTTTCATTGTTCTGGCAACGACGAAGACCGAAACGAACTCGCCCTCGAAGCAGAGAACGCCGTTCTGACGGCCGCGCACGCCGTGCCTGATCGATCGGGAGCCGATTTTCAGCAGGCTCACTTCGCAGATCAACGGATGGCGCGGAGTGACCGTCGAGCGGAAATCGAGCGTCATGTGAACAAATGGCGTGCCGATATCGCGGTCGATGTTCAGCTTGTACCAATCCAGGCCGACATAGGTATCCCACCAGGCGTCGATGGCATCGAGCGCGAAATAGGGGATACGGCCCGTATAGGCGATGTGCGCCGGGTCGCAATCCGACCAGGCGACACGGATCGTGTGCAAAAAGGGCGCAACGCCCTGCCGTGCTTCCGGACCTGCTGTTTCATCCATCCTGGCGGCCTAGTAGGTTTCGACGTGGTAGCGGCCTGTCTCACGCATGGCGTCACGGATTTCCAGCCAATTCTGCCCGGCGCCGCGTGCGATAGCCTCGAACGCGTCCTCGACACCGCTCTCCATCGCCTTCAGGCCGCAAACATAGATGTATGTGTCGTGATCCGCGAGCAGCGGCGCCAAGGTTCCGGCGGCCGCGCGCAACCGGTCCTGCACATAGGTTTTTGGGGTTCCCTCGACCCGGCTGAATGCAAAGAACTTGGCAAGAAATGTTTCCGGAAGCTTGTTGAGAGGACCGAAATACGGCAGTGAATCCGGGGTCCGCGCGCCGAAGAACAGGTACATCGATCCCTTGGCCGTCGGCATCGTGCGCTGGCGTCGCATGGTGAAGGCGCGGAACGGCGCCGAGCCGGTGCCGGTGCAGACCATGATCAGCTTGGCCTGCGGGTCGTCGGGCAGCAGGAAGGTCGCCCCGAACGGGCCGATCAACCCGATCTTGTCGCCTTTGCGCAGATCGCACATATAGTTGGAGCAGATACCGTGTTTCTCGCGCTTGACGGTCAGCGAGAGGTTGTTGGTGTTGGGCCGCTCGCCGTCACGCGGGCTGGAGACGGAATAGAGGCGCGGCGCATGCGGCCTGCCGTTGGCATCGGTTCCCGGAGGGACGATGCCCACCGACTGCCCCTCGAGCACCGGAAATACCGTGTTCCCGAGGTTGAGGATGATGTGGCGCACATCGGCGTCGGCAGCTTCCGATGTCAGGCGGAAATTTCCCTGAACGGTAGCGTCGGCGGGTGTGGCGAGAGGAAAGAGGTTCACCGACGGCTTCGACGCCGACACCGGCGCCCTGGCCTTGCCGCCAGCACCCCGATGCGCCTCGGCAAGAAGGGTGGCGACCTGATCGTCGATCGCCTCGATCGTTTCGTCCGGGCCGCTTTCCCCGCCGGTGAATTCCTGTTGTTCCGGCAACTCCATCCATTCCAGTTGCTCGTCCACCGAATACGGCTTTTCGACCACCCGCCAGTTGTCGATCGAACCGGTGGGGCAGGGCGAGATGCAGTCCATGCAATTGTCGCAGACCGAGGCATCGACAACGACGTTGTCGTCATTGTGGGTAATGGCGTCGATCGGGCAGATCTCTTCGCAGGTGTAGCACCGGATACACAGTTCCGGGTCGATCAAGTGTTGCTTTATGTGTTCCGTCATCGTCGGCCGGGCCGCCTGGTGAATTGCAACTGCAAGGCAGGCACGTCAGGCCATGTAGAGCTTGACGTACTCGAAGTCGCCGGGCTTGTTGTCGATCCCGACGCGCGGCGGCGCGATCCAGCCGGCGAATGCGCCTTTTTCATGAACCGGCTGCATGAGCGACTGGATGAAGTCGCCGTCGGCTTTCGACGGCAGCCACTGGCTGCGCCGGGTCTGCCATTCGTCGGCCGACACGACATCGCCCTCGGGGGTGATCGGCGCGCCGTTGAACACGCCGATCTTGCGGTGGAACCCTTCGTGCGGCAACTTCAGTTCGAAGTCGATGTTGTGCTTCCTGATGATGGCGTTCCAGCGTTTCACGCCGCCGGCGGCGTCGCGCGTGTAATCGTCGCGAAGGCGCATGTTGATCGCGGTCAGGGCGGGCACATCCCGCACCAGCACCTTGCCGTCGGTGAATTCCGAAACCGGGTAGGTGGCGTTCTTGAGCCTGTGGTCGTCGTCGATCCTGACCTCCTGATAACGCCCCTTGATGCCGGCGTTGAAGGCGTTGGCGGCATTGGTTGAAACCTCCTGGCCGAACAGATCGAGCGACAGCGTGTAGTGCAGGTTGAGCTTTTTCTGGATCGTCGGCAGGTCGATCACGCCGAGGGCGCGAACCTTGTCGATGTCGGTCGGATCGGTGATCGCCGCCTCGTTCATCGCCTCGCAGGTGCGCTGGATGGTGCGCCCGACGCCGGTTTCGCCGACGAACATGTGATGGGCTTCCTCGGTCAGCATGAAACGGCAGGTACGCGACAGCGGATCGAACCCCGACTGCGCCAGCGCCTCGAGCTGCATCTTGCCGTCGCGGTCGGTGAAATAGGTGAACATGAAAAACGACAGCCAGTCCGGCGTTTCCTCGTTGAAGGCACCCAGCATGCGCGGTTTTTCGACCGAACCGGATTGCCGGCGCAGCAACTCGTCGGCCTCCTCGCGGCCGTCGCGGCCGAAATATTTCTGCAGCAGGTAGACCATCGCCCACAGGTGGCGGCCTTCCTCGACATTGACCTGGAAAAGGTTTCGCATGTCGTAGAGCGACGGCGCGGTCTTGCCGAGAAACCGCTGCTGCTCGACCGAGGCGGGCTCGGTATCGCCCTGAATGACGATCAGACGGCGCAGGAGCGCGCGGTATTCGCCCGGCACTTCCTGCCACGCCGGTTCGCCAAGGTGTTCTCCGCAGGGAATGGTACGGCCCTCGACGCGCGGCGCAAGCAGGATGCCCCAGCGGTATTGCGGCATTTTCACATAATCGAACTTGGCCCAGCCTTTCGGGTCGACGCTGACGGCTGTGCGCAGGTAGACGAGGTCTTCAAGAAACCCATCCGGCCCGCTGCCCGTCCACCAGTCGAGGTATCCAGGATGCCATTTTTCCAGCGCCTTGAGCACGCGCCTATCCTCGGAAAGGCCAATATTATTCGGGATTTGCGTGTCGTAGCTAACGTTGATCAGATCGGTCATTTCGTTCTCCTGGACTATCTCTGCGTCACACCCGGCGCTTGTCGTATTCGCCGCGAAGCCCGGTACCGTAGCGGCGAAGCGCGCCCATCTCGCCAACCGCATTGGGCCGCTGGAATATCCAGTTCTGCCACGCCGTCAGCCGCCCGAAAATGCGCGTTTCCATGGTCTCCGGTCCGGCGAAGCGAAGGTTGGATTCCATGCCGGTCAGCGCGTCCGGCGAGAAACTCGCACGTTCTTCGAGGAACAGGCGGATTTCGTCTTCCCAGTCGATATCATCGAATGCGTAGGTCACCAGGCCGAGGTCGCTCGCCTCTTCCGCTTCCAGCGCGATGCCCCTCCTTGATTTTGCGGCCCGGACGTTTTCCGGTGTTCCGAGAAAGCGCGTCTCGAGGCGCGTGAGGTCGTTCGACATCGGGTAAGGGCCGAAATTGGCGTCGGTCAGCCGGATCGAGGCAACCGGGCGGTTGTCGCCCTCGAATTCGCCTTCGGCCATGTAGGAGCGATCCACCGCAAACAGCAGTTCCGCGAGGGTTCCGGCAAAGCACGAGCCGGGCTCGACCAGAGCTACAAGCGAGCGGGACGTCAGGTCGACACGCTTGAGCACGCGTTTCCAGTAGAGCAGGATTTCGCGGGCCAGCCAGTTGTCGCTGTCGAGCAGGAACCTTTCGTGCGCGGCGGCGACTTCGGGATCGCCGGAAGTCTTGAACACCAGCACGCCGGCTTCCAGTTCGTTGAACCGCAGGTGCAGGATGGCGTCGTCAAGCTCGCGCGCGCAGCGCAGCATCCAGGTTTTGGCCCCTTCTTCGTGCAGGGCCTTCGCCGAGGTTGGGGCGCTTCCTTCGGGCCCGGAAATCGTGATCGTGGCAACGCCGTCCTTACGGTCAACGCTGACTTCGACGCAGGAATAGCTCACCGAGCCGTCGTCGCCGAAGGTTCGCTCCAGGGGCGTCAGCGGAATACCCCTGACCTCTGACGGGCGCGTTGAGCGGGCAGCGAATTCCCCGGCCCTCTCGGCGACGCTCTCGTCGAAGCGGGAGTTCGGAACCACTTCGTCGACCAGCCGCCAGTCGCGCGCGCGGGCACCCCTGACGCCTTCCTCGATGGAGCAGAAAACGTCCGCCAGGTCGCGGCGCACCTTTCTCTTGTCCGTCACGCGCGTCAGCCCGCCGGTGCCGGGCAGGACAGCCAACAGGGGTACCTCAGGCAGGGCCACGCTGGATAACCCGTCGTCGGTCAGGATGATATGGTCGCACGCGAGCGCCAGTTCGTAACCGCCGCCGGCGCAGGCTCCTTTCACGGCACAGATGTAGTGCTGGCCGGATTCCCTGCCCGCCGCTTCAAGGGTGTTGCGCGTCTCGTTGGTGAATTTGCAGAAGTTGACCTTGTGGGCGTGGGAGGCGCCGCCCAGCATGCGGATGTTCGCTCCGGCGCAGAAAACGTTGTCCTTGCCCGAACGCAGGATGACCGCACGAATTTCAGGATGCTCGAAGCGCATGCGCTGGACTATGTCGGCCAGTTCGATATCGACGCCGAGGTCGTACGAGTTCAGCTTCAACTGGTAGCCATCGAACAGCCCGCCGTGTTCGTCAACGTCCATGTAAAGGGTAGCGACGGCGCCGTCGTATTCAACCCGCCAGTGCCGGTACCGCGACGGATTGGTCTGAAAGTCAATTCGCCTGGTCATACGGTAGAGTTCCCCTGATCGGTCGTTACATGCATGATAATTCACTATCACCAACAATCCAAGTCATGATTTCGATGCGTGAGATTATTCAAAACGCAACGTAAACAAAAGGTTACCGAATAAATCGCAACAAACAGAAATATGCGTTATAATGCACAACCATAATTTGGCACGCCAATTCCCGGGCATCAGCCGGTCTCTGCTTTCGCTGCCTCGATGCGATCGAGGCGCGCGACAAACTCGCTGACGGCCGCCAGCGTCTCCCTCGGTTTCTCGATATGCGGCGAATGCCGGCAGCCGTCAAAAACTTCCACATCGAGCGGCGAATGGAGGCCGTTCCCGAGGGCTTCGATCTGCGCCATGGTTCCGTATTGATCGTCGCGTCCCTGGATGACGAGGACCGGAACCCTGACATAGGGAATGGTTTCTTCGATGTTCCAGGCCTCGAAACCCGGATCGAGCCAGGCGTCGTTCCAGCCGCGAAACGCGTTTTCCGGGTCGGCGTGCCGTCTGGCCAGCCGGACGCGGAACTTGCTGTCCTCCTCGTATGCGGTTTTCGCTTCCGCGATGGAGGCCAGCCCATGCGGCTCGGTGAAGAAATGCGGCGAGATCAGGCACAGTCCGCGAACCCGGAAGTCCTGGACGCTGCCCGCGTAGATGGTTGCAATCGATGCGCCGTCGCTGTGGCCGAGCAGGATGCCGTTCCTGAACCCTATTCCGTCAAGCAACTTGGGCAGAACGTCCAGCGCCTCGCGCGTCATGTAATCCAGCGGGCGGGGCAGGGCGGCCGGATCCGAGTTTCCGTATCCGGCGCGCGAATGCGCGAATACGCCGTGCCCGGTTCGCCTGGCGAGATCGCGGGGGAAATCCTTCCACAGCCCGACCGAACCGAGGCCTTCGTGCAATAGTACGATGCTCGGTGAATCGCGGGGGGCGGGGCCCCAGCAACGTGCTTCCAGCCGGACGCCGTCTATGCTGATCGACAGCGATGTGTCGGGTTGCCACTTCATGACTGTTCTCACCACCGCGCTATGGCCGGACCGGCCATTTCGCGGCAGGTTGCAACGTCTTCCAACGGTTCATTTGCCGGTGAATTCGATCATTCCTTCCGGCAGCATGTAGAGGACATAGGCATCGCCGCCCGTGACCGTCGGGTTGTGGTCCGAGCCCGGCGGGTAGACGTACCAGCCCTTGGGCTTTCCATCGAACCGGGGGTTGCCCGAAATCGGCATGATAGCGCCGATTTCGCCTGTGGTGTGGATGTGGTGCGGCCCCACGACATCCTTCATGCGCACGACATCCACGCTGAACCGGCCCGCTTCGTTTCCCGGTTTTACCGCCCGCCCGAACTTGATGCCACCGGCCTCCCGTTCAACCAGCCAGCCATCGGCCTCTCCCTCATCGCACAGCCTGCTGAGGCGTGCGAACTTCGCGTCGTCCGGCGGGAAATTCTCGTTGAGAAACTGTTCCAGGTCGTTGTCCAGCGGCTGGCCTTCTATGCTGTCTGAAACCTCTTGAAGAATCTCCAGAAACTCGGTCTTTGCCATCTTGCCCTCCCGGTTCCACATACAGGCCGCGAGGCCAAGTGATGCGATATCATGCATCAGTGGAACAACTTTTATTGCGCGCGGAATCTGCTATTTTTGTAATTACACGGTTCGCCAAAGCGATTCGTAGGCATTATTATGCACAAAGTGCTCTTTGCTGCTAGATCGATGTCCAAAGAACGCCCCGGTTGGGGCAATGAAATCGGGAGGAAAACATGTTGGAAAAACTGAGGCCGCTTGCTGCGCGGGCAGCCGTGGCCGCGTGCGCCATCGCAGTGACGGCGGGTTCCGTGAACGCCGCTGACATTAAGGTCGGGCTCTTGCTGCCCTACGTCGGTGTCTACGCCGCGCTTGGCAACGAAATCGATGCCGGCTTCATGCTTGCGCTCGAGGAATCGGGGATGGCGGGCGATATTGAGGTCGTCAGGGAAGACACCGAGGTCAAGCCGCCCGTGGGGCTGGCGAAGGCGCGAAAGCTGGTCCTTGAAGATGAGGTCGACGTCATAGTCGGCATCGTATCGTCCGGCGTTCTCGGCGCCGTGCGCGACTTCGTGGACGGCTCGAAGGTTCCGCTCATTGTCGCCAATGCCGGCAACGTCGACGCAACCGGCAAGCGGTGCAGCAAGTATGTCGTCCGGGTATCGTTTTCCAACGCCCAGATAAACCGCCCCATGGGGAAATGGATGTACGATAACGGCGTGCGCAAGGTGTATACGCTCGGGCCGGACTATGCGGCGGGCCATCAGATGATCGACGCCTTCTCGGAAGCCTTCAAGGCGGCCGGCGGCGAGATCGTCGGTTCCGACTTCACGCCTTTCCGCAAGACCAAGGATTTCGGTCCCTACCTGACCAAGGCGAGCGCTGCCAACCCGGACGCGATCTTCGTATTCTATGCCGGCGGCGAGGCGATCTCCTTCGTGAAGCAGTACGCATCGCTCGGCATCAAGGACAATGTGCCGCTCTACGGTTCCGGTTTCCTGACCTCGCCGCTCTACGTGAACGCCGAGGGTCCGGCCGCCGAGGGCATCGTCACGTCACTGCACTATGTGCCCACCCTCGACACGCCCGAGAACAAGGCGTTTGTCGCGGCGTTCCAGGAAGCGACAGGCAAGGTTCCGTCGGAATTCGCCGCTCAGGGGTATGATTCCGGGCGGGTACTGGTCGAGGCCATGAAAGCCGGCGCCACCGATCGGGCTTCGATCGCCGCGGCGCTCGCCAAGGTGAACTATACCGGCCCGCGCGGACCGTTGCAGATCGACCCCGCGACCAATAACGTGGTGCAGAACATCTATGTCTTCGAGACCGTCGCCGGGGAGGGCGGCCTGACCCAGAAGGTCATAGGCAAGATCGACAACGTTACCGATGCGCCGAACGGCTGTAACCTTTAGGCGGAAACCATCACATGGCGGCGGTCCGGACCCCGGTCCGGGCCGCCGCAGGGACCGGTAACAGTTTGCTGGAATGACCGACATTGCCGCCTTCTGGACCGTGCAGGTTCTGCACGGCCTCCAGCTTTCCATGCTGCTGTTTCTGCTGTCGGTCGGGCTGACGGTCATTTTCGGCCTGTTGCATTTCGTTAACCTGGCGCACGGCGCGCTGTACGCACTGGGGGCGTATGTCAGTTTCAGCGTGGTCCGGATCACCGGATCGTTCTGGGCCGGATTTCTGGTTGCGCCGCTTGCGGTGGCGCTGGTCGGCGTGGCGCTCTATCTCGGGCTGATCCGGCGCATGCGCCTCGCAGGGCCGATGAACCAGGTCCTGATCACATTCGGGCTGATCTTTGTTTTCCTCGACATTTTCCGGATTTTCTGGGGCGACGTCGCGCTCGGTGTCGAACAGCCGGAGCTGTTTGCCGGCCCGGTCGAGTTTTTCGGCATTACCTATTCCGCCTACCGGCTGTTCATCATCGCGCTGGGGCTGTTCGTGCTGCTGGTGCTGCATCTCATACTGTCGCTTACGCAAATCGGCGCGATGATCCGCGCCGGGGTGGACAATGACAACATGGCGGCGTGCCTTGGCATCAACGTTGAAAGGGTCTTCTTCATGGTGTTCTGTGTCGGATGCGCGCTTGCGGGCATTGCCGGGGCGGTCGCCGCGCCGGTCTTCTCGGCGACGCCGGACATGGGGACGCAGATTCTCATTCCAACGCTGATCGTGGTGGTGATCGGCGGGCTCGGAAGCCTGAAAGGCGCGGTGGCCGGTTCCCTGCTTGTCGGTTTCATCGAGACGTTCGGAGCCGTGCTTGCGCCGCAGGTTGCGGCGGTTCTTGTCTACGCTTTGCTGGCGGGGGTGCTGATATTCCGTCCGGCCGGACTGTTTCCGGCACGGAGCTAGCGTAGATGTTCGAACAAACGCCGACCAAGACCGTAACGATGATTGCCGTCCTCGCCGGGCTGTCCGTCTACACGATTACCGGCAGCTATTTCGGCCGCGAACTGGTGGTCGAGGTTGCAATCCTGGCCATCCTGGCGGTCAGTCTTGACATGGTCGCCGGTTACGGCGGCATGGTGTCGCTTTGTCATGGCTCGATTTTTGGCATCGGCGCCTATTCGTTTGCCGTCGTGAACGTGCTGCTGGGGGGCACACCGGCCCTGGGATTGCTGGCCGCCATCGTGCTGGCCGGTACTTTCGGATTTGCCGTCGGTGCCGTCACCTCGCGCACCCGCGGCATATTTTTCATCATGGCGACGCTGGCCTTCGGGCAGATGGTCTATGTGCTGATTTTCGATTCCGAGACGCTCGGCGGCGACGATGGGATGTGGGGCCTCGCCCGGCTGGACCTGTCAGCCGTAGGTATTGATCTGAACGACGGGGTTCAGTTTGCGATTTTCAGCATCTTTTGTGTCGGGCTGACTTACACGCTGGCCGCATGGATTCTTCGTTCGGCCTTTGGGCGCACGCTGTCCGGCATTCATGAAAACGAAGACCGGATGCGGGCGCTTGGCACCAGCGTGTGGAAATTCAAGGCCATTGCCTTCGGTCTTTCGGGCGCCCTGGCAGGACTGTCGGGCGCGCTGGCGGCCCAGCAGACGATGTTTGTTTCGCCTGACCTGATTGTCTGGACGGTATCGGGTGAAGTGCTGATTGTCGTCATTCTCGGCGGACTGGGCACCCTGGTCGGGCCGGTGGTCGGTGCCGTCGTGCTGGTCTTTCTCAAGCACGAAATCAGCGACTACACAAACTACTGGCACATCATCATCGGCCTGGTTCTGATCGTAACCGTCATGGCAGGCGGGCGCGGTATCTACGGCGGGATCGAGGAGCTTCTGAGGGCACGGCGGGTCAGGGCAACGCCCGCATCCGGAGCGGGTTCCGATGCTTGAAGTCGTCGGTCTGCGGAAATCGTTCGGCTCTCTGGTGGTCGCGGATGATGTTTCAATTCGCCTTGAAGAAGGCGAAAGACGCGTCATCCTCGGACCAAACGGAGCCGGCAAGACCACCTTGTTCAATCTTCTCACCGGTGATCTGAAGCCGGACGCCGGTGATATTCTGGTCGACGGGGAATCGGTGACGTCGCTTCCGGTCGAGGCGCGCGCGCGCCTGGGGCTGGCGCGCAGCTACCAGAAGAACAATCTGTTCGAGCGCCTGAAGATCGGCGAGAACCTGGCGCTCGCAGCGGCGGCTGCCATGGATTTGTCCGGGTCACTGTTTCGCGATACCCATCGCGATCCTTCGCTGCAACGGGTGGTCGCGGATGTCGCGGCCCAGGTTGGTCTCGCGGACCTTCTCGATACGCCGGTCAGGAACGCCTCCTATGGCAACCGGCGGCAACTGGAAGTCGGTCTGGCGCTGGCCAACCGGCCGAAAGTACTGCTGATGGACGAGCCGACCTCGGGTGTCGGCCCCGGCATGATCGAGGCGTTTCACGATCTGCTGACGTCGCTGCCGAGAGATCTGACCGTCCTGATCATCGAACACGACATGGACCTTGCGTTTGACGTTGCCGACCGCATCACGGTGCTCAACTATGGCAGCGTCGTCTTTGAAGGCACACCGGACGAGACCCGGGCGAGCCCGCTGGTGAACGAGATCTACCTTGGAGATTGGAGCGCCCGTGCTTGAGGTCCGCGATCTGCATACCGGCTATGGCGAGACGCAGATCATCCATGGCCTCGATTTCCACGCGGCGCAGGGGCGGGTGTTTGCCATCCTCGGGCGCAACGGTGCGGGAAAGACCACGACCCTGAAGTCGATCATGGCCCTGCTTCCGGCAACGAAGGGGTCGATCTCGCTGGACGGTGAGGAAATCACCGGACGCACGCCGTCCGAGATCGCCCGTATGGGCATTGCCTATGTGCCGGAGACGCGCGACATTTTCGCCTCTCTCACGGTTCAGGAAAATCTTGAACTGGCGGCCAGGCTGAAACCATCTGGCGAGCGGCGCTGGACGCTGGACAGGGTGCTGGATTTCTTCCCCGGGCTCGGCGAAAGGCTGAAAAACGGCGGCAACCAGCTTTCGGGTGGCGAACAGCAGATGCTGGCCATCGGCCGCGCCCTCCTGATGAACCCGCGGGTGCTGGTCCTGGACGAGCCGACCGAAGGCCTTGCCCCGATCATCATCAAGCAGATCCACGACAAGCTCCTGGAATTGAAGGGCGAGGGGCTGACCATGGTTCTGGTGGAGCAGAATTTCGGCTTTGCGACCAGCCTTGCCGACGACATCTGTATCATCGGGCGAGGCAAGGTCGCGTGGAAGGGCGACCCGGCGGGGCTGCGCGGTGATCGTGACCTTCAGACCCGGTGGCTGGGCGTGTGATCGCGCTCCGGGCAATGCGGTGATTCAGATGCCGAGATAGGCCTGGCGTATGCGTTCGTCGGCGATCAGTTCGTCGGCCGGCCCGGACATCGCTATTCGCCCGGTTTCCATCACGTAGCCCCGATCGGCGATCGACAGCGCCGCGAAGGCGTTCTGTTCGACCAGCAGCGCCGTGACGTCGAGGCTGCGCAGGTTCTTCACTGCATCGAGGATCTGGTCGACGAGGATCGGCGCAAGCCCCATGCTGGGTTCGTCGAGCAACAGGCAGCTCGGACGGCACATCAGGGCGCGGGCGATAGCCAGCATCTGTTGCTGTCCGCCGGAAAGCTCGCCGGCGGACAGGTTGCGCTTCTTCTTCAGGTCCGGGAACATGGCGAAAGCCTCTTCCATGTCCCGGTCCACGCGATCGTCGGAGTAGAGATATGCCCCGAGGCGGAGGTTTTCCTCGACCGACAGGTTGGTGAAGATCTGCCGCCCCTCCGGAGACTGAGCAAGCCCGGCCGCCACGCGCCGGTGGGCGGCCAGGCGCGAGATGTCCTCGCCGCGGAACACTATGGTTCCGGCGACGACCGGTTGCACGCCGGAGAGGCAGTGCAGCAGCGTCGTCTTGCCGGCGCCGTTGGCCCCGACCACGGTGACGATCTCGCCCGACTTCACTTCCAGATCCAGGCCGTGCAGTACCTCGATCCGGCCGTACCGGCTGCGCAGCCCTTCAACCGAGAGCATGGTTTGCCCCCTTTCCGCCACCGGTACCGAGATAGGCCTCGATCACCCTGGGGTTTCGCGCCACATCTTCGGGCGTGCCTTCGGTGATCTTCTCGCCGTGATCCAGCACCACGATGTGGTTGGATACTTTCATCACCAGCTTCATGTCATGCTCGACCAGCAGGATGGCGACACCTTCCCTCGCGATCCGTTCGATCAGGCGGTTGATCTCCTCGGTCTCGACGGCGTTGCAGCCCGCGGCCGGCTCGTCGAGCAGCAGGAGCCGGGGCTCGACAGCCAATGCCCGGGCGATCTCCAGCCGTTTCAACGCGCCGTAGGAGAGCGCCGAGGCCTCCTGCCATGCGCTGCGTTCAAGCCCGACGCGCGCGAGCAGGTCATGCGCCCGGGTTTCGGACTGCCGGGTCCTGCGGCGCGCGGCGGGAAGACCGAGAAGATCGGTGACGATGTGGTTGCCCTCGGCCAGATGACACCCCGCCATGACGTTTTCCAGCACGCTCATCTGCAGGAAAATCTGCAGGTTCTGGAAAGTCCGCGACAGACCCAGCGCGGCAAGATGGTGGGGTGCCATCGCGGTGACGTCGTCGCCCGCAAGTTTCACTCTGCCGCGGCTGGGGACGTAGAGGCCGGAGATCATGTTGAACAGCGTCGTCTTGCCGGCACCGTTGGGGCCTATGACCGAAACGATCTCTCCGGGCCGAACCGAAAACCCAACGTTGTCGACGGCTGTCAGCCCGCCGAAATCGATGCCTATTCCCTCGACCGAAAGAAGGGTCATTTTCCCCTCCGCCGCACGAGTCTGGCGAGGCTGGGGACCAGACCCTCGCGCATGAAGATCATCACCAGCATCATGACCAGCCCCAGCACGATGTGCTCAAAGTCCTCCAGCACGGTCAGAACCTGCGGCAGCGAGGTCAGGATCGCGACGCCGATCACAGCTCCGAATACAACGCCCGCGCCGCCCAGCACCGTCATCGTCAGCAATTCGATCGAGTGCAGGAAGCCGGAAATGTCGGGCGAGACGAACTTGTTCATCAGCGCGATCTGCGAGCCGGCCACCGAGGCGTAGACGGCCGAGATCACGAAGGCGGTCAGTTTGTATCTGGCGACATCGACGCCGACCGTGCGGGCCGCCACTTCCGAATCGTGCAGCGAACGCAGCGCCCGGCCGGTGGCGCTGTCATGGAGGTTCAGCGCCAGAAGCGCGCCCGCCAGCATGACCAGAGCCGCGAGCCAATACCACAATATGGACGCCTTGATCGTGAAGCCCGCCGATTTCAGCAGGCCGCGCAGGCCCAGATCCTGCACCGGCATGCCGTCCGGCCCGCCGGTAAGCTGCGCCTCGTTGTTCAGCACCATGTAGATCAGGATCCCGAAACCGAGGGTCGCCACCGCCAGGTAATGCCCGCGCAGGCGAAGGATCGGCCTGCCGACGATCCAGGCGATGCCACCGGAAAGGACGGCGCCGAAGACCAGGCTGAGAACCGGCGGCAGGCCCAGATGGATGGGTCCGAGAGCGCAGGCATAAGCACCGATACCCGCAAATCCGGCATGGCCCAGACTTACCTGTCCGGCATAGCCGACCAGCACCACGAGGCCGATCACCGCCAGCCCGTTGATGAAGATCAGCGCGCCGATCCGGTAGTAGAACGAACTTGGGAAAAACAGCGGGGCAACCACGATCAGCGCGATCAACGCGAAAAGTGTCGCGTATTTCGGAGACAGGGCTCGCACTTGTCAGACCCTGTCGAGCGACGAGCGGCCGAAGATGCCGTTCGGCATGACGAACAACACTGCCAGAATGACGATGAAGGCCGCTGCATCCTTGTAGTCGGAGTTGATGTAACCGGCGGTCAACGCCTCGATAAGACCGACCAGCAATCCGCCGACAAATGCGCCGAGCGGGCTGCCCATGCCGCCCAGCATGGCGGCGGCAAAGCCTTTCAGCGCCAACGCGATGCCGACGTCGTAGCTGGTCAGCGTGATCGGTGTCACCAGCACCCCGGCGAAGGCGCCGATCGCAGCCGACAGGGCGAAGCTGAGCGTCATCACGAAGTTGGTGTTCACGCCCACCAGCCTGGCCGCCAGCCTGTTGTTCGATGTCGCCAGAACCGCCTTGCCCGTCAAGGTGCGCACGAAGAAGAAATAGAGCCCGGCAAAGATCGCCAGCGCACCGAAGATGATCCACAGGCTCTGCGGCAGGATCGTTGCTCCCGCGATCACGAACGGATCGTCGCCTGAGAAACTGGGGAACCGGTGGATCTGCTTGTCGAATACGATCTGCGCCCCGCCACGCAGGAATATCGAGGCGCCGATCGTAATGATGATCAGGGTGACCACCGAGGCCCCGCGGGCGCGTTCGATTGCCAGTTTGTTGAGTGCGATACCGACGACGCAGGCGATGATGATCGCTGCGGTCGCGGCCGGCAGCAGCGGGATACCGGCATCGAACAGGAAGACGGTGCTCATGCCGCCCAGCATCACGAACTCGCCCTGAGAAAAGTTGATAACGTCGGAGGCGTTGTAGACAATGGTGAAACCGAGGGCCACGAGGGCATAGACCGCGCCCACGGTGACCCCGGAAAACAGGAACTGCAGCAGTTCGGACATGGTATCCTCCGCAGCCGTGCCAACTGGCCGGGGGTGCGTGGGCCTTGTGAAGTGGCGGGGCGCGCAGCAAGCGCCCCGCCTGGCAGAGTTACTTGACGATGGTCCAGTCGCCGTTCCTGATCTCAAGCATCCGGAAGGCGCTGAGGTCAAGGCCGAGATGGTCGTCCGCCGACATGTTCACTTCACCGGCGGTGCCGATGAAACCGGCGGTCTTCTCGATCTCGTCGCGGATGGCCGCCGGATCGGCGGAACCGGCGCGCTCGATCGCCGCCACCATCATCTTGAAGGCGTCGTAGGCATGGCCGCCGAAGGTGGAAACCGGCTGGCCTGTCGCCGCCTCGTAGGCATCGCGGTAGCCGACCACCACCGGTTTCTGCGGGTCGTCATCCGGCAGCGTGTCGGCAACCAGAAGCGCCGCGGCAGGCAGACGTACACCTTCCGCCGCGTCGCCGGCAAGATCGATGAAGCTCTTCGAAGCGACACCGTGCGACTGGTAGAGCGGCACGTTGATGTTGAGTTGCCGGAAGTTGCGCGTGACGATCGCCGGGCCTTGCCCGAATCCGGGGTTCAGCACCGCCTGAAGGCCGTCGGTGTTGGCGATCTTGGTTAGCTGCGGCGTCATGTCGGCGTCTTTCGGCCCGTAGGTCTCGTCGGCGATGACGTCGATGCCGTACTTGCCGGCGAGGCCGCTGCACTGGGCGCGCATCGACTTGCCGAAGCCGCCGCCGCCCGAGATCATGCCGACCTTGGAAATGCCGCGCGCCTTCATGTCCTCGAATATCTTGGCGCAGGCCATGGCGTCGGTATGCGGCGTCTTGAACACCCATTTCTTCACCGGATCGATGATGACCACGGCCCCGGCGAGCGAGATGAAGGGAATACCGGCCTCCTCGAACACCGGGATCATCGCCATGGTGGCGCCGGTGGTGGAACCGGCGATCACCGCGACCACTTCGTCATCCTCGACCAGGCGGCTGGCGAAAGTGCGCGCCTTGTTGGGGTCGGCACCGTCGTCATACATGATCAGTTCGATCTTCTCGCCGTTGATGCCGCCCCTGGCGTTGATTTCGTCGACCAGCATCTGCAGCGTCTTGGCTTCGGGATCGCCCAGGAACGACGCCGGACCGGTCTGGGCCAGGGTGCTGCCGATCTTGATATCGGCCATTGCAGGCACGGCGAGCGCTGCAAGCGCCGTGGTGGCGAACGCCAAGGCGGTAATCTTCAAGTGGTCCATCAGTTTCATCGGTTCCTCCCGTTGCTGATATCGGTTTTTTTCCGGATATAATTACGCATAAGCGTACCTTAATACATGTTTTTAATCAACATAAAGAACCTGACGTGCGGATTTGTCAGGGCTACCGTGAACGCTCAGGTTTGCTTGCGCAAATCGCGAACACGGACGGCCTTGCCCTGCGAGCGCGGCAATTCGCCGGGCCGCTTGATGTTGACCTCGCAGGTGACGCCGATGATCGACTTGACGTGGTGGCGCACCTCGCCAGCCTTGGTGGCAAGATCGTCATCGCCGGCGGGCTCGTCCGGGCCGATTTCAACGTCCAGGGCCATGGTGTCGAGGGCGCCGTCCCTGCCAAGCAGGATCTGGTAGTGCGGTGACAGCCCGTCGATTCCGATTAGAACCGACTCGATCTGGCTCGGGTAGACATTCACCCCACGAATTATCAGCATGTCGTCGTCGCGGCCCGTCACCCGCAGAATCCGCACATGCGTGCGTCCGCATTTGCATGGCTCGTCGGTCAGGCGGGTGATGTCGCGGGTGCGGTAGCGTATCATCGGCAGAGCGCTCTTGGTCAGTGTGGTTATCACCAGTTCGCCGGGTTCACCCATCGCCGCAGGCTCCAGCGTTTCCGGGTCGATGACTTCGAACAGGAAGTGGTCTTCCCAGCCGTGCAAGCCGGCGCGCGCCGTATCGCATTCACAGGCCACGCCCGGCCCCATGATTTCCGACAGGCCGTAAATGTCGACCGACGTTATGCCAAGCTGCCGGTCCAGTTCGCCGCGCATTTCCTCGCTCCACGGTTCGGCGCCGAAAATCCCGCGCCGGACCGGAAGCGCACGGATGTCTGTACCCTGCTTCGCGGCCACTTCGGCAATGTTGAGCGCATAGGACGGCGTCGCGCACAGAATGTCGGCGGCAAAATCCTTCAGCAACACGACCTGGCGTTCGGTGCCGCCGCCGGACACCGGAACGACGATGCAACCCAGCCGCTCCGCCCCGTAATGCGCGCCCAACCCGCCGGTAAACAGGCCATAGCCATAGGCATTGTGTACAACGTCGCCCGGTCTCGCCCCGGCCGCCGCCATCGAGCGCGCCATCAGGTCGGACCAGTTGTCGATATCGCCCGAGCTGTACCCGACAACCGTGGGTTTTCCGGTGGTCCCCGAAGAAGCATGCAACCGGCGCAGTTCGCCATGTGGCGACGCAAACATCGCGAAGGGATAGTTTTCGCGCAGGTCGGTTTTCAGGGTGAACGGAAAGTGCCTGAGATCGGCCGTCGATTTAAGGCGGTCCGGCCTGACGCCCGACGCGTCGAACGACCGGCGATAATGCGGCACATTCTCGTACGCCCGGTTCAGTGTCCAGCGCAGCCGTTCGGTTTGCAGGTCGCGCAGAGCAGCGCGCGGCATGGTTTCCGCCTGACGATCATACATGAAATCCGGGGCCTTGGCCGCGGCCTTTGATGCGGGAGAATTCATTGTGCCACCTCCGTGTCTGGATCGGAATATGCTGCCACCAAGGATTTGCCGACAGCATCGTTCAGGCCTGCCCGGTCGCGCGTCACGCGCTGCGACCAACCGGCGAGGAGTTCGCTCAGGCGCCTCATGCCGCGACGGCGGGTGTCGCCGTAGCCGCGGACCCAGACCGCCAGATCGGCGGACCGGCAGGCCAGTTCGTAATCCGCCGCCGCGGCCTCGCCGATGGCCTGCAGCCAGCGTTCGATCATCTCCTGTTCGTGCTTGAATCGCGCCGTGAACCGGCGCCACGGCCTGAGTGCCGCAAGCAGCCGCAGAGTCAGCCAGCCAAGCGGACTGGACGTCGGGAGCTTCAACGCCAGACCAGTGCCGAATTTCCCGTCGTGGGGGGCGGGCAGCAGCTTGCCGAGCCACGCCGGCAGGATGCCTTGCATCTCTTCCCGCCCGGGCCTGAGATAATCGTGCACTGCCAGCGGCGCCTCGTCGCCGACGCCAAGCTCGCCGCGAATGCGCGCCAGCCGTCCGGGCCGGGTTTTCAGCGCCGCCACCCGGATCACGTCCTCGAACGCCATCCAGGCGGCCAGGCGGCGCGCCACCAGCACCGACAGGCGATGGTCCTGTGTGGCGCTGTCCAGCGCAACGATGCTTTCCAGTCGCCTGAAATACCGTTCGGCGTAGGCCGGTCCCTGATAGTCCAGAAGATGCGCCGCCGCGTGGCCAGCCATGCGCCGCACGGGTGCGGGCAGGGCGGCCACGGCGCTTGCGAAAGCGTCCGGCGCAGGTCTGAAGGCGGCCTTCGGCGCGGTTTCCGCGTCGGCCGGGGAATTGCGTGCTGTCATTCCCGCCTCGAAACCCGCGAGGTTGCGCTCGACCGCCACGCCGGAGAGGGTGATAGCCTCGCTGCAACTCTCCAGCCGCATGGGCAGAACGCCGCTGGCGACCATGGCGCCGTACATCACCGCGTTGGGGTGGCATCCGGCGCCCTGGGCGAGGCGGCCCATGTCTACCGCGCTCATGGTTGCGGCGCAGCTTCGCAGTGCATCGAGCACCGGCGCGGCCGACACCGTGCCGTCGCCCGGCTTGATCTTCTCGGCCGTGGAGAAAACCCGGTCACGCGCGGTGATTACCGTGGTTTCCGGCCCGACCAGTCCGCCGGACAGGGCGCGCGCCGCTTCCATCGGTTCGAACGACACCAGCAGGTCAACCGCGCCCGACGCGGGGTAGATCGAGAACACCGGGCGGCCGGAAAGGCCGCGTTGAGGGTAAACCTCGAAATAATAGGTTGTGGCACCGGTTCGCTGGGCGACGCCGGGAATCGACGTCGCCTGCGCCTGCAGGCCGTCGAGCCGGGCGGCGGCGACCAGCCAGTCGGCGAGCACGCCGCCGCCCTGCCCGCCGAGCGCCGCTACCAGCACGCAAATCGGCCGATCGGTGCTCATGATGCCCCCATGGCGGCCAGAAGCCTCGCCGATATCCGCGCCCTTAACCTTCGTACCGGCCCGGCATTGATCACCGCGCTGGCCCGGTAGAATGACGGGCACAGCGTCGCGGCGTGGGCCGCTTCACCGCACAGCCCGCAGGCCACGCAGGTGGCGTCGACCATCGCCGCCGGGCCGTCGCGAAGGGGGTCGTGCCCGCAGCGCAGCGTCAGCGACGGACAGCCCGACATGCGCATGCAGGAATGATCGCCGCTGCATACCTCCTCGTCTACGCCGAACCGCGCTCTGACCACCGGTTTCCCTGCCTTGAGACGTTCGGCCGCAAGACGTTTCTCGCGCCGCTGCCGGGCCAGCATGCATTCGCTGTCGGAAAGCACGACGCGCAAGCCCTTGTCCGGCGCGTCGAAGGCGGCGCGCAGGGTCTTCAAGGTGCCCTTGACGTCGTAGGCGTCAACGCGCTTCAGCCACCGCACGCCGACCGCCCTCAGGGTTTTCCCGATCGAAATCTTGACGCGCCGTCCCCACGGAGTGGAGCCGGTCGACGGCACGTGCTGCTGGCCGGTGGCCGAGGCATAGCCGTTTTCAAGCACTACCAGAACCGAGTCGTGGCCGTTCCACTGCGCATTGACCGCTCCGCTCACCAGCCCGTTATGCCAGAACCCGCCGTCGCCCATCACCGCCACGCCGGGCTGGCCCAGGGGCGGGCCGACGGCACCGCCCGAAGCCAGACTCATGCCGTAGCCGAGCACGGTGGATCCGGTGTTGAAGGGCGGCAGGGTGGAAAAAGTGCTGCAGCCGATATCCGAGGATATGTGCATCTTGCCGCGCTCACGTTGCAGCAGTTGCAGCGCGGTGAATACCGGGCGTTCCGGGCACCCGGTGCAGAACCCCGGCGGGCGCGGCGGCGCCTGAACGGCCAGTTCACGCGCGGCCTTTTCGCGGGCCTTGCGGACCTTTTTCAGGGCGCGGGCGGCCTGAGCGCCCAAGCCGCCCTTGACCGTGTCTTCGGCAACCAGAAAGGCGCCGACCCCTTCGCGCACCACGTCGAGCGTGTATTCGCCGGCCGGCGGCAGTATGTCCTTGCCGTGAATGGCGCAATCGAGGCCGGTTTTCTGGGCGATCTCGCGGATTTCCTTTTCGATGAAGGCCGGGTTGCCCTCTTCGACCACCAGCACGGATTTCCTGCCGCGCAGGAACCCGGCTATCTGATCGGGCACCAGCGGGTGAATGACATTGAGCACCATCAGCGGCACCGGCGTGGCGCCGAAGGCATCTGCTGCCCCGAAAAGGTTCAGCGCCCGCAGTACCGTTCCATAGGTGCCGCCCTGCAGAATGATGCCGATCTCCGCGCGGCTGCCCGGATGGATTTCGTTGAGGTCGTTGTCGGTGATGAACCTGCGGGCCGCCGGAAGCCGGTTTTCCACCTTGTCGCGTTCGTGGGCGTAGGTCGAGGGCGGCAGGACGATGCGGTCGTAGTCCTGTATCGCCCCGGGCAGCGGACGGCCCGCGCCGAATTCCGGCGTCACGTTATCCTTGCATACGAAAGACCCGGTCATGTGCGCCGCCCGGATACGCAGGCTGATAATGACCGGCAACCGCGCCGCTTCCGAAAGGCCAAACGCCAGTTCGGTGAGATCGACCAGCCGCTCCATGTCATACCGCGGATCGAGCAGCGGCATCGAAGATTTCAGCGCCGTTGCGTGGGTGCGTTCCTGAATCACGCTGGCGCCCTCGCCGTAGTCCTCGCCGACGATGATGACCGCGCCGCCGGTGACCCCGGCGGAGGCCAGATTGGACAAAGCGTCGGACGCGACATTGGTGCCGACGATGGATTTCCACGTCACCGCGCCGCGAAGGGGATAGTGGATCGAGGCGCCAAGCAGCGCCGCCGCCCCGGCCTCGCTGGCCGATTGCTCGAAGGTGATGCCCATCGGCTCCAGCACCGGCCTGCGGGCCTCGGCCAGCACGTCCATGAGATGCGATACCGGCGCGCCGGGGTAGCCGCCGACATAGGCCACGCCCGCTTGCAGCAGCGCCTTGGTGACGGCAAGGATGGCCTCGCCCTCGAACACCTCGCCGTTGCCGAGCGTGAGTTTTTCCACCTCGCGGGCGAACGAACGTTCCATGCCCGAGACGCCCTGCTCGAAGGTCTTCCGGCTGCTCTGCGACAGGTTCATGCCACGGTCCATCCCGGCTTGATGCCCGCAGCGGGGTCACCGGCGCCTCGCGCCGGCATGCGGTTGATGGCGTAGCCCTGGTTGAAGGCGGCGCGGGTAATCAGCGTGTATTTGAACGCCCAGCCGCTGGCCACGACCATCAACGACGCAACCGCCAGGAACACCGGCAGCAGGGCGCCGGTCAGCAGCCCGGCCAACAACAGGGCAGCCGGCGCAAGCTGATGGCCCAACGTCAGTTTCAGCCGGCTCTCGTCGAACGCCCTGAAGGTCCCGTCCGGCGCGCCTTCCGCGCCCAGCGCGCGGCGATAGGCGCGCCACGA